>NZ_JBXARG010000021.1:0-94730 GCF_058808015.1 Undibacterium sp. GW821-FHT11H02 | reverse complement strand
GCCGATGATAGTGCTGCAACCAGTGTGAAAGTAGGTCATCGTCAGGCTTTTATTCCAGCATGCCCCGTATTCTCCACAGAATACGGGGCTTTTGCTTTTTTACTCGAATGTGATTTGTTCAATATCCTCCTCTACGACTTTGGATATGGTCTAACGCCTTCTACCTTAGGTTGAGATGATATCTATTTAAGACTTCTTCCTCACCTCATAAAGTTTGTCTGAATGTCTAAAGGTCACGGCCACCTTTTCAGTTTCAAGGTTCTTCCTTTTCTTTCCTGTTTTCTATCGCTAACAGCGGAGATGTATCCTTCTCCTAATTTTTAATCAAAGACAGGTCTTAAAGACTTGGTATAGCGCTTATTTTGCTAATGTTTCGCTAGATATACTTGAACCAAGTTCTCGATCCTTTTGTCATAGCTATCAGTAAGTCAAAATCAATACAAATTGACTGAAATGCCAATTCAAATGCATACTTGATTTTTATTTTGATAATATTTGGGGGAGTTTCATGCGAACAATTAGTCGCAATGTGATTGCTGCATCATTCATAGCAATATCCACGTTCGCAGGCGCAGCAGATGCACCTAAAAAGAAATGGGATGTGAATAGTCCACCTGGTGAAAGTAAGACGGCAAAATTGGACATAAATTCAGGTACCTGGATGAGTGTCGATGTCAGCCCAGACGGCAAGCAAATTATTTTTGATGTGCTTGGTGATCTGTATCTTATGCCGATCGCTGGTGGAGAAGCGAAAGCCTTGACTCATTCTATGGCGTGGGAGATGCAAGCACGATTTTCTCCTGATGGGAAACAAATTGCTTATATGTCAGACGCTGGCGGTGGCGACAATATCTGGGTGATGAATGCTGATGGTAGCAATCCTCATGCAGTAACAAAAGAAGACTTTCGTCTGTTAAATAACCCTGTGTGGCATCCAAATGGACAATTTATCGCTGCGCGTAAACATTATTCTGGTACGCGTTCTTTAGGCTCTGGCGAAATTTGGATGTTCCATGCCAGCGGTGGTTCTGGTGTTCAAATTAATGAAAAGCCAAATTGGCAAAAGGACTTGGGAGAGCCAGCATTTTCACCTGATGGTCGTTATGTTTATTACTCTCAAGATACGACAGGTGGAACGGCGTTTGAATATAACAAAGATTCAAATGGTCAAATTTATCAAATTTTTAGAAAAGACTTGCGTGATGGAAAAACTATTCCATTCGTAAGTGGCGCTGGCGGTGCGGTTCGCCCGACTCCTTCGCCTGATGGTAAGTATTTGGCTTTTGTACGCCGAGTCCGTAATCAATCGACATTGTTTTTGAAAGATTTGAAGACAGGCGAAGAATTTCCTGCTTGGAGCCATTTAGAGCGTGATATGCAAGAAGCATGGGCAATCCATGGTGTGTATCCAGCTTTTTCGTGGATGCCTGATGCGAAACAACTCGTCGTTTGGGCGAAGGGCAAAATATGGCGTGTAGATCCGTTTGCTCAAGTGGCTAAAGAGATTCCGTTTCATATTCAAGATACGCGTGAGATCAGACCTGCTGTGCGTTTTGAAACAGCTGTTGGTAGCGATCAATTTGACGTGAAGCAGTTGCGTTGGGTTAATGTTGCTCCGCAAGAGGATAAGGTTGTTTATTCTGCAATGGGCTATTTGTATATCCGTGATTTGCCAAACGGTACGCCACGTCGATTGACCAAACAAACTGACCATTTTGAATATTTCCCGCGATTTTCTCGCGATGGTCTGTCCGTTGTCTACACGACTTGGGACGACGAGAAATTAGGCAGTGTACGCGTTTTGAATTTGCGCAACAGTCAGGAAATTGTATTGACCAAAGAGCCTGGGAAATTTACTGATGTCGCAATTTCGCCTGATGGCAAACAAGTGGTTTTTGTAAAGGCACGCGGTGGTTATCTAACCTCACCTTGGCATGGTTTAGAAACTGGCGTTTTCGCAGTGGCCGCAGACGGAAAATCATTGCCTCGAAAAATCGCTGATGATGGTAACGCCCCGCAATTTTCGAGTGAGAGTGATGCCGTTTATTTGACCCGTACCAAGTATTCCGGCGAGGTTGATTGGACGACTTCATTGTTTCGTGTTGCCTTGGATAAAACGGAGGATGTCGCGGTCGCGAAAGGTGATTTCGTCTCGTCGTTTTCAATCTCTCCAAATGGAAAATGGTTGGCATTTAATGAGCGTTTCCATGCCTATGTAATGCCTATGCCGATGGCAGGCAAACCAATCAGTGTGGGGGCGAAAGTAGATGCTTTACCTGTTAAGCAATTGGATGTGAATGCAGGAGACTATTTGCATTGGTCCGGCGACAGTCAAAAATTGCATTTTGCTTTGGGTGATGAATTATTTACAAGCACGTTGATGGATGCTTTCAATTTCGTTCCAGGTGCCGCAAAAGAAACTTCAAAGCCAATTGAAAATGGAGTGAAAATTGGCTTCCGCGCGAATGCTGATAAGCCGACTGGTGTGACGGTGATTTCAGGTGCACGTGTCGTAACAATGAAAGGCGATGAAGTCATTGAGAATGCGCGTGTAGTGGTGAAAGACAATCGCATTTTGGCCATCGGCACAGTGGATAGTGTGGCGGTTCCATCGGGCGCGAAACAACTCGATGCGACGGGCAAAACCATTATTCCAGGATTGGTTGATGTGCATTGGCATGGTGGCATGGGTGAGGGGCAAGTGATTCCACAACAAAGCTGGGTTGATTTTGCTTCCTTGGCATTTGGTGTGACCACAATTCATGATCCATCGAATAACACAGCAGAAATCTTCACTCACAGTGAGATGCAAAAGGCGGGTAACGTGGTTGCGCCTAGAATATTTTCGACCGGAACTATTTTGTATGGTGCAAAAGCGAATTTTAGTGCTGTCGTAAATAATCTTGACGATGCATTGACCCATATGAAACGCCTCAAGGCATCCGGTGCAATTTCTGTGAAAAGTTACAATCAACCTCGTCGTGAACAACGTCAACAGATCTTGGAAGCAGCTCGCCAAACAGGCATGATGGTTGTGCCAGAAGGTGGTTCTCTATTCCAACACAATATGACGATGGTAATTGATGGTCATACCGGCGTAGAACATTCCATTCCGGTTGCAAATGCCTATGACGACGTGAAGCAATTGTGGTCACAGACTCAGGTGGGTTATACCCCAACTTTGATCGTCGGATATGGCGGTTTAGATGGTGAGCACTATTGGTATGCTCGCACCGATGTGTGGAAACATCCTATCTTATCGCGTTATGTTCCACGTTCAGTGTTGGAGCCTCGCAGCGTACGTCGTGAGACAGCACCCGAAGAAGACTTTAACGTATTTAATGTTGCTCGTACCGCGACCGAGCTGCAGCGTGCGGGAGTCCCGGTCAATATGGGTGCGCACGGACAACGTGAAGGCTTGGGTGCGCATTGGGAAATGTGGACTCTAGCTCGTGGTGGTATGAGCTCATTAGAAGCGATTCGTGCGGCGACGATAAATGGCGCACGATATTTGGGAATGGACAAGGACATAGGCTCGCTGGAGGTCGGTAAATTGGCGGATATGGTGATTATTAGCGGTGATGTTTTGAAAGATATCCGCCAGTCAGATCAGATCACTCAAGTGATGATTAACGGTCGCCTCTATGATGTGAACACCATGAATGAAATTGGTGTGCGCAGTAAAGTCAGAAAGTCTTTATTTTTTGAAGGAAAAAATGGAGGTAATATGCCTGTGAATGCCGAAACCTATGGTGAAGGACATGGTCACTGATTAAGTTTTTTGACTGTCAGTTAATGTAAATAGTACAAAAATGCCGTGTTTATCGCGGCATTTTTTGTTTTGACTATGTGGTCAACTTCGCGGTGCGCATCGCTGTGTGGAGAGTATCGTGATCTAGGCTCCCCCATAAAACGCAAAAAAAATATCTAAGTCACGAAAACAAAAATTTAGAGGTTTTATGTATTTAAATCAGAAAAAATGAGATTTTAATATCAATAAGGCAGTAAAGAACGCACGATGCACCTTCAAGCGTGGCTAAATCCTTTAGAATAGAGGGCTATCATCAAAATATTGCGAATAGTGAGTCAAATTGCCGCTATTTGCGCTGGAAAAAATCAATGAAACTATCGAATACACAAGAAATCGTCGAAGAACTACGCGCAGGACGCATGGTGATTTTGGTGGACGAAGAGGATAGAGAAAACGAAGGTGATCTGGTGCTGGCGGCCGAATTTGTTACGCCGGAAGCGATCAATTTTATGGCGAAATATGGCCGGGGATTGATATGTTTAACCTTGACTGAAGAGCGCTGCGATCAACTCAATCTGGCCATGATGTCGTCACGTAATGGCACTGCATATGGAACAAACTTCACCGTGTCGATTGAGGCAGCGGAGGGGGTGACAACCGGCATTTCAGCAGCAGATCGTGCTAGAACGATACAGGTAGCTGTCGATCCCAAAATGACTGCGGATGACATAGTGCAACCTGGCCACATTTTTCCATTGAAAGCGCAAAAGGGGGGCGTTTTAATGCGAGCTGGTCATACAGAAGCTGGTTGTGATTTAGCGGAATTGGCAGGCTTGAATCCATCGTCGGTGATTTGTGAAATTATGAAAGACGATGGCACTATGGCGCGTTTGCCGGATTTATTGGAATTCGCAGCAACACATGATCTAAAAGTCGGCACGATTGCCGATTTGATCCGCTATCGTAGTCAGAATGAAAGCATGGTGCAGCGTGTTGCAGAGCGCGACATGCAGACGGTACATGGTATGTTTAAAGCGATCGTTTATCGTGATTTGCCTAGCAATTCTGCTCACCTGGCTTTAGTGCATGGCAATGTAAGTAGTGAAAAAGAAGCTTTGGTGCGCGTGCACCAGCCGGTATCGATTTTGGATCTGTTAGAGAGTCAGATTTCCACTCATTCTTGGAATATCGCCAGTGCTTTGGAGGCGATTAAAGCGTCTGATAATGGCGTAATGGTCTTACTAAATTGCGAGGAGACAGCCGAGCAATTGTTTGCGCAATTTAATGCTTTGACCACACCAGAAAAACGTCCGCAAGGTCGCGCCGCACGTATGGATCTGCGCACCTACGGGATTGGCGCCCAGATTTTGAAGGATGTTGGCGTTGGACGTATGCGTTTATTGGCAAATCCTCGCAAGATGCCTTCGATGACTGGTTTTAATTTGGAAGTAACGGGTTATTTGGATAGTCCAAAATCGAATTAAGCATTTTGGTTTTACGAATTCAATGGAATAAATAAACTCAGCCTACAAGCTGAAAGGAAAACAAAATGACAGTCGGACATTATGAATCAAATTTAGATGGCGCTGGCGTACGTGTCGGCATTGTTCAAGCTCGCTTCAACGAGAATATTGGTGCCGGATTATTAGACGCTTGTCTGCAAGAATTGAATCGTTTAGGCGTGATGAATGAGGACATTTTGCATGTGACAGTTCCAGGTGCATTGGAAGTCCCATTAGCATTGCAAAAATTGGCAGCCACGCATCAATTTGATGCGCTGATTGCTCTAGGCGCAGTGATCCGCGGCGAGACCTATCATTTTGAGCTAGTATCGAATGAATCAGGTGCAGGTATTACACGTGTCGCGCTTGATACGGGAATTCCAATTGCCAATGCAATTTTGACGACTGAGAACGATGAGCAGGCAGAAGTTCGTATGAGCGAAAAGGGCGCAGATGCAGCCCGTGTCGCGGTAGAAATGGCAAACTTAACTTTGGCCTTAGAAGAGTTGGCTGAAGCAACAGAAGACATCAATTACGAACAAGAATAAATGTGTGCTGGACTTCTTCAAAGGTAGAAGTTGACGGCAAAGATAGCAAGTATAAAGATAGGAATTAGCATGACATCCAATACCCAACACGCGAATCCAAGCAAAAATCGCTCACCGCGTCATCGCGCCCGTGAGTTTGCACTGCAAGGCATTTATCAATGGCTTTTGAATAATGAGGATTCTGGCGTGATTGACGCCCATATTCGCGAAGCACATGGCTTTGATAAAGCTGATCGCGAACATTTTGACGCTTTACTGCATGGCGCTATTAATCAATCGATACAATTACGTGAAGAGTTCGCTCCATTTATAGATCGCGGTATTGCTGAATTGTCTCCAATAGAACACGCTGCTTTGTTAATCGGCACCTATGAGTTGAAAAATCATATAGAGATACCTTATCGGGTAGTGATCAATGAAGCGGTTGAATTGACTAAGTCATTTGGTGGGCAAGATGGACACAAGTATGTTAACGGCGTTTTAGATAAATTGGCGGCACGTCTTCGTGTAACTGAAATCAACGCAAAATAATCGAATTATTTTATTAATTGGTTTAGTTGGTTTTATCCGTACGTTTATAGTTCAATGCATGTGAAAGCCCTCGAATTGAGGGCTTTTTTGCTTTTAGTTGGTATGGAACTAAGTTTGCTGCGAAACCGAAATGAAATCGTATCATTCAAAACTGTATTCAAGCAAAACTTGCGAAGTGTCATTTCCACTCATGCTCCAGGTTGTGCGCCCATGACCTTTAATTCCTGCGAAATCGCCTGTGCCCGAGCCAGATATCACATTTAAGGTACTGATCGAAAGCCCTGACTTAACTGTGCCTATGTGTTGCAAAATAAAGCCGCCAACACGGTCACCAATTCGGCCTGAAAGATATTCAAGTCCGACAAAATTAGAATTGCCTGATGCACCCGCAAAGGCTAAACATTCAAAGCGAGACTCTGCTTCAATATCGCCTAAATAATGGTGTGTGAGTTTGGAGCGTCGTAAACCCGTGTTGATATCGAGTTTTTCATCCAATCCGAATAGTTTTACCGTACCGCATGCCAGCATGTTGCTCTCCCCCAAAGCAGTTCAAAAGAATAAATTCTTGATAGGTATGACATGCGCCGAAAAGGCTAGTGCATAGTCATAAGATCATCTTTTGAGTATTTTTATACTTTTATTTTTATATTGAATGCACTATTGGAATTGTTCTTTGACATTTCTCTGATAGGCATTTGTTACCGAAACATTTATTTCTTATTGAAGCATTTTTTCTCAGTATTTCAAACTTCACGTATCATGTCTAGTCACAAAATTACATTACCTATGTGAATTTGTTATAAGCCACACGTTGTTTAAAGTTTATTTTAACTTAAAGATAAATTAATTATGATGAAATTTAGACAAATTGAAGCATTCCGTTGTTTGATGGTCGCAGGAACCAGTATTGGCGCCGCGCGCAAGATGAATATTACACAGCCAGCTATTAGTCGGTTGGTTTCTGATTTAGAAGACTCGCTCGGATTTCGCCTGTTTAATCGTTCCAAGGGGCGGCTAGAACCGACCACTGCAGGTGTTCGTTTTTTTCGTGCGGTTGAAGAAAACTTTTTGGGTTTGGAACGCTTAAGCCAAGTTGCCTCCAATATCCGTAATGAAGCGCCGGAAGGTATTTCCGTGGCTTGTCTTTTCGTGCTATCGACGACTTTAATGCCATTGGTACTGAAGGAATTCTTCAAATATCATCCTGATGTACCTGTCACCGTCGATACCTGTAATGGACCAGAAATTTTGGTGCGTTTGCAGGATATGAAAGTCGACATGGCCATCGCTTTGGATTTTCCGGCATTTGCCGGTGTGGAAATCGAGAAGATTTTGCGTGTGAACGTCTCCTGTGCGATGCCAGTTGGACATCGTTTAGCCAATAAAGAAATGATTTATCCCTCTGATTTGCATGGGGAAAACATGATAGGTTGGGTACCTATTATTTCGCAAAATTACGAGAAGGAACAACAGAGTTTGAATGAGGCGGGTAGCGTTCCAAGAAACGTGATTAAAACGCATACCTCACATACTCGCTATGCGATGGTAGCAAATGGATTAGGTTTATCTATCGTAGAACCGTTTGCAGCCAAGATTTGGGAAAAGCACGGTGTGCTTGTACGGCCGTTTGCGGGTGAAATTAGTTACGAATACGTCTTGGCCTATCCCAGTGGTGGTATACGCTCGCAGCTAATGCATGATTTTCGTGATGCGGTGGTGAAAGTGGCCGCCGAATATGATTTTGGTTTTGATGCAAGAACTAAATTGAATGATTCTTTGTAAGCGCAAATAAAAACGCAGCGAAATTAAACGCTGCGTTGGTTTTATTTGTGGCGGCTAATTTATGTTGCTTCGGTATTTTTCAGATGCCAGCAAGTTGATCTATAGCGACTGCTTTGACTTCTTTATTGTGTGTCAGGCTATCGCGTTTCTCTTCGGTCGGCTCTTGTGGGCGTGAAATTAAAGTTGGCCGCGCCGTGGTCGAAAAAATCGATACTGATTTACCGGCGGCGACATCTTTCAATCGTTTATATTCCGATATAACCAAATGTCCGTAGCCGCCATCCGTGTCATTATCAGAAGCACCAACATATCGCTTCAAACCTGCTTCAATGGAGCCAGCACTGCTTACATACTCTTTCAGAATCATTGCGCCGACTTTGATGTTTGCAACAGGATTTAAAGCAGCTTTGACGCCGCCTAATTCAGAGAATTTGTCTTGATGCACCTTAGACATAACTTGCATCAATCCTTGCGCACCCACGGGGCTCTCAGAAAAAGGATTAAAGCGAGATTCGATCGCGATTACGGAGAGAATCAGGAGAGGATCTAATTTGGTTTCTTGTGCAGTCAGGTAAGCCGCTGAAACTAGCATATCAATCGCATCATTGGCAACGCGATAGCGTTTAGCTAGCCAATTTGTGACTAATTGCTGTTGGCGTTGATTGCCTATCAGTTTGTAGTTGGTGCTAGCTTCGAGATCCGCTTTGGTTTCAATTTCGCTGGCATTTGCTTGAGAAATGAGTTGTGGTGTTGCCATGAGCATGGTTAAGTCAGGTGCTTCAGCTCGATTTTCCATGCTGGCTTGTTCTTCAGCAGCAAAGGGCGACATTGCGCGAAACTTATCGGCAAGGCTAGGATTGAAAAACATGCACACTAACAGTAACACCGCGATCAGGCCAAATCCTGATGTGAAGTGCAATAAGGTGGCTGAGTTATTGGCTTTGGACTGGCTATTTTTTGTGATGCTAGATTTGTTTGTATTACTGTGAGACATAGATTGAGCGAGCAAGCGAGTCATCTCTTTTTCAGAGGGCAGACTCTTACTTGAACTTCGCGTTGTTGGCATTAAATTTTGAAGCATACAACCTCCTGAAATATCGAGAAGCACTACCTGCAATAAGCCGCAGGGCAGTTCATGAAGCAACTTCATCGAATCAGAAACATCGCCCTTGATCTTGTCGGATGCGACATAATCACAAAGCGCCGGAGTTTTTCATCCTTTTGTGTCTTGCAATGGCATGGCAAAAAAGGATGAACAACGAAATTCGGATTGAGGCTTTCGCCTGAGTTTGTAGTAAGGAGAGTTGTTGTCCTTACTCAGGGATGGGAATCCGATGCCCATAATATGAAGAAGTTTGATTGAGATAAACTGATGTATATTCAAACAACCTCAAAAAATTACTGTGAATCAATTCAGTGGTTTTTAAAGTTGGGCGAATTGTAGGGGGGCATTTATATCGAGTCAATACTATAGAATTTAAAAATAACTACTTTTAGATATAAAGAATCGTGCTGCATCGCAGCAAATACTAATAAAATCAACTACTTGCCTCGGGTTTTTGTACAAATTTTTAAGATCTTTTAATTCGTAAAAAAATATGAAATATACAGATTTAAGGGATTTTATTTCCCAGTTGCAGCAACAAAATGAATTAAAACAAATAGTTACGCCAGTTTCTCCTTTTCTTGAGATGACCGAGATTTGTGATCGTACTTTGCGGATGGAAGGGCCGGCGCTGCTTTTTACCAAACCTACTGGACATACGATACCGGTGTTGGGGAATCTGTTTGGAACGCCTAAGCGCGTTGCGATGGGAATGGGCGCGAATGACATTAGCGAGTTGCGCAAAATTGGACAGGTACTCTCCTCGTTGAAGGAACCGGAACCACCCAAAGGATTTAAAGATATTTTAGGTCTGGGTTCTTTGGTTAAGGCGGTCTGGGATATGGCACCGAAGGAATTGCGTAGTGCGCCTTGTCAGGAGATTGTTTGGGAAGGGAGTGACGTTGACCTTGCACGTTTGCCCATACAGCATTGCTGGCCTGGCGATGTGGCTCCATTGATTACTTGGGGGCTGGTCATTACGAAAGGCCCGCATAAAAAACGTCAGAATCTAGGTATTTATCGGCAGCAGGTTTTATCTAGAAATAAAGTGATTATGCGATGGTTGGCACATCGGGGAGGCGCTTTAGATTTTCGCGAGCATGCATTGGCAACTAAAGGGCAAGCATATCCGATCGCAGTTGCTTTGGGGGCCGATCCTGCGACTATCTTGGGTGCAGTGACACCTGTGCCTGATAGTTTGTCGGAGTATCAGTTTGCCGGATTGTTGCGTGGTAGTCGTACCGAATTGGTGAAGGCAATTGGAAGTGAATTGCGGGTGCCTGGATCCGCTGAGATTGTTTTGGAAGGACATATTTATCCTGATGAGTCTCATCCTAGTGGTTACGAGCATGCACTGGAAGGGCCATACGGTGATCATACTGGTTACTATAATGAACAAGACAGTTTTCCTGTGTTTACGATAGATAGAATTACGATGCGACGTGACCCTATTTATCACTCTACTTATACCGGCAAACCACCGGATGAGCCCGCGGTGTTAGGTGTTGCGCTTAACGAAGTTTTTATTCCTCTTCTGCAAAAGCAATTTCCAGAAATAATGGACTTCTATTTACCGCCAGAAGGCTGCAGTTACCGTATGGCGGTGGTGCAGATCAAAAAGTCTTATGCCGGGCATGCAAAACGAGTGATGTTTGGGGTGTGGAGTTTCTTGCGTCAATTCATGTACACCAAGTTCATCATCGTTGTGGATGAGGATGTAAATATTCGCGATTGGAAAGAAGTTATATGGGCGATTACTACCCGAGTTGATCCAATTCGTGATACGACTATGGTTGATAATACACCTATCGATTACTTAGATTTTGCGTCACCGGTCAGTGGTTTGGGCAGCAAAATGGGTTTGGATGCCACTAATAAATGGCCAGGGGAGACTACGCGCGAATGGGGAACCACAATTCAGATGTCGCCAGAAGTGAAGCAGCGTATTGATCATATCTGGCAAGAGCTTGGATTGTAATTGAGGGATACACATTTGTTCTTTTGATTTTCATTCACGGATGATACGCAATGCGCTATAATTGTGGCTGGCGGGCCCCTGCGCATTGCGGCGTGACCAATCTGGTCAGGTCGGGAACGAAGCAGCCACAGTCATTTCCCGTAAGTGCCGCAGATCAGGCTCGCCTCTTTTCTCCCTTAAGTCAGTTCAAGTTTGAGTATGTGCAATACATATCAGTAAACTTTTTTCTCCTCTTCTTTTTCTTTGCGATTATTTTGTACATGCCAGTTCTTTTGTTAGATCTGCCTGATGCCGTCTTGTGTACAGCAACTTTATCGACTAGGTGCAATTAAATAGACGCATAAAAATAGCTGCTGCGGAGTTTGATAAATTTCTTTAAAATGCAGCAGCTTTGGAAGTCAGTTTAGGCGATGCTGTTTAATTGAGCCTACTGTTTATGACATCTATAAATACATTCACTGCTACCAATCAACGTGAACAGAATTTCAATCACGCTTATTTTGTCTGAAATTGATCATCACTCCCAATCGCGATTTTTGCGCGGAAGAATAAGGTAAAATTGCATCATGTCCTATCAAGTCCTCGCCAGAAAATATCGCCCTAAGAGTTTTGACACTCTTGTTGGCCAAGAACACGTTGTCCGTGCACTTACACATGCACTGGAACAGCAGCGTTTGCATCACGCGTATTTATTTACTGGGACACGCGGAGTAGGTAAAACAACGCTGTCTCGTATCTTGGCGAAGTCATTTAATTGTGAAAAAGGTATAACCGCGCAACCGTGTGGTGTTTGTGATGCTTGTTCATCAATCGACGCGGGGCGTTTTGTCGATTACATAGAGATGGATGCCGCTTCGAATCGCGGGGTAGACGAGATGGCGGCGCTATTGGAGCAGGCGATTTATGCGCCTTCAAACGCCCGCTTCAAAGTCTATATGATAGACGAGGTGCACATGTTGACTAACCATGCCTTTAACTCCATGTTAAAGACTTTGGAAGAGCCACCAGAGCACGTCAAATTTATTCTTGCGACCACCGACCCGCAAAAAATCCCAGTGACCGTGTTGTCCCGCTGTTTGCAATTTAATTTAAAGCAAATGCCACCAGGTCATATCGTTGGTCATCTGGAAAATATCTTAGGCCAAGAACATATTGATTTTGAGTTGCCCGCACTTCGCTTGCTGGCGCAAGGTGCGCATGGTTCCATGCGAGATGCGCTGTCTTTGACAGATCAAGCGATCGCCTACGCGGCCGGTAAAGTTAGCTTGGATGCCGTTCAAAGTATGCTTGGTGCTTTAGATCAATCCTATTTGATACGTCTGCTTGATGCTTTAGCTCAGGAAGACGGTGCGGCTCTATTGGCGATTGCGGACGAAATGGCGGTACGTAGTCTGTCATATAAAGCCGCCTTGCAAGATTTGGGTACGATGCTGCATCAGATTGCAGTCGCTCAAATGGTGCCTGCGGCATTGGCAGATGATATACCCGAACGTAGTGAACTGTTGCGATTGGCGCAGGGTTTTAATAAGGAAGAAGTGCAATTGTTTTATCAGATTGCAGTGCATGGCCGCAATGAAATTGGTTTGGCGCCAGATGAATATGCAGGCTTTAGCATGACCCTGTTGCGTATGCTGGCTTTTCGACCCGCATCGCTAGCCTCGTCAGTAGGTTCAGGTGGTTCGGGAGCCAATAACGCTCATTCAAAAGGCAGTATAAATCATGGCTCGCCTATGGCTTCTGGACGTCCGGCGGTTGCAATGCACGAGTCGACACCAGTGGTATCACATGAGGCGCCTAATCGCAGGCCATTGCAAGCTAATGCTATACCATTGACTTCTCCATCGGTGTCTCCTGCAACGGTGGTGCCAATACCAACAATCCCTATTCAAGCAGTTGATGCGGCGGTAAGCATAGCGCCAGCAACAAAACCTATGAGTCCGGCAATGGCTGCTTTAGCTGCTGCGCGCGCTGCCAGTAGTCAGAAACAAAATGGACAAGGTGTAAATAGGCCGTCGGTACCAAGCGCACCTGCGCTTGCACCAGCATCCGATGCAATCGCCAAGCCAGTCGCGCCAGTTGTGGTGACTTCGGCACAAAATAACACTCATCCTGAAGCGGCACCTACAGCGAGAGTGGTCGAATCAGTGCCAACTTATGGCGGAAGTAGTGAGATGCCACCGCCCTGGGACGACATAGAATTTGATCAAAGCTCGACATCACGTCCTACCGGTCGTCATAAGGATATCCAAGAAGCTGATTATTGGACTGAGGATAGTGAGGCCGGATTAGCGTTGGGAGTGAATGTTGTGCCTACGCCCACCGATGTATTGCCCGCGCCGGCTGTGGTCGCGCAAAAAGAAGTAAATGCGTCGTCGGACGAAGTGGCAGCGCCAGAGGTTTTGGCTGAACCCGCGCCAAAATCAATCGCTGGTGCTTGCAAAGCTTTGCAATTGATGCCTATGGCTGAGATTAATTGGGACGGGCACTGGCCAAATCTGGCAGCTTCATTATCTGTGCGCGGTGTGGCTCAGCAACTAGCGCAACAAAGTGAATTGCGTTCTTGTCAGTTGAATGGAAATGCAATTGTGCTGAAGTTGTGCGTGCCTTTACAAACTTTATTGTCTGCTGGTAGCGGTGAGAAATTGACTGCCGCACTGAATGAGCGATTTGCCGAATTTGGCAAAGAAATTCGCATCGATTTTGAGATCGGTGCGGTAGAGCAAACGGCCAATGCGCAGGCCGTCGCCGAGCGTGCAGAACGACAAGTGCAGGCGGAACAGGCGATTCAATCCGATAGTTTTGTACAGACTTTAATGCGCGAATTTGGCGCCAGTATTTTGACGGGCAGTGTGCGCCCGATTTAATTTGATTAGGAGATTTAATTATGATGAAGAATCAACTCGCAGGCTTGATGAAACAAGCGCAGGCTATGCAAGATAATATGAAGAAAGCCCAGGATCAATTGGCTTTGATCGAGGTCGAAGGTCAGTCTGGTGCTGGTTTGGTGAAGGTAGTCATGACTTGTAAAAACGATGTTAAGCGCGTCACGATTGATCCTTCTTTATTGGCCGACGATAAAGATATGTTGGAAGACTTGGTTGCGGCAGCGTTTAACGATGCCGTGCGCAAAGCGGAAGCAACCAGTCAAGAAAAAATGTCTGGACTGACCGCAGGTATGCCTTTGCCACCGGGTTTTAAAATGCCATTTTAATTGGCGCTCAGCTTTCGTATCGCAAACTTTGACGCACTGTGTTTTGGTAAAACGAAATTTGAACCATTCGAGACGGTCTGAGAAATTTGGCGTCAAATTTTGATCCGAAAATGATTGCTCGTTATTGATTGTTTTTGTATTTGTTTGCTTACCTTCACCTTGTTCTAATTCAGGCGCATCAGTATGCTTTTGGTGCGCCTCTTCTATTGAGATCTCCGCGTGAAATCATTAAGTAGTCTTGAACAGTTATCCGAGGCTTTGCGGCGTTTGCCGGGCGTAGGGCCGAAGTCTGCTTTGCGTATGACCTATCATCTGCTACAGCATGATAGAGAAGGCGCAGAACAAATCGGCAAAGCGATGTTGAATGCATTAAATATGGTGCATAACTGCCGTTCGTGTAATACGTTCACAGAAGATGAGTTGTGCGATACCTGCACTAACGCGCAGCGCGACACCACGATGTTATGTGTGGTGGAGTCGCCTAGTGATCAATTGATGATAGAGCAGACTATGACATTTAAAGGTCTGTATTTTGTTTTGATGGGGCGTTTGTCGCCATTGGACGGTGTTGGGCCACAAGACATTCATTTGGACAAACTGATACGACGCGCTACCGATGGTGTGGTCAAAGAAGTTGTATTGGCGACCAATTTCAATAATGAAGGAGAAGCAACCGCCCATTACATTAGCGAGACTTTGAAAGCACGTGGATTGCATGTCAGCCGCTTGGCTCGTGGCGTACCGGTGGGAGGAGAGTTGGAATATGTCGACCCTGGTACCATAGCACGTGCCATGTTAGATCGTCGGGTGACTTGATGACTGCAGCTTCTTCTACATTTTCGTCTGAGCCTAAAACAGGGCCGCTTGCCGGTGTCAAGGTTCTTGAATTGGGAACGCTCATTGCGGGCCCATTTTGTTCGCGTATGCTGGCCGAGTTTGGCGCGCAAGTCATCAAGATAGAAGCACCCGATGGTGGTGATCCATTGCGTCACTGGCGCGTATTAAAAGACGGCACTTCTCTGTGGTGGAGCGTGCAGGCGCGCAATAAAAAAAGTATTACCTTAAATATGAAAACGCCACAGGCGCAGAAAATTGCCCGTGAGCTAGCACTCGATGCCGATATCATCATAGAGAATTATCGTCCAGGTGTTTTGGAAAAATGGCAGCTTGGATTTGATGCTTTGCGAGCTGAGAATCCCGCCACTATTATGGTTCGACTTTCAGGCTACGGTCAGACCGGTCCCATGCGCGATTTGCCCGGTTTCGGTGCTATAGGTGAATCGATGGGTGGATTACGCTATGTGTCCGGTCATGCTGATCGCCCGCCTGTGCGGGTGGGTATCTCGATTGGTGATTCTGTAGCGGCATTACATGGTGTGATCGGCGCTATGATGGCCTTGCGCCATCGGGATGTCACTGGTGGACGTTGGAATGGAAAGTCCGGCGTAGATTGTGTGGCTGGGCGAGGGCAGATGGTCGACGTGGCATTGTACGAATCGGTATTTAATTTAATGGAATCGCTGGTGCCAGAATTCGACTTTGCCGGCGTGGTGCGTGAACGTACTGGTGGTGCATTGCCGGGCATAGTGCCATCGAATACTTATACCACTTCCGATAACGAGAATATCGTTATTGCTGGCAATGGTGATGCTATTTTTCATCGCTTGATGTTGGCAATTAATTGTCAAGATCTAGCGAACGATATTGGCTTGCAGAGAAATGATGGGCGCGTGCCACGCACTGCTGAAATTGATGCGGCGATTCAAACCTGGTGCTCGACCCACACCATAGATAGTGCGCTAGCTGTATTGCGTCAAGCGGATGTGCCTGTTGGTAAAATTTATTCTGTCCGCGATATGATGAGCGATGCACAATTTCAAGCGCGTGATATGTTCGAGCAACATCAATTTGCCGACGGCACGCCGGTCAAATTACCCGCCATCAGTCCTAAGCTTTCAGAGACGCCGGGTGAGACTAAATGGTTGGGGCCTGAGCTGGGTGAGCACACAGAAGAAGTGTTGTCACAGTTAGGCTACGATGCAGCGCAAATTGCAGAATTCAAAGAGCACCAAATTATTTAAAATCGGTGCTCATACCAATGCGCTTATTTGAGACTGCCGAATGATCAAGTTAGCAAAGCTCAATAAGTTAGCCCAAGGTCTTGAGATATTCACGGATTCCCGCTAATAACATCTCTACGGCCATCGCGGTCAAAATTAAGCCCATCAATCGTTCAACCGCGGTCATCGTGCGCACGCCCAAAGCACGCTGCATGCGTTCGGCGCTGAGTAAGACTACTAACCAAACAATAGCAACCGCAACCAAAGCTGCTACATGGATCACAACGTCTAGTCGACTGTCGGAAGAGAATAGCAAGACCGTTGCGAGAGAAGAGGGGCCAGCCAGAGCAGGTATCGCTAATGGGACAATGAAAGGTTCATTGTCGCCTTCGACATCTCCAAATACGCCCCCTTCTTGTGGGAATACCATGCGCAGGGCGATCAGAAACAAAATCACCCCGCCACCGATGCGCAAAGCCACTTCGGATAGCTGCAGCGCGGCCAAAAAGTGTTTGCCGAAAAACATGAAAAGCAAAAGCAGAATAAAGGCAATTGCACATTCACGCACAACAACTCGCCAGCGTCGTTCGGGCGCTACTTTGGAAAGCACACTGACAAAAATAGGGATGTTGCCGAACGGGTCGGTGACTAGAATGAGTAAAATTAATGCCTGGAAAAATTCTTGTGTCATGTAGATTCCCTAGAATGTAGATTGATGTTTTTGTTATGTGTACGAATTGTTCCGATTCTGCTGGGAAATGCAGGTCTGGTCAATACTGCTTTATGTTTTAACTGCAATTTGGTTTTTTTGTGATGTTTCGATTCTGATGTATGGACGAACGAAATGATTTACTTAGTCTTACAAAAAGACCTGCGTCTAGCCAAGAGGTGATGGGTCTATTACTGGGTATAATTGTGACGCAATAAAATGGCACTTTTTAAAGATAGTTGCAGGAACTAAAAATGAATGAAAAAAATAATCGGCCCGACACGCCATGTGTCGCGGTTTGCTCTACTACTTTCGACGATGTTTGTCGTGGTTGCGGGCGCACTGTGGCTGAAGTAGCTGATTGGGTGTTTATGACTCAAGAGCAAAAAGACAGCGTATGGGAGAGAATTTTGGCGCAAGGTTATCCACGGCGCAATTAGGATTTAAGTCCTTATTAGAAACTGTTTGTTGTAATTTTAAAATTAAGCTGCTCTGTTACATAGAAACTAAAATTTTTCATGGGTTTCATGTTAGGATTTCTCCGATGCGCTTTTGCTAATTTCCATATGTTTTGAGTTGGCTTTGCGTGAGGTGTTGGTATTGTGATGGTTTTTTTAAATCAAAATGATCAAGAATTAGATTGAACTGAAAGTCGACTTAGATTAGGAAGTGGTATGCGAACAAAGAATGTAGTGAAGAAGCTGGCTAATGGCTTAGGTAAAAATGTAAACAGAGGCTTTACTTTAATTGAGATCATGATCGTTTTGGTGATCATGGGTATTTTGGCTGGTTTGGTCGTACCTAAATTAATGGGGCGCACCGATGATGCTCGGGTCCTGCAAGCAAAACAAGACATCTCTACCATGTTAGGCGCATTAAAGATGTATAAGTTGGATAATCTGCGCTACCCAACGACTGAGCAAGGTTTACAAGCCTTGATCACCAAGCCGACTTCCGGCCCTGCAGCCAATGGCTATAAACCAGAAGGTTATATTTCTAAATTACCGAAAGACCCTTGGGGTAATCCTTATCAATTCATGTCGCCTGGTCTGAAATCTGACGTGGAAATTTTTTCCTATGGACAAGATGGTCAGCCTGGTGGCGCCGGTTACGACGCTGATATCGGCTCGTGGGATCTTTAATATTCTCTGATTGTTCAAGGAAGACGGAATCCGCTTTGCGCCTGCGCCAGAGCGGATTTACTTTGCTTGAATTACTCGTGGTCTTAGTGATTATGGGCATCATGTTGGGTGCAGTATCTTTGAATGCGATGCAAAGCACAAAACAGCGTTTGCAAACGGATGCCCAGCGCATCTCGCTTTTGCTGCAATTGGCGCGTGAAGAGGCGATCGTACGCAATCGTCCGACAGCATTTGAAGTAAAAGAAAAAGGTTATCAATTTCTTGTGTTGAATGAGAATAAATGGGAAAAGTTGGAAGATTTGGATACCTTGCGCAGTCGTGATTTTACGTTTCCAGAGACCAAGCTCGATATCGTTTCCAATGATGAACAAGCAGCACGCAATTTACGTATAGTGTTTGGTCGTGAACCGGTTAGCCGGCCTTTCTTAATGACATTGCGGGTTGCAGATGATCAGGTCACGATCAATGCCGATGGTGTTGGTCACTTTGTAGTTGAGTAGAAAACCATGATCTCAAAACCTTACAGTATTTCTTGTTATCGACACGAGTCTGGTTTTACCTTGCTTGAAGTATTGGTTGCGCTGGTAATCGTTGGTACCGTGCTTGGCGCTAGTCTGCGTGCGGTCGGGAGCTTGGCGCAAAACAGTAGCGGCTTACGTGCAACCATGATGGCCAATTGGTCTGCGGAAAATCGCCTGGCACAAATTCGTCTGGGTAAAGAATGGCCACAAATAGGCGAACGTAGTTTTCCATGCTCACAGGGTGAACTGAATTTGCTTTGTGAAGAGCACGTTTTGTCGACACCGAATCCCTCATTTCGGCGCGTTGAAGTATTGGTTTTTGATGCCAGTAATTTGCAAAGACGATTAGCCAAATTAACTCAGGTGGTGCCGAATGCGCCCTAGATTCTTGAGTCCTTCCCTTTTGACCGCTGGACGCGGGTTCACACTAATTGAATTATTGGTTGCGATTGCTATTCTGGCGATAATCGCCGTAATGGGCTGGAGCGGCTTGGATAGTATTATTCGCGCACGAGTCACTTTAACTCGTGAGTTAGAGCAGAGTCGAGGTGCGCAGATCAGTTTTGTGCAGCTAGAAAACGATTGTGCCCATTTGGTAAGTGCTTCTCTTTTGCCCGGTAGAGATAATTTGCGCGCTTTTGATCAGCAATTGATTTTGATACGCACGGTTTATGACGACAATCAGCCAACTCGTTTGCAAGTGGTTGCTTATCGCATGCAAGATGGTGTCTTCACCCGCCGTGAATCGATAGCCACCCGCGACCTGAAAATTCTTGATTCCTACTGGCAAAATGCGATTAATGGCAATGACAACATGCCAGTTGTTAAATTACAGACCGACATTACTGTATTTCAGATGCGTACTTGGAATAATGATGAAAATAGCTGGCGTGTCGCTGGCACTGATATAGCAGCACCGCAGGCCGCGGTTCCTGGTGCTGGAAAAACCGGCAAACCAGTGCCAAGAAAAACTGGATTAGAAGTCACTATGCAATTGGCAGGGCAGGCCAATCCTTTGTTGAAAATATTTTTGCTGGGGGCAGCGTGAAAATCGTCCGCACTCTGCGCCAGCAATCTGGAGTCGCGGTGGTGACGGCTTTACTGCTGACAACACTGGCAATTACGATTGTTGCCAGTTTGTTCTGGCAGCAACAGGTGCAAGTACGTTCGATAGAGAATCAACGCTATCAATTGCAAAAAAAATGGGTGTTGCGAGGAGCCTTGGATTGGGCTTCTTTGATTTTACGGGAAGATGAGCGTACCAGTAAGGTCGATCACCTAGGCGAGCCTTGGGCCGTGAGCTTGGGCGACACCCGGCTCGATCAATACGTCGAAAATGGTAAGGCCGAAACTGAGGAGAGTGAAGCTTCTTTGTCAGGTCAAATTAGCGATGCACAAGCTAAGTTTAATCTCACAAATTTGGCAAAAAATGGCGCCATTAATTTGCAAGAGCAGGCGGTCTTCGCCAAACTTTTGTCTAATTTGCGTATGGATTCGAGCTTGGCTGAAAACGTTGCTGCACAGATTGCCGTTACTCAGGAGCGCTTGCAGGTTGGCCCAGCGGCGCCGGGTGGGACTGGCGCGGCGACAGGTGCAAATGGAACGGCGGCAGGTTCCGCAACTGCGTCGGGTACAACAAATCCAGTTGGAGGGGCAGCTATTGGTCTATCGACAAGTCCGAATTCCGAAGTACAATTCTTAAGTTTTAGTCAAATCGATGATTTATTGTCGGTGCCGGGTTTTACGCCGCAGATGATCGAGAAGTTAAAGAATTTTGTCACCGTATTACCTGAATATACAAAAATTAATGTGAATACGACTAGTGCCGAGGTATTATCCGCGCGTCTGGCTAATGTGAGTATGAGCGATGCTGCATTGATGATTGCGACGCGTGACCGTGCTTATTTTTTGGGTTTTCAAGAATTTCAATTAAATTTTTCAAATAAAGTGCCAAATTCCGCACAAGACTTCTTGGATTTTAGAACGGAATATTTTGTCATTAATGGCAGAGTGAAATTAAATCGTTCCTTGTTGGAGGTGAATGCTTTATTTAAGCGTAGAGGCCCACAAGTGGAAGTGTTATGGATAAAAGAGAGTTAATTTAAAAAAGCGTTGGTACAAAGTATAAAAATTGAGTCTGCGTTTTACATCAATAAAAAAAGAGCTAAAGAAACTCAATTTATTAAAGGGTTTGGGAGAACATGGCGAGTACGCTTTATTTACAAGTGCCTGCAAAGGCAGCAGTCGGTGCGGGTGAGCATTGGGATGAGTTTCTATTTCCTTATTGCTTAGCATCCGCAGAGAAAAATATTTTGCAGCAAGGAACGCAGCGGATTATTTCCTTGCTATCGCTCGCGCCCGATCTGGCTCAGGTTGTGCTCATGGTGTCGGCCAGTGACGTGACTGTATTGAAGGTGGCCGTACCACCTATGCCGTTTGCTAAGTTGAAATTAGCGCTTCCCAATCTTTTAGAAGAACAACTGTTGGCGGACCCGGCTGAATTATTGTTTATCGCGGCACCGCCCGTCGATGGTATGTGCGTCGTTGCCGTAGTTTCTCGGGCATGGATGGAGCAGCTCTCTCGCTTGTGTGAACAATTTTCCGTTCGAAGAATCTCTGCCTACGCCACTGCTACGGGTTTGCCACTGCACGCTGATCAAACCTCAGTCTTAATCGAAGCTTTGCCAGCTACAAATGAAGGTTTCGATATCAGCGTTTCTAGTCAAGATCAGCAAGTTGCTGGGTTTTATCTTGACGTCCACCATCTTTCTGCCACGCCTGACACACTACATCAAAGCTTGATAGAGGCGGTGCAACTATTGGTACCCCAAGGTGATTTGGCTATCTATGCTGAACCCGGCGTGACCCTGGAATTGCAAAAAAATGCTGCCCAATTACAGGATAGGGCCTTACATTTTCATCCAGTAGATTGGAAGATCAAGCTGGCCTCAATCTCGCCGAAATCTTTGGACTTGTTTTCAAGTTTACAGCTGGAAGGCAAGAAAGCCTTCGATTGGATACGTTGGCGTTGGTCCTTGATTTTGTTTGCTTGTGCGGTATTGATTAGTGTCTTGGGCCTGAATTGGGAGTGGTGGACTTTGCAAAGAGAATCGAATGCAATTCGTGGCTCTCTGATGTCCATTTACAAAACAAGTTTTCCGAACGAAACCGTCGTGCAGGACCCAATGATACAAATGCAGCAAAAAATTAACGCGGCAAAGAAACTGACCGGACAGTCGAGTAATGATGATTTTCTGGTGTTAAGCGGCTTGTTTGCACAAGTTTGGGATCAGACCGTAGGTATTCTGCCTGTCGCTGGCGTTGCATCAATGGAGTATCGCGAACGCAGTTTATATGTGACACCCAAGAATATGTCGGAAGTCCCGGTTGATCGATTACGCTCAGGTTTGAAAGTACGTAATCTCAATCTGGATGTCAAAGAGGGTGTGTTAAAAATTACGGTCGATGCTGGTGGTGCGCGATGAAACAGATATCTTTTTTTGATGAATTGCTGGATCAATGGAATAAACGTGAATTGCGCGAGAGACGTATTTTGCTTGCCGTAGGATTGCTGATAGTTGCTAGTGCGGTATATTTGATTGGTGTCCAGCCAGCAATGAGCAATATAAAGAATTTACGGGAGTTCACTCCCAAAGTGAAACAACAGGCAGCCAGTATGAATATGATGGCTGAGCAATATGCACAGTTATCGAAGTCAATGACGGACTTAGTGCCGGTGATGACACGGGAGTCGATTGAGGCGAGTTTGACGCGCAGAAATATCAAGACGCAGTCGTTGACCGTCGCAAATGATGTAGTCCGTTTTCAAGTCAATGTGGTGGCGTATGCCAACCTTATGGAATGGATGCTGGAAATGCAAAGAGCGGCGCGTTTGACGGTTGACGATATTAAACTTACTGCGTTGGCAGAGCCGGGGCAAGTGAGTGTAGTGGTGAGTCTGCGTCAACAAAGAGTGAATAATTAAGATGTTCAGAAAAAAAGTTTTGTTGTTGCTGCTAGTAGCGTTTGTCAGTGTTTTTGCGACAATTTTGTTTTATTTGCCAGCTAGCTGGGTTGGGTCTTTGATAGAAAAACAGACCGCAGGAAGAATTGTTTTGGGTGACGTGCAGGGCAGTTTTTGGCGCGGCTCGGCATTTATTGGCGTCGCGGCAGATAAAAATTCGGCAGTTACACCATTATTTCCAGGTCGTTTTGTCTGGCAAATTTCGCCTATGATTTTGTTGGGACAGTTATCCGTGGCGGTGGAGAATGCCGCGGCATTGTCGCAACCAGTGCAAGTGACTGGAAACTTGACGCAATGGCGCTTAAGCCCAGCGAGTCTGAATCTGCCATCCGAACGATTGGAAGGTTTGGGCGCACCGCTCAATACCATAGGTCCAACCGGAAAAATATTGTTGAGTTGGGGTGAGTTGGACTTGATGCGGATCGATGCGAAATTGATGTTAAATGGAAGAATGCAATTAGACATGAGTGAGATGGCTTCACGTGCGTCTTCGATTAAACCACTGGGTAGTTATAAAGTGATGATGCAATGGCGCGGCGAAGTGGCAGATTTAGATTTGACAACTAGCAAGGGTCCAATGATGTTAGAAGGGAATGGCAAACTCAATCAAGGACGATTTCAGTTTTCTGGTAAGGCGTATGCCGAGCCGGGACAAGAAGAAAAAATGGCAAATCTATTGAATTTGCTGGGGAGACGTCGCCAGGAAGGCGACAAACAAATCATCGCTTTAGAATATAAGTGAGTCCAATAGTATGAAGAACAAAATGAAAACATCGACACAAGCCGGCGCAATGACAAAAAAATTGAAGATCGAGTTAATGAACAAAATAAAAGTACTCTCGATACTACCTAGGCAATGGCAAAGTGCCGTGATTGGTGGTGTGGCATTGACTACCTTGAGTTTGAGTACGGTGATGTTGCCGCATACGGTCATGGCGCAAGATGTCTCCCGCGAAGCGGCCAGTTTGAATTTTGTGAATGCGGACATCGAATCGGTGATTAAAGCCGTGGGGCATTACACGGGTACCACTTTTGTGATTGATCCCCGTGTCAAAGGACAATTGACTTTGGTCGCCGAAAAACCTCTGACTAAAGAGCAGGCGTTCAAACTCTTGACGTCCAATTTGCGTATGCAAGGTTTCGCGGTGGTGACTTCGGATGGCTTCTCGAAAGTGGTACCTGAGAATGACGCAAAATTGCAGGGTGGCCCAACTCAGCCTAAGAGCGTGAAAGGCGACCAAATTATCACGCAAGTGTTTCGTATCAATTATGAGCCAGCAAATAACATTGTGACGGTCTTGCGTCCTTTGATTTCACCAAATAACGTTATCAATGTCAGCCCAAGTAACAACACCATTGTGATCACGGATTACGCGGACAATATGCGCCGCATGGCCGAAGTGATTGCTTTGTTGGATGTGCCTGCCAATCCTGAATTGGTGATTGTCCCAATCAAACATTCGATTGCTAGCGACGTAGCGACCATGGTGAACCGGTTAAATGAAGGCAATCAGGCTAGTGCGGATGGCGGACGTGCCATCGTGTTGGCAGACTCGCGCACGAATTCGGTGTTGATTAAAGCACCATCAGTTGCCCGTACCAATTTGATTAAAACTTTGGTGGCGCAACTTGATCAGCCAACAGCGTTGCCTGGCAATATCCATGTGGTTTATTTGAAAAATGCAGAAGCGGTGAAATTAGCCGCAACTTTGCGTTCTATTCTAAGCGGTGATAGTTCATTACCTTCAAGTTCAGGCTCTGGCAGTTCAAATAGTAATTCAAGTTTTGGTGGCGCCAATCAGAACAATAGTGGGATGGGAACAACGCCAGGCAATAATTCAGCGTCGAGTTCAGGTGGGGCAAGCTTGAGTTTGCCAATTAGTAGCAGTAACCAAGGACAAAGTGGTGGAGGTGGTAGTAGTTTTATTCAGGCAGATCAAGCCACCAATACACTGATTATTACCGCGAGTGATGCAGTGTATCGAAACTTGCGTGGTGTGATTGATCAACTCGATGCTAGACGTGCGCAAGTTTATATTGAAACTATTATTGTCGAAGTGTCAGAAAGTAAATCTGCTGAACTGGGTGTTGAATGGGCCGGCGTAACCGGTGATAGTACGAGCAATTATCGTTTGGGTGCCGTTAGTTCGAATAAGGGAAATTTAGCTGGTCTTGCTGGTGATGCTCTTGCAAAAACAGCTGTGCTTTCCAATGGTTTTAATATTGGATTGTTTCGTCAAATTGGTGGTCAGTTAGGAATTGGAGCCATCGCTAAAGCGATTGCAAATGACAATGGCTCAAATTTGCTGTCTATGCCAAATCTGGTGACCTTGGATAATGAAGAGGCGACTATTGTTGACGGGCAAACGGTTGGGATTGTGACTGGCCAATATACTGGCGCAACTACTGGTGCTGCTGCCACCAATCCGTTTCAAACCATAGAGCGTAAAGAGATTGGTATCAGACTCAAAGTTAAGCCGCAAATTTCTGAAGGAGGAACTGTAAAGCTTTCGATCGCCCAGGAAGTTTCTAGCGTTGCAAAAGAGCCTGTCCCTGGAAGCTCTGGCATTACCACTAGCTTACGTTCTATCGCTACCAATGTGTTGGTCGAAGATGGTCAGATTATTGCATTAGGTGGTTTGATTCGTGACGACAATACTGGTAATGAGACAAAAGTTCCACTTCTCGGCGACATACCGTTTATAGGTAACCTGTTTAAGTATAAAGAGAAAAGTCGCAAAAAATTGAATTTAATGGTGTTCTTGCGTCCAACCATCATTCGTAACGCGGAAGATAGTAAAAATGTCTCGCTGGATCGCTATGATTATTTACGTACCCAGTACCTGCGCAGCATGGAAAATGAAACCGATGTTCCATTTTTGAAGCTGGAAAAAGGAAAGTTGATCACACCGGCGGAACCAACTGCCGCTGATAAAAACAAAGCAGTTAAAAAAGAAGGTCAATAATTCGTATGTCAGAGAATCGATTATTGCCATTTGCCTTCGCCCGAGATTTTTCTATCTTAGCGAATCGCCGTGATGACTTAGAAGGTGCGCCTGTCGAATTAAAAGTGTCGACGCAATCCAAACAGAGTGCGGTGTTGGAAGCCGGACGCCGCTTTGGTCGTGTGCAATTGCAGGTAATGCCGCACGCCGATTTATTGTTAGAAATTGCGCGCGCCTACGCAGGTTCCGGTGGTGATGCCGCCGATGTGGTGGGTGAAGTTGAGTCGGATATGGACTTGGCTAAGCTAATGCAAGATATGCCCGCAATCGAAGACTTATTAGAGTCTGCCGATGATGCGCCTGTGATTCGCATGATTAACGCCTTGTTGACGCAAGCCTTGCGCGAAGGTGCTTCGGATATTCATATAGAGCCGTTTGAACAGATTTCCGTGGTGCGCTTCCGTGTGGATGGCGCTTTGCGTGATGTAATACGACCTAAGAAAGCGATTCATGCGTCTTTAGTTTCACGCATCAAAATCATGGCGCAATTGGATATCGCCGAAAAACGTTTGCCACAAGATGGCCGGATTACCTTGCGCATAGGTGGCAAGCCAGTTGATGTTCGCGTTTCAACCTTGCCGACCGGACATGGCGAACGTGCTGTACTTCGTTTGTTGGATAAAGAAGCGGGCAAGCTGGACTTAACGCATCTTGGTATGAGTGCTGAAGTACTGACGCAGTTTGATCATTTGATTGCGCAGCCGCATGGCATCGTCTTGGTGACGGGGCCAACAGGTTCGGGTAAAACTACCACTTTGTATGCAGCACTTTCACGTGTGAATGCTGGCACTACCAATATTCTCACAGTCGAAGATCCTATCGAATATGAATTAGCTGGAATTGGACAGACACAGGTCAATGCCAAGATTGATATGACGTTTGCGAAAGCCTTGCGGGCGATTTTACGCCAAGATCCTGACGTGATTATGATAGGTGAGATTCGAGATTTGGAAACGGCTCAAATCGCTGTGCAGGCTTCATTGACTGGCCATTTGGTGCTGGCAACATTGCATACGAATGATGCTGCTGCTGCGGTCACACGCCTGTTGGATATGGGCATAGAACCGTTTTTATTGTCATCTTCTTTGTTAGGTGTGGTCGCGCAACGCCTGGTACGTAAATTGTGCAAACATTGCAAAGTGCAAGAAGCTGGCGTATGGAAGTCGGTCGGTTGTGATCAGTGCGGTCATACTGGTTATCAGGGCCGGGTTGGCGTGTATGAGTTGTTGTTGACCACAGAGGCAATTTCAGCACAAATTCATCATCAGGCTTCTGAAGCGGAGATTCGTCTGGCGGCGCAAGGTGATGGAATGAAGATCATGCGCGAAGATGGACAGCGCTGGCTGGATGCGGGCGTGACCACGCGCGAAGAATTGTTGCGCGTCACGAAAGAATAGTGTGACCTTAGATCAGAACCTATAAAAACAGATAAGAGAGTATAGCCAGGTGCCAGCATTTCGTTATGAAGCCATAGATCAACTAGGCGGGAACAAAAAAGGTGTGCTTACAGCAGATAGTGCTCGTGCGGCACGTTCTGATTTGCGTAATCAGCATTTGGTTCCGGTATCGGTAGAACTAATCACGACGCAGGCGGGTGGTGATGCCAAAAAATCTCGGGCTTTTTTTGGTGAACATTTGTCTACCGTTGAATTGGCTTTATTTACACGCCAATTAGCCAGCTTGTTGGAAGCCGGTCTTCCATTGGAGCAGGCTTTTTCAGCTTTGCTTGAGCAGGCTGAGCGTGTGTACATCCGTGATTTGATTGCTTCAGTGCGTTCTGAGATTTTGGCGGGTTCTTCTTTATCTGATGCATTAAAACAGCATCAGCATGACTTCACCGATATTTATTGTGCCCTGGTTGCTTCGGGTGAGCAGATCGGTCAATTGTCACGTGTACTTTCGCGCTTGGCTGATTATATTGAGCGCCGAAATGCTTTGACTCAAAAAGTGAAATTGGCATTTACTTATCCTGCGATTGTGACGGTCGTTGCTTTTGCGATTGTCATTTTTTTGCTGACTTATGTAGTGCCTCAAATCGTTTCAGTGTTTGCGAATACCAAACAAAAATTGCCGATTTTGACCGTGATCATGTTGGCGATTTCGGATTTTGTACGTGCTTATGGTTGGATAGTCGCGGTGGCTATAGTCGGTCTTGTGTTTGCTTGCCGTAAAGCGCTACAGAATCCACAAATTAAGATGCGTTGGCATACCTGGTTACTGGATGCACCTATGTATGGAAAGTTTGAGCGCAGTTTAAATACGGCTCGATTTTCCAGTACCTTATCAATCACTACGGGATCTGGAGTTCCAATTTTAAAGGCATTACAGACCAGCCGTGAAACCTTGTCCAATGTCGCCATGCGGGCACAGGTTGAAGAGGCGACTAATAGCGTGCGCGAAGGTGTCAGCCTGGCGCGGGCTTTGTCTGCTAATAAGCATTTTCCGCCAATGTTAATTCATATGATACGCGCTGGCGAGGTGACAGGGGAATTGCCCGCCATGTTGGAGCGCGCTTCATCAGCACAAGAACAGGACTTAGAACGTCGTGCTTTAACCATCGCCGGCATGCTAGAACCTTTATTGATTCTTGCAATGGGTGTCGTCGTTCTATTGATTGTCTTGGCAGTTCTGATGCCCATCATTGAAATCAATCAATTGGTTCGATAAGCGACTTAGTCTTGAGTCAGTATGAAAATAAAAGAATGAGAAATGAGTGAAATATGAAGCGTCTTCCTATGCTGGCTACTGTGGTTTCATTTGCCCTGCTGTGTGCTGTGTTGAGTTATTGGGGTTTGCAAATTTTTAAACCTAAAGTGCGCCCTATCGTGGCGCCGGTGATGACTGCCAGTTACGAACCTGCGGTGGAGCAGTGGGGCAGCTTGTTTGGACAAGCAGCAGTGGCAGAAGCCGCGCCCAGTAATTATCAATTGAAAGGTGTGATTGTTGCTGCGCGCTCCAAAGACAGTGCAGCCATAGTGGCAGTGGATGGCAAGCCGACGATGACGATAGGTGTGGGTAAGGAACTGCTCAACGGCGTCACTTTGTCTGAAGTCCATCGCGATCATATTATGGTGTCGGAGGCTGGCGTCAGCCGCCGTATCGATTTGCCTCCCGCACCTGTGCATGCTGGTATAACATCGATAGCGCCCCCCGCACCGAATATGCAAGTTCCACCTCCCTTAGCACCTCCAACACAGCGTCCTTAAATAAATCATTTAGACGGATATTTTTTTGATGAATTTGCCCGTTTATTTTGAGCAGGCGCTGCAATTGGCCGATCCAAGTTGGAGGCCTATTTTGTTTCAGGCTTTGCTATTGATGCAAACCAAATCGCCTGACTATCTGGATAATTTAGCGCAAGATGATTTTTTGCCTGAGGGACAAAGAATTTTTGCCGCCTTTTCTGTGCCTCTCGATCAAATTCGTTTTGTATTGGTCGGTGAAGGGCCTTATCCGCGGGCATCAAGTGCCAATGGCTATTGTTTTATGGACGCGGCAGTTAATAGTCTTTGGTCGACAGAAGCACATGGCGGTTTGAGTAAATCGGTTAATCGCGCTACGTCGCTGCGCAATTTTATGAAGATGTTATTGCTGGCGGAAGGCGTTTTGCACGCTGCAAATTTGAATTCAGCGACACTGGCCCAAATTTCGAACCAGGCGCGAGCTGAAGGCTCAGGCATGATACAAACCATGCAGGATCTGCATCAAAATTTTCTGTCGAATGGATTTTTGATGTTGAATGCCTCATTAGTGTTTCGCTCGCATGTATCGCCTTCTGTTGATGCCAAAGCTTGGGAGAGTTTTTTGGAGTCGGTATTTGAAGCCCTCAGTCGGTTACCACGCAAGCCTGTGGTAATTTTGTGGGGGAAAATAGCGGAACGTTTAACCAAGATCAACAGCCTTTCACAATTCGAGATTGTCCGATCCGAACATCCATACAATTTGAGTTTTATAACAAACCAAGCTATGCAAGCGCTATTTGCGCCGTTTGCTTTATTGAGAGAACGGTAAACGCATTATTGTTTATTAGTATCTATCGTTTGCGGCAAAACAAATTTGTCTTTGCGTTATCGTAATGTTGAGTGAGTTGCATTATGTTTTTTTATTTATTCTGGCGAGACTTGTTGCGATGACGCCGCACTTCTAATTAAATCTAAATCGCTTTGAATTGATTTTGGGAAATATATTAATATACGTACGTAGATATCATTTAACAGCATTAAGTTAGCGCAAAATGTTTTGAATGGTATTGGGTAACTTCAGAGATCATTGACTGATCTGTAGCGTGATTGAGCGCATTAAGGCGCACTAAAAGGCAGTTACTAGTATGTTAAAGAAAATTCACTTCGAACAAATCCGTCAAGGTATGTTTATTCAAGAACTATGTGCTTCTTGGATGTCCTCGCCATTTTGGCAGAAATCTTTTTTAATTGATGACGAAGTCATAATCGAAAAGATAAAAAAAGCAGGTATTCGGGAAGTCTGGATCGATACGGATAAAGGTTGCGATGTATTGGCGCCTAGAACCGAAGACGCAGCGGAAGCTGTTGCACCTGTTGAACTCGTTGAGCCACAAGCGCTACCTGAAGTTAAGCAAGCATTCACCCCAACCGCCTCGTTTAGTGAAGTTGCGTCTGTCTCTATGGATGCAGAGTTAGGACGCGCTGCGAAGATCGTTGGTAAGTCTAAAACCGCCGTGTTTTGCATGTTCAGCGAAGCGCGTATGGGGAAGGCAATTGAAGCTGAACAGGCGATGCCATTAGTTGAAGAAATTGCGCTGTCGGTAATGCGTAATCCGGGAGCATTGATAGGCTTGGCACGCTTAAAAACAGCTGATGATTACACCTACATGCATTCAGTTGCTGTTTGTGCTTTGATGATTGCTTTATCTCGCCAGTTGGGGTTGAGCGATGACCAGACAAGGGAAGCAGGCTTGGCAGGGCTGTTGCATGACATCGGGAAAATGGCCGTGCCAGCAGCGATTTTGAATAAACCCGGTCGACTTACTGAGGCAGAATTTGTATCAGTTAAAGAACATCCCAGCGCCGGATACGAAATGCTGTTAGAAGCCAAAGGCGTAGGAGAAATCGCACTGGATGTTTGCTTGCACCATCACGAAAAGGTTGATGGAAGTGGTTATCCTAAAGGCTTGCGTGGCGAACAGATTAGTCTGTATGCAAAAATGGGAGCGGTATGTGATGTTTATGATGCGATTACTTCGAATCGCCCTTACAAAGTAGGCTGGTGCCCTGCAGAGTCTTTGAAGAAAATGTCCGAATGGAGTAAGGGGCATTTTGATGAGCGAGTATTCCAGGCTTTTATTCGTAGTATTGGTATCTATCCCGTTGGTACCTTAGTCAAATTGCATTCGGGGCGATTAGGTGTCGTCGTAGAACAGCAAGTAGGCAAGTCCTTATTGTTGCCGAAAGTGAGGGCGTTTTTTTCTACCAAATCCATGGCCTATATTGCCCCCGTTTTGCTCGATCTGAGTGGGCCAGGTTTGCAAGATAAAATAGTGTCGCGTGAAGACGCTTCGACTTGGGCGCTAAAAGATATTGATCGCTATTGGTTGGGCGATGCTGGGGATGGTACTTGATAAACAAAAAGCGGGCACTCATCTGAGTGCTAATGTAGGCAAATTTTCCATGCAAAGGATGGATATGACAATACGAAATTTTTCATGATTTTGTTCTTTGTTTTGTATTTTTGTCTGAAAACCAACGCCTTCAAATAAATCCACTCATGCATGATTTTCATATTGAGCATCAGGTAAAATGACTCTATGAAAATTTTGATCAGCAATGACGATGGATACTTAGCGCCCGGCATAGTCGCTTTAGCAAATGCCTTGCGTGAGATCGCAGAAATTACGGTAGTCGCACCGGACAGTAATCGTTCCGGTGCCTCTAATGCTTTGACATTAGATAGACCCTTATCGGTGCAACGTGCTGATAATGGTTTTTATTTTGTGAATGGTACGCCTTCTGATTGCGTGCATATCGCATTGACCGCGTTGATGTCCGAAAAGCCAGACTTGGTTGTCTCTGGCATTAATAATGGACAAAACATGGGTGACGATACTTTATATTCTGGTACTGTGGCCGCAGCGACTGAGGCTTACTTGTTTGGCATTCCTGCAATCGCATTTTCTCAAGTGGAAAAAGGTTGGTGTCACATCGAAGATGCGGCTCGTGTCGCGCGCGAGATTGTGCAGCGCGATTTCTGTTCTCTGCCACGTCCCTTTCTTTTGAATGTGAATATTCCTAACTTAGCCTATGCAAACCTAGGCGGGCTGCGCGGTGCACGTCTGGGTAAACGCCATATGTCCGAACCCGTTATTCAGGCGCAAGATCCAGCTGGACGCAAGATTTATTGGATAGGTCCAGTTGGTGCCATCAAAGATGCCGGTGAGGGCACTGATTTTGCCGTTACAGCGCAAGGCTTTGTGTCTGTGACACCGCTACAAATAGATATCACTAATATGAAACAAATGCAGTCTCTTGTAGCGGATTTGGCATGACCACAAAAGAAAAACGTTTCCCTTTAAGTCTGGCGTCAGTGGTTGATCAGCGTGGCAATTCTCCCTCTAAAGTGACGGCAGCAATGCCGCAGACCGCAGTAAAAAATGCGGCAAGTCATATCCCTGCTAGGCCAAGCGGTTTTTCGCCATCGAAGACGGCCTCTTTTAATCCAAGCATGGCCGAATACGGTAAACCGAATCATAAACCTGCAGTGCGATCTGAAGCCATGGTGTCAGACAAAATTCGTCAGGCGATGGTGGCGCGGGTAGCTCAACAAGGTGTCAAGGATAAGCTCGTTCTTGCCGCCTTGGACGCTATTCCCAGGCATATGTTTATCGAGTCCGGGCTGTCGAGTCAGGCTTATATTGATGCTTCTTTGCCGATTGGTCATCATCAAACGATCTCACAGCCTTATATCGTGGCACGCATGACAGAAATTATGCGGAATGGGAAAAACCTGCAAAAAGTTTTGGAAATTGGCACTGGCTGTGGTTATCAAGCTGCAGTGCTGTCTCTGGTGGCACAAGATGTGTATTCGATAGAGCGTATTAAAGCGCTGCACGAACTGGCGAAAGATAACTTGCGACCCATGCGTATTCCAAATATTCGCTTGCATTATGGAGATGGCATGTTAGGTTTGCCACAAGTAGCCCCATTTGACGGTATCATATTGGCAGCCGCTGGTATGGAAGTGCCCCAAGCTCTACTATTGCAATTGAATATAGGTGGACGTTTAATTGCGCCGGTGGGTGGACGGTATCAAGTCTTGCAATTGATAGAGCGTGTCGGCCAAAATGAATGGAATAGTTCGGTTTTGGAGCAATGTCATTTTGTACCACTGCATCAAGGTGTTATTTAGCGTTTTATTTAGTGCATACAAAGTGCTCAATTGAATTCAAAAACGACGCAAGATTACACCTTTACTTAAATTTTATTTGAATAAGAAATGCGTATGAAGCAAAGTTGCATGTTAAAGAAAAATGCTGTGCTCTTGTTGTTGGCTATGCTCAGTGCTTGCAGCTCGGTGCCAAATAACGCGCCGGTGGTCGAGCGTAGTGCGGAAGTCCCTGTGCCAGTTGCTAAACCTGTTGTAGTGGCTCCTGTTGTGAAAGAGGCGGAGGTACGTCCAAGTTATACGGTTAAACGCGGTGATACTTTGTTGCGTATTGCGTTTGATCATGGCCAAAGTTATAGCGATTTAGTGGCGTGGAATAATTTACGCAATCCTAATGATATTAAAGTCGATCAGGTGCTATGGATAGGACCTGAGGGCAGTAGTGGTGTTAAGACTTCTCCCATCGCGAGTTCATCGGGCATAGAGATTCGTAGTCTCACGCCAATCAACCCGTCTACCAATAAAAACACACCAAAAGGCGATAAGCGTCCTTATTCTGAAAGTAATTTAGCTGAGTTACAAAAAGCGGCAGAGAGCAGTCCGGTAAACCTTGTTGCGAAAACAGAGCCGACTGCAGCTAAGTCTGTCGAGAAGATCGTGGCGACCCCAGCGGTGGAAGCGATAGATTGGATTTGGCCAGCAGATGGGAAACTCATTGCGACGTTTGACGATCAAAAGAATAAAGGCCTCGATCTAAGCGGTAAGCTTGGGCAGGACGTGGTAGCGGTCGCTGCAGGTAAGGTAATTTTTGAGGGAAACGCCATGCGTGGTTATGGCAATATGCTGATTATCAAACATGCCAATAATTATTTATCGGCTTATGCCCATAACAAAGTCAATTTGGTCAAGGAAGGTCAGTCTATAAGTAAGGGGCAAAAAATTGCTGAAATGGGTAATTCAGATAGTGATATCGTGAAATTACACTTTGAGATTCGTCAGGCAGGTAAACCGGTTGACCCTATGAAGTTGTTACCCGCACGTTAGTTTTTTCTGCCAAATTTGGTGGTTTGATCGTTCGTCATTTTTATACGCAGGTTTAATCTTACATTATGTCCAAGAATTCAAAGCACGAAATGCAGGAAGCGCAGGGGAATCTCGATGATGATGCAGTCGCGCTGCGTGATCGTAATGATGAACTGAATGACGACGATGATTCAATTGGCATGGATGACAGTGGTGATGGCATTGACGACCCTCAAAAGCAAGAGGAAATCCCGTCGGTCGCGATTGCGCCTATCGATGAAATTAAGAACATCCTTGCTGCGGAATTATCTACCGATACCACCCAACATTACCTGAATCAGATAGGCACACGCCCATTGTTTTGCGCTGCCGAAGAGTTGCATTTTGCTACTTTGGCGAAGCAAGGTGATTTTGAAGCACGGCAAAAAATGATAGAGCACAACTTGCGTCTCGTTGTGTCGATTGCCAAGCATTACATTAATCGTGGTGTGGCCTTGCTTGACATGATAGAGGAAGGCAATCTGGGCTTAATGCACGCGATTGATAAATTTGAACCCGAGCGTGGTTTTCGGTTCTCTACCTATGCTACCTGGTGGATACGTCAAAGCATAGAACGGGCGATTATGAATCAGGCACGCACCATACGTTTGCCAGTGCATGTCGTGCGTGAATTGAATCAAATACTGCGCGCTAAATATCACTTGGAATCTCAGCAGCGTGACGGCAAAGATGCAACGATAGACGACATCGCTCATTTGGTTAGTCGTCCCTTGGATGAGGTGCAAGATATTTTAGCTTTATCTGAGCACGCGATGTCCTTAGACACGCCACTCGATGGTGATCCTCAGAGTAGTTTGCTGGATATGCTGCCAGGGGATGCCGATCATGCGCCTGATACGCAGGCCGAACATCACGAGGTTACCGTCTTGGTTAGAGACTGGCTGTCAAAGTTACCAGACAAGCAGCGTATCGTGATCATGCGCCGTTTTGGCTTGGATAATGATGATCCTGTGACACTTGAAACTTTGGCCGATGAGATGGGAATAACTCGGGAACGCGTGCGACAAATTCAGCAGGAAGCGTTAATCAAATTGAAGCGTAGTTTTGCTTCTCGTGGCGTTGGACGTGATGCTTTGTTGTAATAGCGTTTTGTTTTGCTAGTTTTCTATTTTGAATACTTCTTGCTGAGATTGATTCGACCAGTAGCACCTCTGCCATCACTAATCGTCAACGCGCATCGATAGGACTAGGAAGCGTGTTGACGTTATAATGTCGACTTCTTTTGAATCTATTTTCCTCAGGCTGAGCTTTCGTCTCTTGCCTTATCTAACATGAATACTCTGAATATCCGTTCCTTAGACATGGACGCGCGCGGTGTTGGTCATCTTGAAAATGAAGATGGCTCACCTGGTAAAGTGGTCTTTGTTGAAGGCGCTTTGCCGGGCGAAGTCGTTGGTTTTAATACTTATCGTAAAAAGCCGAGCTGGGAAGCGGCAACGATGGGAGCACTGGTCAAAGAATCGTCGCAACGCGTGACACCCAAGTGTCCCCATTTCGGCGTCTGCGGCGGTTGTTCTATGCAGCACTTGGATGCGAATGCACAAGTTGCAATGAAACAGCGTCTGCTAGAAGATAATCTGGCTCACATAGGAAAAGTAAAATCCGAAATGGTGATGCGACCCATTTATGGGCCAACCTGGGGTTATCGCTATCGTGCTCGTTTATCGGTGCGTAATGTGCATAAAAAGGGCATCGTTCTAGTCGGTTTCCATGAAAGAAAATCGCGCTATGTCGCGAATATGGAAACCTGCGAAATTTTGCCGCCACATATCTCCAAAATGTTGATGCCTTTGCGTGACTTGATCACGACATTGACTATTATCGAAGCCCTACCACAAATTGAATTGGCCATCGGTGAAAATGTGACGGCAATGGTGCTGCGTATTATGCAGCCGCTTGGGCCGGGTGACGACGTGAAGCTGAAGGCTTTTGCTGATCAGCATAATGTGCAATGGTGGTTGCAGACTGCAGGTCCTGACAGTGCAACGCCGTATTATCCTGAAACGACAGATTTACACTATTTGTTGCCCGAGTTCGGTGTGAAAATGCCCTTTAAGCCGACCGATTTTACGCAGGTAAATCATCATATCAATCGCGTCTTGGTGGCGCGTGCTTTAGGTCTATTGGATGTGCAAAAAGACGAGCGTATTTTGGATTTGTTTTGTGGTTTAGGTAATTTTACTTTGCCTATTGCTACCTTGGCTCGTGAGGTGGTCGGGATTGAGGGTAGTGCTGCGCTCACAGAACGTGCTTTGGACAATGCACGTGCCAATGGTTTAGACGCAAAGACCTCGTTTGCGACACGTAATTTATTTGAGGCTAAAGCGGAAGATTTTGTGACCTTGGGTAAATTTGATCGCTTCTTAATAGACCCGCCACGGGACGGTGCTATGGCCGTTTGTCAGGCTTTGATTGATCTCGGAAATATTGCGCCGGAATTGCGACCTAAACGTATCGTGTATGTCTCTTGCAGTCCATCGACTTTGGCGCGTGATGCAGGCATGTTAGTAAACGAAGCGGGCTATACGATGACGAAGGCAGGTGTAGTGAATATGTTCCCACACACCTCGCATGTGGAATCTATGGCGGTTTTTGATTTGCGTTAATAGTTTTTAATATTGAAATGTCGATAGAAAAACCGACCTTGCGTCGGTTTTTTTTCGGGATGTTGTTACTTCCTTGTTTGATGACGCACTCTAATACGAGACAAAATTGAAATTGCCATCTTGAAATATTTCTATTCAGAGGGGATACTGATTAATCGTACGAAGAGAAAATAAATGATGATGAACAAAGAAAACAATAAGGAGTAAGTATATGCAGTATGAAGTTATGGATACCCAAATTGCGCCAGAAGGGCACTTAGAAGTTTTATCGAAAGCAGAAGTCGCCCGATTGCGCGACACCAGTCACGGAAGTTTGTATCAGTTATTTCGTAGTTGTGCTTTAGCGGTTCTCAATTGCGGTAGTGGTTTAGATGACGGTAAAGAATTATTAGAACGCTACAAAGAATTTGAAATTAGTATCGTGCAACGTGAGCGCGGTATTAAATTGGATGTGAAAAATGCACCTGCCAGCGCCTTTGTTGACGGTGTAATGATTAAAGGTATACAGGAGCATTTATTCGCCGTCTTGCGTGACATTCTTTTCATCCATGGCGAGATTATTAAGAATGCACATATCAATATTGAATCGACCGAAGGTATTACTGACGCGGTATTTCATATTTTACGTAATGCCAATTTATTGCAGCCGCAGATTAGTCCGAATTTAGTGGTCTGCTGGGGTGGCCACTCTATCTCTGGCGCTGAGTACGATTACACCAAATTAGTTGGTTATCATCTTGGCTTGCGTGCTATGGATATTTGCACCGGCTGTGGACCCGGAGCAATGAAAGGTCCGATGAAAGGCGCCACTATCGGTCACGCGAAACAGCGTATTGATAATGGTCGTTACATAGGTATTTCTGAGCCCGGCATTATTGCTGCCGAGGCACCGAATCCTATCGTAAATGACTTGGTGATTTTGCCTGATATCGAAAAGCGCCTTGAAGCATTTGTGCGTATGGCGCATGGTATCGTGGTATTTCCTGGTGGTGCGGGTACGGCAGAAGAAATTTTGTATTTGCTAGGAATTTTGCTACACCCAGATAACGCCCAGCTACCATTTCCTGTTGTGTTTACCGGGCCAGCAGTCGCTTCCGACTACTTTAAACAAATCGACCAATTTATCGGTTTGACTTTAGGGGCTGAAGCACAAAGCAAGTACAAAATTATTATTGACGACCCGGTCGCAGTAGCGCGTGAGATGCAAGATGGAATTAAGAAAGTTCGTGCATTTAGAAAAGCGCGTGGAGATGCTTATTACTTCAATTGGTTGCTAAAAATTGATGCTGAGTTCCAACACCCATTTGCGCCGACTCACGCCAATATGAAGGGCTTAGCCCTGCATAAGCTACAGCCTTCGCATTTGTTGGCGGCCAATTTACGTAGAGCGTTTTCTGGTGTGGTCGCAGGTAATGTGAAAGATCAGGGCATACGTGCAATTGAAAAGCATGGGCATTTTGAAATCTGTGGGGATCCAGAGATTATGCATGCGATGGACATTTTGTTGACGTCGTTCGTAGAACAAAGTCGCATGAAGTTACCAGGCAAAGCTTACATACCTTGCTATAAAGTGATTAAGTGAGTGATCAAATCTGTGGCTGCATAAGTGGTTGATGTGCTGGCAAAGTAGGAAGAAAACGCTCGATTTTTTGTTCCTCATGTTGCTTGCCAGCGCATTTTTGCTACGGTAATGAAAAAAACAAATATTTCAGGTGGGAAATTAGTGTTTATTCAGAAAAAAGTAGCATAATAAGAAAAGACGCTGGTTTTCGCGTGTGGTTTTCTTAATTTTGAATAGTAAATACGCGTAGGTGATGGAGTTGTGAATTATTCCCGCTCCTGACATTTCACTCACAATGAGGATATAAATATGAGCACTGTCCAACATGAAGTTGATGAACGTACCAACTTGATCAGTTCAAATAAATTTGAACTTTTGTTGTTCAGATTAGGTACGGATGCAGTTAATGATCGCTCTGAATTATTTGGTATTAACGTATTTAAGGTGCGTGAAATTGTTGCTATGCCGGAAATCACCTCAGTTGCGGGTGCTTTGCCACATAATTTAGGCGTAGTTAATCTTCGTGGTCAGATCATCCCTGTAATTGATTTGCCTTCTGTGGTGGGACGTAAGCCGACAACAGGCTTGAATATCATGCTGGTGACTGAGTTTGCTCGATCCACGCAAGGTTTTGCGGTGGAGTCGGTGGAAGAAATTGTACGCTTGGACTGGCGCCATGTTTTGTCGGCAGAATCAAGTGCGGCGGGTGGCTTGGTGACGAGTATTGCACGCCTTGATGGTGATTCTGAAGAGACGCGCTTGGCGCAGGTATTGGATGTTGAACAAATTCTGCGCCAGATCGCACCTAAGGATGCGAAAGACGTTGACTCCGATACTATTGGTGCGAAACTGAAAATTAAACCGGGTGCGGTGATCTTGGCGGCGGATGATTCCGCAGTCGCTCGTGGTTTGATCGGACAAGCTCTAGATGCTATAGGTGCGCCATTTATTATGTGCAAAACAGGTAAGGAAGCTTGGGAAAAATTACAGGCTATGCATACCGCAGCGATAGCAGAAGGCAAGCAGATACGCGACAAAGTCGGTTTGGTCTTAACCGATCTGGAAATGCCAGAAATGGATGGTTTCACCTTGACGCGCAATATCAAGCAGGATGATCGCTTCAAGATGGTACCCGTGATTATTCACTCGTCTTTGTCTGGTACTACCAATGAAGATCATGTACGTAGTGTCGGTGCCGACGCTTATGTCGCTAAATTTGTCGCAGAAGAACTCGCTGCAACGATACGTGAAGTGATTACGCATTAAGTTGGATTTAAACGAAATCAATTATTGATTGAAATAGTCAAATGTAATCAAGAAAGCTGGTTTCCACTGTAAGTGGTACCGGCTTTTTTATTGGGGATGCTGAAGCAGTGTAAGATGTCGTCCGTTCAAATGAATTCGCGATGTTATAGGTAACCGATAAAAGGAAAATATGGAAAAGTTTATGACTTACGAAGAGTATTTAGATGAAGTCACCACTTTGTTGACCGAGATGTACAAGATCAACGATGAAGCGGCCATCAAATACGTGATGCGAGCTCAGGCCGCCGATTATTTTAGTCCGCATGACGATCACGAAGAAATGCGCACTCAAGAACGTGCGATGAAGGATGCTAAGATCGTGTATGAAACCCGCAATAAGTCACGTCCTGAAATTTTTCGTAAATAAGATTTCGGTCACGGCAAATGTCATCACAAGCTTGCACTGCAGGCTTGCTTCATACTTTACACCTTCTCCATTTCTTCCGGATCTAAGGCAATCACATGGGTTTGCAATTGCCCGCGTTCGTCGTGCCATTCACGCATGATACAAGCTTGACCTTCCTCATCAATGGCAATGATCTTGAAGAAGTTGCCTATCATAGACTCAATTAAAATCCTTTCGTCCTCAGGGAAACTTTTAATAAATTGCTTGCTTAAGGTAGTGACGCGGACAATGTCACCTATTTCTACGGTCTGTTGTTTGGCGTCGAAGATGGGTGTTTGGCTCATAATTGAAAATTCGTGTTTTACGTTATCAGAAAAAATGAGTGGCGTACTGACTTGTTGTACGCCACTACGGAAATGAATATCGACTTAATCTTTCTTCTGAATATCCGCTTTTTCTTTACCAACTTTATAAAGAATAAATGCGATCAGAAGAAAGGGAATTAATGACAAAGCATCCGCATGCAGACCAGCAAAGAAAGGATTATTGGCTTGCGCCCAATCACTGATTTTCTTGTCGAAGTCGGTCATGATACCAGCACAGAAGGCGATTACTATGCCAGCCAAAGCGCCACCTGCGATATAGCCAGATGATAACAGCACACCTGCACTGCGATCGCCTGCCGCTTGTTTCTCGTCTTCGTTCAAATGCCGGTTTTTCTCCAAGCGATTATTTCGCAAATCGACCAGCCAACGTATCATCCCACCTATGAACAGTGGGGCGGAAGAGGCCAACGGTAAGTAGACGCCAACGGCAAAAGCGAGTGAAGGAATGCCAGACATTTCCAACACCAAAGCGATGATGACGCCAAATAAGACTAAAGCCCACGGAAGTTCGCCATCGAGTATGCCCTTAATAATATAAGAAATCAGCACTGCTTTTGGGGCATCATATTTTTTGACTTCAGAACCGTCAGGTCGTGTGGTGTGAGTCCCATTGATGCCTGGATCGATCAGATACACAGCTGTACCGTTTGTATCAACCAGATATTTTCCAGCCGGTGCGCCTTGTGTATCGTTCTTGTGCCACACTTTGTATTGGGCACTATCTTGAGCCGCTTGTGGACCTTGTAATTGCATTGTCTCATTGAGTTTGCTTGCATCGGTGCTTAAGCCTGGTGCAATTTGTGCGATCGGCACATAGACCGTGCTGGCATCGTTCAGTTTCAACAAAATCGGCCCCAAAATTAAGGCGGAGCAAAAAACGCCAATCAAGATCGCATATTGTTGGTAGCGTGGTGTGGAACCCACCAAGTAGCCAGTTTTTAAATCTTGTGAAGTGCAACCAGCAACACTAGAAGCAATACAAACGATAGCGCCAACCGATAAAGCGGTGACATAGTATTGTCCGCCTACCCAACCCATCAATAAAAAAATCAGACAGGTGAATAACAGCGTAGCGACGGTCATGCCTGAGATTGGATTGGACGATTGGCCAATTTGCCCCGTTAGTTGCGAAGAAACGGTGGCAAAAAGAAAGCCAAACACTAAAATCAAAATGGCACCGAGCAAGTTCATATGCAAAGGCGTCGCAACGGTAATGACCGCGATAATGGCCAATGCGCCCATTACTACCCATTTCATCGCGATACTCTGCTCAGTGCGTGGGATAGTGTTATTTTCCAAAGTGTCTTTTGTGGCGTTTTTGCTTATTCCAGATAAACCTGAAGCTAGGCTACGCCAGATTAGGGGCAGCGCGCGCGCCAGACTAATCAATCCGCCAGTTGCAACTGCGCCAGCACCGATATATAGCACATAGGCACCACGGATTTCGTTTGGACTCATGGCGCTAATCAGCTTTGTGGCCGGCGCTAGTGGAGTCAGTAATCCATCGCCAAAGAATTTGATCAGTGGAATCAGTAACATATACGACATGACGCCACCAGCCGCCATGATCGCTGCAATGCGTGGTCCAATGATATAGCCTACGCCTAGCAGTTCTGGCGAAATCTCGGTACCGATAGAACCGCCTTTTAAGGGCGCAGAGAATACGAAGTCAACAGTGTCTTTCCAGCCTTTTAAGGCGATATTGCCGACTTTATAGACAAGGCCGATAAAGAAACCGCCAAAGATAATTTTGGCGCGACGATTAGCATCCGCTTGCGCATTGGGATTGCCAGATTCGCCTGCTGCTTCACGTGAACTATCATTGGCGGCTGCTTTTAAGACTTCGGCGCATGCGGTACCTTCGGGGTATTTTAGCTCATGATGTTTTTCAATGATCATGGTGCGACGCATCGGTATCATCAGTAATACACCGAGCAAGCCACCTAATACCGCCACCAACATGACGCGATAAATTTCCAAATCAAAACCCAAAATCAGGATTGCTGGCATGGTTACACCTAAGCCAAACGCCAGTGACTCACCTGCTGACCCTGCCGTTTGTGCAATGCTGTTTTCTAAGATACTGGAGTCCTTGCCACCGAACTTGTGGGTCAATCGAAATAAAGTAATGGCGATCACCGCGACCGGAATCGATGCGCTGACCGTTAAGCCAACTTTAAGTACCAAGTACAAGGACGAGGCGCCAAAAACCATGCCCAAAATCGTGCCCATGATCAAGGCACGTAAAGTAAATTCAGGTAGATTGGATGAATCAGGAATATAGGGCTTGAAACTAGAGGGGAGTGGTGATGGTGGCATACTGCTCTTTCTGAAACGTCTCGCGGAGTAATTGTTGTTGGCTCAAGATAACAAAGTAGCTCAAGCCGTGCAGCGCATTATCCCGGTTTTTTTAAAGAAAGTACAAATAAGTGCAAAATTGGCACAAGCAGTTTTTCTATCCGTGGCTGCGCTGTAATATTTTGTTGTTCACAATTTTGGTATAGATTTGATTGCCCGAATGGTAGGATTACGCCATGCCAGCACTGCCAGAATAAGCGCACAAAGACAAGAAAAACCCAGTGCGTAGCGCAGACCTAAATGTTCACCTAGCCAGCCACCGAGGAGCGCGCCAGGACCCGCTGGAATCAATGTCAACCAACGCATGGTGCTGGTGGTACGACCTAATAAAGCTTCAGGCGTGACGGCCTGACGTAAGGCTAAAAAGTTAATGAAGATAAAGACTCCGCCGACTGCGTAACACATTAGCATCAGGGCAAAGGCAATTACGCCGAACAGATTGGCGGGGGCAATAGCAAGCAAACCCCAGCCCACGCCACATATGGCAATACCGGTCACCATGCAAATGCCAGGACCTAATTTTTGACTGATTCTATTGCCAACGATACTGGCCAAAATGGTACCGATACCCATGCATACATAGCTCAAGCCAACCGCATGTTCGGATAAACCCAAGATTCGTGTGGCAAACAAAATTTGTACCACTAGGGCGGCGTTATAGGCGAGTTGCCAAGTGCCTACGGTGACTGCTAAGGCCACTAAGATCTTGTTGCGCGCGACGAATTGCAAACCCTGTTTTAAGTCACGCCAAAAATTTGCGTCCTCATTCAGTTCTCTTACTTCATGAATTTTTATTTTTCGTAAGATGGTAGCGGACAGTAACAATAAGAAGGCATCGGCAAACAAAGCCATTGGCGCGCCGAGTAGTTTGATTAATGCGCCCGCGGTAGCAGGGCCGGCAACCTCAGAGCCAGAGCTAGCCAAGGCATTTTTCGCATGTGCCTCAACTAAGCGATCCCGTGGCACTATTTGGGTTAACACGATTTGTGCCGCGGTACCCGCGGTGGTATTTACCGCGCCTATCAGAAAGCCAACGACGTATAGCCAAGTCATATTGAGAAAACCCAACCACCACGCAATAGGCACACTGGCCACCGCTAAGGAAATCGCTACTTCGCCCGCGATATAGACGGGCAATTTCTTAACCCTATCTAACCAAACCCCAGACGGCAGTGACAACAAAACGTAGGGGGAAATTTCCATAAATGTCAGCAAGCCCATTTGAGTCGGGCTTGCATTCAGTAATACGGCTGCTGTCAGTGGCAGGGCTAGTAAGGTAATTTGCGCGCCAAAGGAACTGATGAGTATCGATAGCCAAAGCCGGCGATAAATAAAATCGCGCAGCAGATCGTTCGCTGGAATGAGATTTTTTAGCGAGTAACGTTGTAGCCAACTGGCTGCTTGAGATTTAAGCATGGCAAAGCTGAGAAGATACAAAGTAGGGATGCTTGTTTGACCTCGAGATAGTAAAAAAGGTTCTTCGAGTTACATGTGAAAATAGGTTTTGTGAAGTTAGTGCTGGTAAATGCAAAACAATCGAGAATCTCAAAAATACTCAACTCGGTTTACAATGAGCAGCATTAATAATTGAAAATTGAGGTGCCTATTTAATGTCAAGCCGTTCTCGGGCAGAAAAGCCGCCAGCCTGTTTTGATGATTTAGCTTCGGTTGTTATGTTGGATTTTGAAACGACGGGGATGAGTCCAGAGCAGGGGGCAAGAATTACCGAAGTTGCTGCTATGCGCATACAGCAAGGCAAAATTGTTGATCGTTTCGTGTCTCTGATTAATTGCAAAGTGTTGGTTCCTGCTTTTATTACGCAACTTACCGGCATTACTCAAGCGATGGTGAACAGGGCACCTCCGGTGTCTGAAGTGATGCCGGAATTACTGGCTTTTATTGGACATGATTTTTTGGCCGCGCATAATGCTAGTTTTGATGAGAAATTCTTGTTGGCAGAGGCTCGTACGCTAGGCTTGGAATCTCAGCACCAAACTGCGATTTGTTCGGTAAAGTTAGCGCGTCGTGTATTGCCGGGTATGCCGAGTTATGCTTTGGGTAGAATTGCTTCTCAACTGGGTTTGCGTTTCAAAGGACAGGCGCACAGAGCCGAGGCCGATGCGGAAGTGGCGGCGAACTTATTGCTGCATATTGAAGCCCATCTGAAACAGCAATACGCTTTGACACAAATACAGCCTTCCTTATTTGTCAGCATTAATCGCTTAACGGCGGCGAAAGTACCGGCCTATTTACGCGGCTTGCAATAAAGAATCTAGATAGAAAGAATTGATATGAAGCAGAATCAACGTTTTCGGCATTACAAGGGCGGCATTTATCAATTGGTTTGTGAGGCAACTCAAGAGTCTGATTTGAGTCCTGTGATCGTTTATAGTGCCCCCGATGGTAGCCTTTGGACACGACCACGTGCAGTTTTTTTTGAATTGATAGAAGTGAACGGGCAAACCGTACAGCGCTTTGTCGAGATTGATTAAATATGGATAGCCAGGACTTGGAAGTGCTTAAAACCTGTGAGCGTTGGCTTAATGCCGGGCAGGCTTGTGAATTGGTGACGGTTGTAAAAACCTGGGGTTCAAGTCCACGCCCTGTAGGTTCTATGTTGGCGATAGGTGAGAGTGGACAAGTGATTGGCTCAGTCTCAGGTGGTTGCATAGAAGATGATTTAATCGCTCGCGTGCAAGAACATGGATTTCAACGCGAGCGCCCTGAGTTAGTCAGCTACGGGATTACTGCCGATGAGGCGCATCGTTTCGGTTTGCCATGCGGTGGCACCATACAACTGGTGATTGAGCCTCTGACACTTGATAGCAAAATCAGCGATTTGTTGGCTCGATTGGGGCAGCACGAACTAATTGCGCGTCATCTAGACTTGCTGACTGGGACAGTGATTTTAAAAAATGCACAAGCAGATGATGCTTTATTTATTGACCAAAACGAGTTGATTAATATTCATGGACCACGCTGGCGTTTATTGATCATAGGTGCGGGACAATTATCACGATTTTTAGCGACGATAGCTTTGGGCATGGATTACCAAGTGACGGTGTGTGATCCTCGCGAAGAATATCAGCAAGGCTGGCAAGTCGATGGTGTGCGACTGGTGCACGAGATGCCCGATGACACCGTGTTGGCCATGCAACTTGATGGCCGTAGCGCCGTCGTGGCTTTGACCCACGATCCTAAACTAGACGACATGGCATTGATCGAAGCATTAAAGTCTCCTGCGTTTTATGTTGGCGCGATTGGATCGCGCGCAAATAACGCCAGACGTAAAGAGCGCCTGCTAGAATTCGATCTGAGTGAAACTCAGGTGGCAAAATTGCACGGACCGATTGGGATTTATATTGGCAGTAAAACGCCGGCCGAAATTGCAATTTCTATTTTGGCGGAAATGACGGCGATAAAAAATAAGGTTGTTTTGGCTCCAGAGAATCGCGTCGATATAGGCAAACAGCAAATGACGACGCAAACACAATCGGGTGTCTCGGACTGTTCACTTTAAACAAGGCTTAGTGCCTAATTTTGATATGGAACATCAATAATAGAATTTTCCTACTTTAAGTAGGTAAAAAACCTTAGAAAATCGACTTTTGAAACCGTTTTTATCAGATTTTCAATGGGTTTTCGCGTAGAATTTCGGCTAAATTAGAAGCACTCCAAGAATCAAACCAGGCAGGAGCAAGAATGAGCATTAAATCCGATAAGTGGATACGTCGTATGGCTGAGCAACATGGCATGATAGAGCCGTTTGCACCAGGTCAGGTACGCCAGGAAAATGGGCAGAAAATCGTTAGCTATGGCACTTCTTCGTATGGTTACGATATTCGTTGCGCTGATGAATTCAAGATTTTTACGAACATTAATAGCACCATCGTTGATCCTAAGAATTTTGATGAAAAATCCTTTGTCGATTTCAAAGGTGATGTTTGTATTATTCCGCCTAACTCCTTTGCTTTGGCGCGCACTATTGAATATTTCCGCATTCCACGTAGTGTCCTGACGATTTGCTTGGGCAAATCCACTTATGCACGCTGCGGTATTATTGTGAATGTGACGCCATTCGAGCCAGAGTGGGAAGGCTATGTGACTTTAGAGTTTTCGAATACAACACCTCTGCCAGCTAAGATTTATGCCGGCGAGGGCTGTGCTCAGGTATTGTTCTTTGAGAGCGATGAGATTTGCGAAACTTCCTATAAAGACCGCGGTGGTAAATATCAAGGGCAAGTGGGAGTGACTTTGCCTAAGGCTTGAAGCAAAAAATCGTCAGTCTTAGTACCAGGTCAAGGTACAGCAAAAAGCGATGCACTAAAAATGCATCGCTTTTTTACCTACTTAGCCCATAAATCCTAAATTGCGATTACTGAAGTTGACGATATTGGGGAAGATATCGTTGATCTGCGTGTTACTAAGTCCAAACCAGCTTGCCAAAGTAGCGCCATACTGGTCGACGGAAAATTGTGGTAGCAAACTGCCTGAACCCACGTCCTGATTGTGTTTCAAGCCCGTCACCGGGAACGTGCCGTAAATGTCCTTTCCCTTGACAGCGCCACCGACGATGAAATGATGCGAACCCCAGCCATGATCGGTCCCATCGCCATTACTGGTGAAAGTGCGGCCAAAGTCTGATGCCGTAAATAAGGTTACCTGATTGCGCATATTACTGCCTAGTAAATTGCCCATGGTGGTATCAAAATAGGCAATCGCATGCGACAGTTTTGCCAGCAAGTCTGCTTGTGATGTACGTTGCGCATCGTGAGTGTCAAAACCACCCATGCTGACAAAAAATACCTGACGCTTTGCTCCCAAAGTGTTTCTACCCGCAATAATTCTTGCGACCGTTTGTAGCTGTATGGCTAGCGCGTTATTGGCTAGGACGCCGGTATTTGGATTGGTGTATTGGCTAGGATTGGGTACGCCATTGCTGCCAGTTGGTGCCATTGCTGGACCGAGCAAGCTCTGTGCATTGATGGAGCGAGTGGTTACCGCAGCATGCTCTTTTTGGAAATAATTTGCCGTATCGCCACTAATGATATTACGCAAGGTCGATCCTGCCGTGGAAGAGCCGAACAAGTTCCCACTCAGCCCTGCAATCGGTACCGCCCCAGATGAACCCACCTGGTATTGAATCACATTTCGGCCAGACAGAAAAACGGCGTTTCCTGAGGCAGAGATTGCGGTAAAAATGGGATTGCTATTGTTGGACGCCATCAGGTCGCCCATGCGCCCACCCCAGCCATAACTGGCGCCTTCAGGGGCATACGCCTGCCACAGCGACTGTTGGTCATTATGTGAGAATAATTTAGGCGGTAATTTGACGCTGCCTGCTTTATATTGTTCCAATGTGGTTGGCATAACGAGCGGGCCGACGTTGGCAATAATGGCGGCACGACCTGCGTCGAACAGTGTTTTGAGTTCGGTCATACTAGGATGTAGCGCAAAGCTTCGTCCGGCCTGAGTGGTGTTGGTCACGATAGGCAGTACGCCGCCGTTAGCGCCCACGGCTGGCAATGCGATCGAACCAGCTTCACTAGTCGTTCTTACCGTTTGATACTGCGTCCATGAAGTAGAATCGGTAGCTAATACCGTGTTGGCATGGTCATTCGCACCATATAAAAATAAGCAAATAATCGCCTTATAGTCACTCACGTTGGTTTGTGCCGCAGCAGAACTCATGGTCGCGAGATTGAGCGCAAACGGCGACGCAAGCCCGAGGGCGCCAGTAGTGCTGAGTAAGGAAGATAGTCGTAAAAACTCTCGACGAGAAGCATTAAGTTTGGACATGAGATGCTCCTTATTTCTGTACCAGATATTCTGGTGACGCCATGGTTAAATAGATGCACATATAGACCCGATTCAACTTCGCGGTATCAATGGCACTTTGCGTGCTGTTTGGTATGGCGATTGAGTTAACCGCGGCCAGAATTTGCGAGCGTAAATTACTGCTCATCTGGCTCGCCATGAGTAGTAAATTGATTTGGTCTACCAATAATTCAGGCGTGGTGGCTAAAGGCGTCAACAGAGAGTAGTCTCCTTTGGTATCGCGTGAACTCCCTATGCCGTTTGGTATTGCATCGCGCAATACATTCAAATAGCCGACCACGGACGTTTCTGCGGTAATTTGCATCTCAGGTGAGACTAATTGTGCGTTGGCGATTGTCGAATTGGGCGGCACGTATCCGGGTCGATAGAAATTGAAGACGGTAGGTGAGCGCATCGGTGTTTGAGCCAGACCTGTTAATGGGTCATCTAAATTGGTAATGCGGAAAAAACCGGAAGTCGATCTGGCGTTAGTTGCTCGTAACCAGTTAGCCAGACGTAAAATTGGCTCACGTAATTTGCCAACACCGACATTAGTCAAATTCGGATTATTGCGTGCCTCAATATCGAGTAGGATCGCCTTGATGACAGCCTTCATATCACCTCGAACGCCTTGTCCATTATTCGCGAAAACGGCACTGACGCGCGCGACGTATTGCGGGCTTGGATTGCTAGTCACTAGGCGCTGGATTAACTGTTTGCCGATAAATGGTCCTACGTTTTGATGGTTAAAAAGCGTATCCAAAGCTATTTTTAAACTGGCCTCAGGGTTTGCTGGACTTTGTGCCGGGATGCTAACGCCTAAAAACTGCTTAATACTTGTGGAATGGTAATTAGGATAGCTTTGCATAGGCATCCAGTCTCGATTGACATCAGCATTACCACCAAAAAAGCGTGAATTGGATTTATCAGGCCCAGCCCAGCTCCAGCCAGTAAATACTTTCGCCAGCCCTGTTATGTCCTCATTGCCGTAGGTTTCGATTGGCTTTCCATTTAGCATGGCGTAACTGCCATCGGGATTGAGCTTATACAGTCCCAGCGTAAATAACTGCATGACTTCACGTGCATAATTCTCGTCAGGCACACGGGTGCCTGATTCTTTTTGGTTACGGATCGAGGTCAAGTAAGTGCCCATCATGGGATGCAGACTAACCGCTTCTAATAGCGTGCGGAAATTGCCAAATGCATGCTGTCCCAAAGTGTCGTAATAAGAAGCAACGCCTCTTGGATAATTCGCGACGCCGCTATCTTGGAAAGAAATGACAAAAATCTGCGAGAGGGCGAAGGTGGTGCGCTGGCGCAGCTGATCTTCTCCATTAATCGCTTGTTGCCAGAACGATTCAAAGAAGTGATTTTGATTTAATCCGCTTTGACCATTGCTGAGGCCTGCCGCCACTTGATCCATATAGTTACGATGCAGGGTTTGTGAAATTGAAAACTGTGTGTTAATCCAATTTTCGTAGCCGACAGTAGTTAAAGAAGTAATCGAGTTGTTGCTGGCACCAAAGGTCGCTTGTTGCAGAAAACGTGAAGCTTGCGGTGCGCTAGGTAAACCAGATTGGCTGCTACCTGTACCGATTAATGCACTGATGAGACCTTGTGCAACGCTGATGTCGTTCGATGTGACGGTAGCTGCTATCGCCATGCCTTTGCTGATGGAGTCGGCCGGGCTGATGTAACTAATACCTTGGGTAATAGAGAAAATTTTTCCAACAATATTTTTGTTGTCCAGTAGCTGAGCGACCCAGCCATAAGTCGGATCACCACTAAAGGTGTGTGCGGAATTTAGTATGGTTAATACCAAAGTACCCCGGGTTGCTGTTCCGTTCGCGAGGCTATTGCTCCAATAATCGAGTCCTTCTTGGTCAGGACTTGGTCTGCCTAAGACGTTCTTGTAGACGATACGAACAAAGTCGGCATTCGACATGTCGGCACTGTAGCCAGTTTGAGCAGAGTGGAAGAGCGCTGCGGAATAGAATGATTCTCCTATCTTGTCTAAGCTCATCCCATTTTTGACTTGCGTGATCCAATAGCTTAATCCATTGGCATCCGGTACACGATTGAAATAGGCAATATATAGATCAACCAGAGAGTTAAGATCTTTGGTGCTGATGTCTTTCGCTTTAACCACTATATCGAGGTTGATAGAGATGTCTGAAAATAGTAACTCTTTAACGCTACTATTTAAATTGATTGTGCCATCACTACCGATTTGGTCCTGTACGGTCGTGCTGCCATCAGTGTTGGTCGTAACAAGATAATTTGAACGCGGCCCATTAAAACTTGCACTATTCGTTGTCACCACAGGCGGTGATTGGTAGCTGACTCTTGCTTCAGATGTCGTATTCGCCGAGTCAGGAGAGCGACTGCAAGCAGTCAGGCTACTCAAAGCTAACAGACCTATGAGATAGACATATAGTCGTAAGTGTTTAGTCCAAGACCAGACAACTAGTGTGGAAAAGTGTTGAGGGGTAGTCATGGCGTGTTCCTCACAAATAGCCTTAGATTTAAATTCTGCACCTACCGCATCAAAAAGCTTGACGTTCAGGTATCGGCGAGACAGGTTCAGCAGCTTTTGAATAGGCAGTGAAATGCCGCCTATTCGATTTCCGCCAAAGTTTGATGCACAAATGACGACAAAATTATTTTTGATTGGGTTGGGATATTGACGAATTCAAATCCATAGCGAAATTCTTCTGTATTTTCGGTTTGTACTATGGATCTGATAATCAGGGGAATGATTAGATAGGCATCTTCACCTGCAGTATTGACTTTGAATTTGATGACGCCGCTGTCGCCTTTTTTTCCTATATTGCGTTTCAGTAGGCCAGAGGTTCCACCCATGCTGATATCGGTCAAAGTGGCTGCGCCCATTTGTTCTGGCTCGCCTACGGTGAGTGAAGCGATAATTTTGACACTGGCACGAGAACTTTGTCGAATTGCGGTACAACGAACGATCTTGGGGTAAGACAAATGCAGATAGGGATGCGGAGCGTATACCGACTTTAGAGCAGATGCGGTAAAGGCGTAGGCTTTCTTTCCAGGAAATGCACGTACGATAAATGTCTGACCATCACGAATAATCGCACCACGGCCATCAACACGAGGTGCAGTGACCAAGATAGATTGATTTTTTACGAAGCCTATCAAGCGTACTGTGTATCTTATTGCGGCATTATCATGCACTTGCAAAAAGATGGTTTCACCTACTTGCCAACGTACGCTATCCAAATCCAGCATTACGGATTCTTTGTTGAGATCGTTGATAGCAGCTTCGTTTTGCTTGCTATTGGTGCTTGATAAAATGGGATCAAGCTTGTTATCTAATTTACTTGATGGTTGAGAAAAGCTACTTGCTTGACTGGCTTTAGGTAAGGGTGTTTGGTCGTTAGCCTGACCGTCATCCAGCGAGTCTTCAAAATAACCATCTTCTATGATCAGCTTGAGTTCTTCCGGGCTGTCAATGATCGTGCCAGCATCATGCAGGGTATTACCCCAAGCATCAAAAATCGCCCATGGTAGTGCTTGTCCAAGTTTAATCTGGTCTTTATCGACAGGAGTAAGGGCACCCAGCTGGCTCATCTTTCTGCTTTATTTTGAGTCTATAACGGCACCAATTGTATATCGAATGTCAGATGTGACAGCAAGAGAATAGACGAAAAAAAGCCACGCTTTGCTTCAGCGCGGCTTTTTAAACGATAAGTGGTATTCGCGGCCTAGCTGCTGCTGCATTTCTCCAACATAACTTAACTCATTTATTCGACATTTTCAGAGCCTTGCGGAACGCAATCGACAAAATATCCGCGTTTGCCTTCTACTTCCGCTTTCACTAAGCCGTGACAATCTGTCTCGAAACCTGGGAATTGATCATTGAAGGCGCGTACAAACTTCAAATAATCAACGATGGTTTTATTGAAACGTTCACCAGGGATCAGCAATGGAATGCCTGGTGGGTATGGCGTTAATAAAATTGCAGTAACGCGCCCTTCGAGATCATCGATCGATACCCGCTCAATTTCACGATGCGCCATCTTGGCAAAGGCATCGGAAGGCTTCATCGCTGGTTGCATGTCGGACAAATACATTTCTGTCGTTAAACGTGCAACGTCATGCGCTTTGTAGACCTCATGGATGCTTTGACATAAATCGCGCAAGCCTGCACCTTCATAACGCGGGTTGGCGGCAGCGAACTCTGGCAAAATACGCCACATCGGTTGATTCTTGTCGTAGTCATCTTTGAACTGCTGTAAAGCAGTCAATAAGGTATTCCAGCGGCCTTTGGTAATGCCTATGGTGAACATGATAAAGAACGAGTACAGGCCACATTTTTCAATGATAACGCCATGTTCTGCCAAGTATTTGGTCACGATGGACGCTGGGATACCCGTTTCGCCGAATTTGCCTTCTAAAGATAAACCTGGTGTCACAATCGTTGCTTTGATTGGATCAAGCATGTTGAATCCTGGCGCTAATTTGCCGAATCCATGCCAGTCATCTTCTGCGTGGATCATCCAATCTTCTTGCGTGCCGACACCATTTTCCGATAGGTGATCTGGACCCCATACTTGGAACCACCAATCTTGCCCCCATTCTTGATCGACTTTGCGCATTGCACGACGGAAGTCGAGTGCTTCCAAAATGGATTCTTCCACCAGTGCGGTTCCACCCGGTGCTTCCATCATCGCTGCCGCGATATCGCATGAAGCGATGATCGAATATTGCGGTGAAGTTGAAGTGTGCATCAGATAGGCTTCGTTAAAACTATCTTTGTCCAATTTGACGGTTTCCGATTCGCGTACCAAGATTTGCGATGCCTGAGAAATCCCCGCCAATAACTTATGCGTCGATTGGGTGGAGAAAATCATCGATTTTTTGGCACGTGGGCGTTCTTTGCCAATCGCATGCATGTCTTGGTAGAAGCTATGGAAAGTCGCATGGGGCAACCACGCTTCGTCGAAATGCAAAGTATCGATCTCGCCATCGAGTAATTCTTTGAGTGTTTCCACGTTGTACAACACCCCATCGTAAGTTGACTGTGTGATCGTCAAGATACGCGGCTTTTTGTTTTTTGCCTTGCTGGCAAATGGATTCGCTTCAATTTTCTTACGGATACTTTCCATAGAAAATTCTTCCAATGGAATAGGCCCAATAATGCCAAGGTGATTACGCGTTGGCATTAAGAATACCGGGATCGCGCCACACATAATAATGGAGTGCAAAATCGATTTGTGGCAGTTACGATCAACAACAACGATATCGCCTGGAGCTACCGTAGAGTGCCACACCATTTTGTTGGAAGTTGAAGTGCCATTGGTCACGAAGTAGCAATGATCGGCATTAAAGATACGCGCAGCATTGCGCTCAGATGCCGCCACTGGACCCGTGTGGTCGAGCAATTGACCAAGTTCTTCCACCGCATTACACACGTCGGCACGCAACATGTTTTCACCAAAAAATTGATGGAACATTTGTCCGATAGGTGACTTCAAGAATGCTACGCCGCCTGAGTGACCTGGGCAGTGCCAAGAGTAAGAACCATCATTTGCATAGTGAACCAAGGCACGGAAGAACGGTGGCGCTAAGCCGTCTAAATAAGATTTGGCTTCACGAATAATATGGCGTGCGACGAACTCCGGGGTATCTTCAAACATATGAATGAAGCCATGCAATTCACGCAAAATATCGTTAGGAATATGGCGTGAGGTGCGTGTTTCACCATACAGATAAATAGGGATGTCAGCGTTTTTGTAGCGAATTTCCTCAACGAAGGCACGCAAAGGTTTTAACGCGAAATCGCTTTCTTCGTCGGTACCTTCACCGAACTCTTCATCGTCGATAGATAGAATAAAAGCTGAGGCGCGCGATTGTTGTTGGGCGAATTGGGATAAGTCGCCATAACTGGTCACACCCAGGACTTCCATACCTTCTTTTTCCATGGCGTCAGCGAGCGCACGGATGCCAAGACCAGAAGTGTTTTCAGAACGGAAATCTTCGTCAATGATGACGATGGGGAAGCGGAATTTCATTTAGGTCTCCAAAAAGCCTGTTACGGGAGACGCCTGGGCCAGTGTGTTAAACCGCTTGCGCGCCGAAAAAATAAAGATGCGAATTTTCGCAGAAATGCAGGTTCAAATGTCAAAAATATTGAGCTATTTTGTGCGGATCGCACGCAAATCCATGATATTTCATCTCTCTGTCATATAAAGCCACAAGATGCATTGATTTGCGAGTTATATAAATTACTCAAAAAGACAATTGGATGAGCATTTTAAATCGCTAAATTCGCTGAACTCGGTCGCTTAGTAATATTTAAGTTGCTGTTTTCTCAGTTTGTTTCTGCATAAAGTTGATGCGTAAGCCGTCAATGGAGTACAGCGCAAGGCCGATCCAAATACCAATAAAACCCAGCATGCGTTCATGGCTAAATTGCTCATGATAAAGCCACACACCAATCAATAATTGAAGGCTAGGTGAAATATATTGCATCAGACCTAGGGTCGCCATAGGAATACGTCTTGCAGCAGCGGCGAACATTAATAAAGGTATCGCGGTAATGGGCCCCGCGGCGAGTAAAAGCAACTGGGTTTGCGTGGGAGCGGAGGTAAACACGCTTTCACCCTGCATAGCAAGATAAATCAAATACGCTAATGCAAATGGAAACAGCAACATGGTCTCTAATGACAAACCTTCCAGAGCGCCCAAAGCAGCTGTTTTTCTGAGTAAACCATACATACCAAAAGTGCTTGCTAATACCAAGGCAATCCAGGGAGGATGTCCGGTTTGTAAGCTTAGCCAAATGACGCCTAGCGCAGCGCAAGCGACGGCCAGCCACTGCAGCTGTCGTAAGCGTTCTTTGAGTAAAACAAAGCCGAGGAAGACATTCACCAGTGGCGTCATAAAATAACCCAGACTGGCGTCAATGATACGGTCGTTATTAATGGACCAGATATACAAAAACCAATTGGCAGAAAGTAGTAAGGCGCTGGCGGCGAAGCCAGCCAACAATTTAGGTTGACGCACTAGTTCCGGCAGCCAATTCCATTGCTTACGCCAAGCGAGCACCAGCATTAAAAAGACCAATGCCCACACCATACGATGTAGCAAAATTTCTATAGACGGAATCGCATGTAAGGCTTTGAAATAAAGTGGAAACAAGCCCCAAGCCGAGTAACACGCCGCTGCGTACAGTATGCCTTTGCGCATAGGAGATCAATCAAGAAAAATATTGAAGAAAATTTAAGTAAGTGGAATCAGTGCGTTTGCAGCTCAAGCTCACATTATCGCAGTTAATGCCTAAGCTCGCCGACAGGGAAATTCTGGTACGACGGTCAGGCAATTTAGCATCCTGCTATTGAGTTCATGTAACTGATGCCCATCTTGTTATGGTCAGCTTGGGATTGGTGCCATGAAGTTGCTAATGAGGCAGATTGCCAGCCATAACTTTTTTACTGAATGAAGGAAAGCGATGGGTTTTCTAGCCGCATTGGTCGTTATGTTGATACTGAGTTTTGTCGTCGTGCCGAGGCTGAGGTTACGCTATGTATTGGCACAGGCATTCCCCTCTCAATATTCCAAAATTTTGAGGAAAAATTTGCCCGGCTATAGTCGGATGCCGACGGATTTGCAACTGCAATTAAAGCGCAGAATTAAGCAATTCTTGTTCGAGAAAACTTTTGTTGCCTGCGATGATATGGTGATGAGCGATGAAATTAAAGTAACAATCGCAGGCAAGGCTTGTCTACTATTACTGAATCGCGAAACCGAAATTTTCCCCAAACTCACGCATATACTGGTTTATCCCCATCCTTTTGTTGCGCCCAGACAGCAAACTTCAGCAGGAGGCATTGTGACGCATACCAACCAAGGATTAAGTGGCGAGTCATGGAGTGATGGGAGGGTGATTCTGGCATGGGATCAGGTCGCAAATAATGCGGAAGCAGAGGCTTTGGGGCAAGACGTGGTCTTACACGAATTTGCCCATCAGCTCGATAGCGAGACTGGTAGCACCAATGGTGCGCCAGCGCTAAGAAATACTGCAGCCTATACAGCCTGGTCACAAATTATGGAGACTGAGTACGCTAATTTAATACGTGCAATTGAGTATGAGGAAGCGACCGTTATAGATCCATACGGTGCGACGAATCCAGCCGAATTTTTTGCGGTGACCACAGAAGCTTTTTTCAAAAAAAGTCAGGCATTGGCATATCACCATCCCGCATTATTTGAGCAATTAAGTGGCTACTATCAAGTTGATCCGCGTGATTGGCAGTAGTGGTCTTCAAGTAGTCGAGGTAGCTGACCTCGCTAAATCGCCGAATAGAAGGAAATTCGCGTTGCAGCTTAATTCTTTTGACGAACTTCACGAATAGCTTTACAAAGCTGTTCGGTCGCATCTAGCACCCGCGGGCCAGCCCGGTGTAGCCAGTCGCCGTTGATGCTGTAAAGATTTTGTTTTTTTACTGCGACCAGATTCGGGAATTGGGTCCAGTCTTGACGCAGCTTACTTTCATCCTTACCACTACTAAAAATCATATCGGGGTTGGCAAGTAATAGAGCTTCGGTCGTGATAGTGGCGCTGATATCTTTGAGTTCTCCAAACACATTGCGCCCGCCGCATAAGGTGATCATTTTTGAGATGAAATGCTCTTGATTGACTGTCATCAAGGGGCTTTTTATCATTTGATGAAAAACATTGACCGGTTTTTCTTTGTCTTTTAGGCGGTAAGCGTCGCTGAGGTTTTGCAATCTTTGGCGGAACAGTTTTGCCGCATTTTTACCGATGGCTTCCGTGCCTGCCAGTGTAGAAATGCGCTCCAGCGAGCTGGCAATGTCTTCAAAGTTATGTGGCTCACTTTCGAAGACAGTGACTTTGTTGTCACGTAATTTTTTTGCCAGTTGTTTGGCATTCCCTGAACCCCAGATTACGATCAGATCAGGTTTGAGCGCGAGTACACGTTCCAAATCGAGCGCAAAAATATTGCCGACCGAGGCAATTTTCTTGGCTTCTTCCGGATAGTCGCTGTATTCGCTGACACCAACCAATAAATGACCTGCACCTGCAGCAAAAATCATTTCGGTGACATGAGGAGCTAAACTGATGATGCGTTTTGCCGGCTTTTCTAAGCGTACAGTGCGCTGCGCATCGTCGAGTACGCTGACGTCGGCAGTGGCTGTTTGCACTAGGCTGGTGCACAATATCAGAGTTGCTAAAGCGAATTGGATGTAACGTAAACTAGCTTGGGTGGCGAAAGACATAGCGCTCGTTCGAAAAAATTAGACTTCTAAATTGTCGATAAGGCGCGTATTTCCAAGCTTCGCAGCGCTCAGAACCACCAGTGCTTCTTTGTTAGCAATATCTTCCATGCTTGGCACTTGTAGATTGCTGCGTTTGCGAATCGCAACATAATCGGGTTTCCAATCACGTTGTGAGAGTTGATGCATGGCTTGCTGTTCAATTGCCAGCAAGTCGTGGCGACCAGCGCGCACTTCATCTGCAACCTGGTTCAGAATTTTGTAGAGGTTTGGTGCTTCGGCGCGTTCTTCTGTATTCAAGTAGCCATTGCGTGAGGAAAGGGCTAAGCCATCTTCAGCACGCCAGGTTTCGGCAGCGATAATCTCAGTCGGTAAAGCAAATTGTTTTGCCATATTTCGAATGATCATTAATTGCTGGTAGTCTTTTTTTCCAAACACGGCGACGCGTGGCTGTACACAGGAAAACAGCTTCAATACGACGGTGCTGACGCCGGTAAAAAAACCGGGGCGGAATTCACCTTCCAAGATATCGCCCAAGTCGTTTGGTGGCCGAACCCGGTATTCTTGTGGTTCAGGATAGAGATCTTTTTCACTGGGTGCGAAGAGGACATACACGCCTTCTTTCTCCAATTTTTCCACGTCAGCCTGGAAGGTTCTTGGATATTTATCGAAGTCTTCGTTGGGGCCAAACTGTAAGCGATTGACAAAAATTGAGGCGACGACGGGGTCACCATGACGCCGTGCCAGACGCATCAGTGACAAATGCCCTTCATGCAGATTTCCCATTGTAGGAACGAAAGCGGTGCGTAATTGCCCACGTAGTTGATCGCGTAGTTCTTCAATGGAGGAAATAATTTTCATGGGAAAGTGATAGAGAAATAATGGGAGCAGGGTGAGTGCTGCTGTTGTTTGTTTTTATTTGCTTGTTTGATTAATCAGTCAAACTGGCGCATAAGCCAGTCTGACATAAATGGGCGCGTAGGCTTCTGCCTGAGTAATTTCAATCAAAGTTTCTTTAGCTAACTCGAGTAGGGCGACAAAATTAACGACTACAACAGGTGCGCCACGGCTAGGGTCGAAAAGATCCGCAAATTCGACAAACTTGCTCGATTGCAGTCTACGCAAAATGCTGCTCATATGCTCTCGAACGGACAACTCTTCGCGACTAATTTTATGATGAGCGACTAACTTGGCGCGGCTTAAGACATCCGCCCACGCTTGCTGCAAATCAGCTACGTTGACTTCTGGCCAATGCAAAACGGTGTTTTGTTCTATGAATACTTGAGCATGCAAGAAATCGCGACCTAATTGCGGTACCGCATTTAGATCGTAAGCGGCTAATTTCATTTGCTCATATTCGAGCAATCGACGTACCAATGCAGCGCGCGGATCATCGGCTTCTTCGCCTTCTTGAGTTTTATTGCTAGGCACTAGCATGCGTGATTTGATTTCAATCAGCATGGCTGCCATCAGTAGATATTCTGCGGCAAGCTCTAAATTGTGTTTGCGGATCTGATCGACGTATTGCAGGTACTGTAGTGTCACCTGCGCCATCGGTATATCAAGGATATTGAAATTCTGTTTGCGAATCAGATACAGCAAGAGATCCAGCGGGCCTTCAAATGCTTCCAGAAAAATTTCTAGTGCATCAGGTGGTATGTACAGATCATTGGGTAACTTGAATAGAGGCTCACCATATAATTTGGCGAATGCCAGCCCATCCACCACATTAGGCGTGCTATCGGCAGTACCGATGATCGGTAGCTCTGTTGCCGGTAAATTGGGGGTAGACATGCGTCTGTGCTCTCGTCGCCGCTGGTTTTGTCCAAATAATCAGCAGTGATGCTGAACCAGTTGCTTTGCGTTTTGCTTAGTTTTTGTTTTGATAAACATACGGCTGTTGCATGACTTTGGATTCTATCGTGCGGCGTTGGCTGTCTAAATCAATTGGGGCTTTATCCCAAAGCAAAGCACGACCATCGCGTTGGCTTTGTTCTAATTGAGGGTTAGATTCTTTTAAGCCGTTGATAAATTGCGTGGCTTCAGATTGATAGAGCGAAAATTGTTTTGAAAATTTCATTGTTTTTCAATCGAAAGTAAAAATCGGTGACCTTAGTCAAAAAAATAACTGAGTACGTTCAGTTCGTCGTCGGGGTTCGCATTTTACCTTGTTATTGACAGTTTTCTTGTGAATTGCATCGATATACCTGGAAAATGTTGCTGGCCGTGTAGTAATTTGTCGCGCTGTTTAAGCGAAATCAATTCCTCTTGCCTGAATCGCATCTTCAAAATGTTGCATGCGACTTAGTAATAAGGACGGGTCGATTTCTTTGATTAATAATGCATTATGTTCTGCTTTTAAAAACCCAGAAAATACGGCATGTTCTAAGAACTGTAAAAGATGATCGTAGAAACCATTGACGTTTAGTAAGCCTAAGGGCTTATGATGGAAACCCAATTGCAGCCAGGTAAACATCTCGAACAGTTCTTCCATCGTGCCAATTCCACCTGGGAGCGCGATAAAACCATCGGATAGTTGCGCCATCAATGCTTTACGTTCATGCATGTTGGCGACAACATGTAGTTTGTTTAGTTGGCTGTGACCCACTTCACGATCCATTAATGCTTGTGGAATGACGCCAGTGACGTGACCGCCAAGTCGCAACATTTCATCTGCGATAATTTTCATAAGTCCAACATCGCCGCCACCATAAACCAGCTCAAGATCATGTGATACCAGTTGATTGGCGAGTGCGACTGCCGCTCTGTGAAAGGCAGGGGAATTACCGCTGGCAGAACCACAATAAACGCAAATAGATTTCATGAGAGGGGATCATCCTTGGCGTTTGATTTTGAGTAAGTAGTCGTGCGACAGCTTTTCAAAAACCTCTTTGGTGTGTCCGCGCAAATACGGGCTAATTTGTACGATCACCTGATAACAACCGCGTGCCAACGATTCGGACATGGTCTGTAGTTCGGTATATTTGCGTGGATTGCGGACATATTCATAAGACAGCCAATAGGTAGCAACCACCACCATATTAGTCGCCAATGCCTCTATCGTGATGTCGTCCGCTTCAAATTCGCCGTCAGCACGTAAGCCTATGCAAAGCTCGGTTGCGACTTTGATCTTGTGATTGAGAATTTGTTTGAAGGTCAGCTCAAGCTTGCGATTGCGCGACAACAAATCATTCAGATCGCGATAAAAGAAACGGTAGCGCCAAATTAGTTCAAAGGTTAGGTGAAGGTAAGTCCAGATATCTTGAATATTGGCTTTGCGACCTTCAGGAAATGCCAGCTTCTTGTTGATTTCTTCTTCGAACTGGAGAAATAAAGAGTTAACAATATCTTCTTTATTTCGAAAGTGGTAGTACAGATTGCCAGGCGAAATACTCATTTCGTCAGCGATGATAGTCGTAGTGATATTCGGCTCACCAAAGTCATTAAACAACTTGAGTGATAAATCTAAAATACGGTCGCGGGTTCGTCTCGGTGTTTTGGTTTGCATCTTGAATGCCTATTGATCTTGTCGTATCGCAAGCTGCGATGATTTGGCAATAGAATATCATTGAATTATGCAAGAACCCAAATTTAAGCGCGTAAAAAAGCGCTTGGGCGAAATCAAATACGAAATGAGCGTGTTACTTTCAGTTCTAATTGAAACTAAAGTGAGTGGCGCAGACGTCTTAAACAGCTTGACTGCAAATTACTTTTGCTCATTTGGTTTTGGGACTTCCACCAACCGGGTTTTGGCTAATTTGTCGTGTAAAAATTGGCCGTCCTTGACGAACAAAGACGTAGCAGCCCAAGCACAGAAACCAATGGCGACTGGTATTGCGATCTGGCCATTCTTTAAACCTAATTGATATGAGACGATGAATCCAGGTAGAAACCACATCCAGGCGAGACAATAACGCACGGCAGCCTTAACTAAAGGGACACGTTGATCATCGTCATTTACCAATTTAATACGCCAAGTCTGCATCGCCAGAGTTTGTCCACTACGACGCCAAAAGAACACAAAATAAGTCCCAATGACAAAAAAGAGAAATATTTCACGAGCCAAACGCATGGTCAGGGCGCTCTTGCTTTGTGTGCTGACGTCAAAAATAAAGCTGGCAAAAAATATCACGCCAAAAACCAAAGCCGCTTCGTAAATCATCATGCATACGAGGCGGCGTTTCAGTGTTGGCGTGGGGTAGTGAGGTGCTTTGTTGATTTGATTCACGTGCGATTTTCTAATTTTTGATATTGGTAGAGCTTTATTGCTTTAGCTAGCTGGTGGTTCGAGCCGGCCTAAGCTGAAACAATTACTTAACACTAGCCTGCGATGCGGTACTACTCGCAGGATTTGCGGGTGGCGGGCCTTTTTTAAGTGGCGCTAATATAGGGCTGGTCCGTTTTGATTCTGGCTGGATGGTGGTGATCGTTTTTTTTGTTTTTGCTTCATTCGCAAGTTTTGCTTTTTCTTCTTCGCTCAATTGCTGGTATTGCTGCCATTGGGCAGATTTTTGCTCAGGAGATTTCTTAGCAGTATTCGCAAAATTTTCTCTGACTGCCATGCGCTGCTCTGGCGTCATTTTAACCCAAGCTTGTACGCGCTCTTGAACGCGTTGTTGCTCTTCGGGTTTCATATTGGCGTACTTATTGGCAATCCCCAGCCATTTCTTCTTACGCAGATCATCCATTTTGTCCCACTCTTTGGCGAGTGGGGTCAAGGCAGCCTTTTGCTCAGCCGACAAATCAGCCCAGTTTGATTTGCCGGGCGCTGTCGGGATTGCTTGTGGTGGAACTTTAAGATTGCTTTGTGGTGTAGGCGTTATGGTCGCTGTCGGTGCACTTGAAGTGGCAGCCGGCACGCTGGCGGGATTTGCCGCAATCGAATTATTGGCCAAACTGGGGGCTTGTGCCGCCGCTGATGGATTTTGCATCGCAAATGTGGCGCTAGCAAGAGTAGCGCCACTAATTACGAAGTAGGCGGTAATGATGTGATGTGAGAAAGCCAATAAATTATTGATACGCACTCTTATTCCTCATTTTTCGCAGGTGGCGTTTCTTTATTTAAGTAAGCATTGAAGCCATTATCTAAGTACGCATCTGGCGGCAATTCATCGACCAACACCGCGGCATCAATTTCAGCCAAATCGTTGATTTGTTGTTCTTGCTCGTATTCATAAATGCCGTACAGCCCTATCATTAAGGCCAAAAGTGGCAAAGCGAGCCACATTTTTTTCACCCAAGTCTTTTGAGAAAAGGATGTGCCATTGCTGCCAGCAAGCACGCCACCAAATACCAATGCGCGACTAGGCTCGGCTTGCTTTTGACGCGATAAGGCCAATTGACGCGCAGTTGCTAAACGTTCCAAAGTCGCCTCTGGAAGTTTTTCGCTAGATTCAGTCATCGCACGTCGCACTTTATAAGCGAAGTCAATTTCCTCTTTGTCTTTTGCGTAAGTCATAAATGTATCCCTATTGCTTTAAGTGAAGCTGCCAGTGCGTGAGTCGCTCTTGAACAATGCGTTTTCACGCTCCCCTCTGAACAACCCATGGCGGTTGCTGTCTCTGCGACGTCCATGTCTTCCCAGTAACGCATGAGGAAGGCTTCGCGTTGACGTGTAGGAAGTTTTTTTATCTGCTCATCAATGATGTTTAAAACTTGCTCTCTTTCTAATCTTTGTTCAGTTGATTCAGCTGCTTCACTGCCTTCTTCTGATGAATGTACCTCTAATATATCAAAGTTGTCGTCGTCTTGATTATTAGTTGTAATGTTAGAAAATAGACTTATCCTATTATTTCTGACTTTCTCCCTTCGGAAAAAATCTAGTATGGTATTTTGCAAAATACGTTGAAACAGCATAGGCAATTCATTTGCTGGCTTATCACCATATTTTTCTGATAACTTAATCATGGCATCTTGCACAATGTCTAAAGCAGATTCATCATTGCGAACCATATACACTGCATGCTTGTATGCGCGACGTTCTACGCCTTCGAGGAAGTTGGATAATTCTTTTGTGGTTGCCATTCGGAGGATGGTGCCTTGGAAAACGTAAAATTTCTAAAATGTTAGAAAAAGCGAAATGCAAGTGTAAGTCGTTTAACGATCAGCTCGTCAATTGGTTTACATCCACTGCACATTTTCGGTGCGATGCAGTTTGTGCGTACGTACCAAAAGTGCGCACATGCTAGCAAAAAAGCTTGTTGATGTCCTCTTATTTCATGAAATTCTTTAGTTAAGCGCTTGAATTTAAGGATTTCTTTCAATTTTCTTGCGATGACCTCTTAAATATACTTGACCAAATTGTTGCATCGCAGTAGTGTAGAGGCTCGCTCCAAAATCTCGGAGTACCAACACTTGTTTGATCTGGCTCACAATGCCTCTGTCAGCAAGTCACTATCAGTAAATTGTTAGTAGCAGTTTGTTCTAACCCATGCCACAAGCGTGAGAAATTCGTTATTTCTTAGCCTTACCCTGACCGCACGAGTCGCCATTAAGCTTTGCCTGGAATATTATCCAACGGATAGTAGAAGGGGAGAGTGACCGCACAAAAAGGAAAGTCAGCTGACCGCTTTTGAAATTTGAATTTCGTCAGGAAAGAACATCCGATCAATCTCCAATGGACCTTGAAAGGAAACAAAATGAGTTCAGAACGACCGTCCGATCGTCAATCGGAACGCGGTGCTGAGAGAAATTCAGACCGCAACACTGAGTACACAGGCGCAGAAATTCTCGTCAAGTGTCTCGCAGAAGAAGGCGTTGAGCACGTATTCGGTTATCCGGGTGGTGCCGTCCTTTACATTTACGATGCGATTTTCAATCAACGTAAATTTCAACATATCCTAGTACGGCACGAGCAAGCGGCAATCCATGCTGCCGATGCGTATTCTCGTTCGTCCAATAAAGTGGGTGTCGCCTTAGTGACTTCTGGCCCGGGCGTAACGAATGCTGTGACTGGCTTGGCAACAGCCTACATGGATTCCATTCCTATGATTGTCATTTCTGGACAAGTGCCTAGCCACGCGATCGGCGAAGATGCGTTCCAGGAATGTGACACTGTGGGCATTACACGTCCTTGCGTGAAACACAATTTCCTGGTGAAAGATGTGCGTGATTTGGCGGATACCGTGAAGAAAGCTTTCTTCATTGCGACCACAGGTCGTCCAGGTCCGGTATTGATTGATATTCCTAAAGATATCAGTAATCACAAAACCACTTATCACTACCCCAAAGAAATTGAAATGCGTTCTTATCGCCCGGTCGATAAAGGTCACGCTGGACAAATTCGTAAAGCAGTACAACTTTTGTTGCAAGCAGAACGCCCTATGATTTACACCGGTGGTGGAGTGATCTTGGCAAATGCTGCACCGGAATTAAACAAATTAGTCGATCAATTAGGCTTCCCTGTTACTAATACTCTGATGGGGCTTGGTGGCTATCGGGCGACAGACGAAAAATTCGTTGGTATGCCGGGGATGCATGGCACATATGAAGCTAACATGGCGATGCAACACTGCGACGTGTTGATTGCTATCGGCGCACGTTTTGATGATCGAGTGATCGGCAATCCTAAACATTTCGCTTCGCATCCACGCAAGATTATTCACGTTGATATCGACCCTTCGTCAATTTCTAAACGCGTCAAGGTTGATATTCCTATCGTTGGCAACGTCAAAGATGTCTTGGTTGAAATGCTTTCACAACTGGCAGCATCCGATGCGAAACCAAACGCTAAGCCTTTGGCCGACTGGTGGAAACAGATTAATAAGTGGCGCTCGCAAGATTGTCTCGCTTATACCGATTCTTCAGAGATTATTAAGCCGCAATCCATCATACAAAAAGTGTGTGAAATCACCAAAGGCGATGCCTTCGTGACTTCTGATGTTGGTCAACATCAAATGTGGGCAGCACAGTACTACAAATTTAATCAACCACGTCGCTGGATTAACTCCGGTGGTTTGGGCACCATGGGTGTTGGCTTGCCATATGCGATGGGCGTGCAGATGGCGAATCCTGATGCAACAGTAGCTTGTATTACCGGTGAAGCGTCAATTCAGATGTGCATTCAGGAGCTTGCAACCTGTAAGCAATACCATTTGACGCCAAAAATCATTTTGTTGAATAACCGTGCACTTGGCATGGTTCGGCAGTGGCAGCAAATTGATTATGCAGGTCGCTATGCAGAATCCTATATGGACTCATTACCTGACTTTACGAAGTTGGTTGAAGCCTATGGCCATGTAGGTATGAAGATTGAAAACCCAGCAGATGTGGACGGCGCTTTGCAAGAAGCCTTCGCCATGAAAGATAAGTTGGTGTTCATGAATTTCATTACAGATCAAGACGAAAAAGTGTGGCCTATGGTGAAAGCCGGTAAAGGTCTGACTGAAATGTTGCTTGGTTCGGAGGATTTGTAATGAGACATATTATTTCCGTATTGCTCGAAAACGAAGCGGGCGCACTATCACGTGTAGTCGGTTTATTCTCTGCACGTGGTTACAACATTGAAACTTTAACGGTTGCCCCAACCGAAGATGCAACACTGTCACGTATGACGATAGTCACCACAGGTTCAGATGATGTGATCGAACAAATCACTAAACATTTGAATCGCTTAATTGAAGTGGTGAAAGTAGTCGACTTAACCGAAGGTGCACATATTGAACGTGAGCTCATGCTCATCAAGGTGCGTGCCGTTGGAAAAGAGCGTGAAGAGATGAAACGCACAGCGGATATTTTCCGTGGTCGCATCATTGACGTCACTGAAAAAAGCTACACCATAGAATTGACCGGTAATAAAGGGAAGCTCGATGCCTTCATTGACTCCATAGAACGTACCGCGATTCTAGAAACTGTCCGTACCGGTGGTTCTGGTATAGGCCGTGGTGAACGCATACTCAAAGTGTAATCAGATTTAGCAGAAGAAGTAAAACCGCGAAGGCGCAGAGGATACCGAGAATTGAAAGATTCTTCCTCCGTGCTCTCGGTGTCTCTGCGGTCCAGATTAAAGCCAATGTTGGCGACTTAGTTTCAGTTTCGATTTTGAATAATTTAAATTTATAGGATATTAAAATGAAAGTTTTTTACGATAAAGATTGCGATCTCTCTTTGATCAAAGGCAAAAAAGTAGCCATCATCGGTTACGGTTCACAAGGTCATGCGCATGCTTTGAATATGAGTGAATCTGGTTGCCAGATTACAGTCGCTTTGCGCAAAGGTGGCGCATCTTGGGATAAGGCAAAAAATGCTGGATTGAAAGTGGCTGAAGTAAATGACGCGGTTAAAGAAGCTGATGTCATCATGATCTTGTTACCCGATGAAAATATCGCTCAGGTCTACAACGAAAACGTTGCGCCTCATGCGAAACAAGGTGCCGTATTGGCGTTCGCGCACGGCTTTAATGTCCATTATGGTCAAGTGGTACCACGTGCGGATATGGACGTGATCATGATCGCGCCAAAAGCACCAGGTCACACAGTCCGTGCGACTTACACGCAAGGTGGCGGTGTTCCACATCTGGTCGCTGTATATCAAGATAAATCGGGGTCCGCTCGTGATATCGCTTTGTCGTATGCAATGGCAAACGGTGGTGGTCGTGCTGGCATTATCGAAACTAACTTCCGCGAAGAAACCGAAACTGATTTGTTCGGTGAACAAGCGGTATTGTGCGGTGGTGCAGTGGAGTTGATCAAAGCCGGTTTTGAGACTTTGGTTGAAGGCGGTTACGCACCAGAGATGGCTTACTTTGAGTGCTTACACGAATTGAAATTGATCGTAGATTTGATCTACGAGGGCGGTATCGCTAACATGAATTATTCGATCTCCAACAATGCAGAATACGGTGAATATGTGACTGGCCCACGCATCGTGACAGATGCAACCAAGCAAGCAATGCGTCAGTGTTTGAAGGATATTCAAACCGGCGAATATGCAAAGAGCTTCATCTTGGAAAACAAAGCGGGCGCGCCAACTTTGATCTCTCGTCGTCGTTTGAATTCTGAACATCAGATAGAACAAGTCGGTGCAAAATTGCGTGCGATGATGCCATGGATTGCCAAGAACAAGATGGTTGATCAATCGAAAAACTGATCAGTTTGATTGAGTTTAGAGTTAACGTAAAAAGCCGTCGAAATTGACGGCTTTTTCTTTTTAAATTTTGATGTTAGCGATGATTGCGCGACATCATCATTAATCGTTCAAATAAATGCACATCTTGTTCGTTCTTTAAAAGCGCTCCATGCAGCGGTGGAACAATATTTTTGCTTTCTTTTGAAAGTAAAGCCTCAGCAGGAATATCTTCTGCCAATAATAATTTCAACCAGTCGATTAGTTCAGACGTTGATGGTTTCTTTTTCAGACCATTGACTTCGCGCAATTGATAGAACGCTTCTAGAGCATTAGTCAGTAAATCAATTTTTAAATTCGGAAAATGTACATTAACAATCGCCAACATAGTTTCTTTGTCTGGAAATTTAATGTAATGGAAGAAGCAACGACGTAAGAAAGCATCAGGCAATTCTTTTTCATTATTTGAAGTGATAATCACCAAAGGCCTATGTTTGGTGCGTACCATTTCTCGCGTTTCGTAAACATAAAATTCCATGCGATCGAGTTCGCGCAATAGATCATTGGGGAATTCAATATCGGCTTTATCGATTTCATCAATGAGCAAAACAACTGGTTCATCGGCATTGAAGGCCTGCCACAGCACGCCTTTGATAATGTAGTTGTGAATGTCTTTGACGCGTTCATCGCCTAATTGCGAATCACGCAAGCGCGAAACAGCATCATATTCGTATAAGCCTTGTTGTGCCTTGGTGGTGGATTTAATGTGCCACTGGAGTAGCGGCATGTTCAATGCTGCGGCGACTTCTTCTGCCAACATAGTTTTGCCTGTGCCGGGCTCACCTTTGATCAATAAAGGGCGTTGTAAAGTAAGTGCTGCATTGACTGCGAGTTTTAAGTCATCAGTAGCGACATAATTATCTGCACCATCGAAACGTGGGGTATTTTTCATGAAAGTAAATTAGGTCGATTGAATTTGAAAAGAATGTAATTGTCAGTATAAACAAAAAATCTTGTCTTGATAGCCGTGCTTGGCCAATCTGGTAGTAAGCCTCGAATCATGAAAGTTAACGATTTGTGTTTGCATATGACTTATTAAAATCCTTTAATGATTGCAATTTGTGTCTGAAAAGCACATGAAATTTGCGCAGAATTAACGGTTATCGGCTAAAATGCTGACTTCGATCAAATTGCTGTTTTGATTTTCCTGATTATTTTCTCTCAGCTAATATGAAAAAATTATTTGCTCTACTCGCTTTAGCGAGCGTCGCACAGGTCGCTGTGTCGGCTGAAGTTGTTGGTAACGCGAAAGCCGCAGAAAACAAAGTGGCGATGTGTATCGGTTGCCATGCTATTCCAGGTTATAAGGCCACTTTTCCAGAAGTGTATCAAGTGCCTATGATTGGTGGGCAATCTGCTAAGTACATTGAAAGTGCATTGAAAGCCTACCGTAAAGGTGACCGTAAGCACCCGTCCATGCGTGGTATTGCTGGTAGCTTGAGTGATCAGGATATTGCTGATTTGGCTGCTTACTATTCGCAACAAAATGCACAATCAAAATAAGCTGAGGATAATGATGAAAAAAATCGCTTTAGTCGCTTCAGTTGCTTTTGCGCTGACATTCTCCGCTAGTGCATTTGCTGCTGGCAATATCGATGCAGGCAAGGTCGCTGCTACAAAATTTAACTGTGCGTCATGTCACGGTGTAAATTACAACGAGCCGATCGACCCAAGTTACCCAAAATTAGCGGGTCAACATAAAGATTATTTGGTACAAGCTTTGAAATCGTATCAGCGTGGCGCTGTCGGTACTTCTGGTCGTAGCAATGCGATCATGGAAGCTCAGGCAAAAGCCTTGAGCAATGCGGATATTGAAAATATTTCAGCTTACTTGGCTGGCTTAAAAGGTGGTTTGGTTTTAAAGAAATAAATTCAGCTTTAATTGAAAAAAGCCACGCGTGTCGTGGCTTTTTTTATTGATGTGACTCTTATTTGCCTGCTCGTTTCATTAGTGATGAAAGGTATGCTTCGCCATCAGGAGGCGTGCCATTGCGTTGCGAATTCCAGATCATCTCGCCTAAGCAATCCATCATTTCGTGGTGTGCCTCATGAATGGAATTTTTCTTGTGCGCCAATGCTTCGTAAGCGATGCGAACGCCTTGTGGTTGATTAATTGTGACTTGCTCAGCGATCGTTAAGTGCATAGATAAGTGCAAAAAAGGATTGGTTTTGCCTGAGTCTACACTGTAGTTACGTTGCAATGCAGCTTCGACATCGCGAAAATCATCGGCATATTCAGGATGTTGAGAAATCCAGTCAGCGGCAATGGTTTCTAAGGGCGTGAGAATTTCTTTGGCGTGATACTTGCGGAATGTCTCGCAAAAAAAACGGCGTACATCGTCTTGGCTGGGATTGAACATGTTCTGTTTGGTAAAGTTTGTTGCAGGATCGGGATTTCTTTGGTGTGCAGCATTTTACTGGGAATTTGCACTATCCGCAGTTGGCTCGCACATTGTGTATTTTGTAGGGCTTACTCAAAATTGCACCCGCTAGGCGCGGCGCCGAAGGCAGTGCAATTGTACTGCCCGCCTCTGCGAAGGCGGGTGGCGAGGAGATCGCAACGACGCGAACGTCTGTTTTGCGTAAGTCCCATTCTGAATAAAAATTAATTTTCGGTTATGATCGCGGCTTCGTTTATTTAAGGTGGTATCACATGTTAAATCAAGAATCTTTAGACTTATTGTTTGCTTCTGCACGTACGCACAATGTTTGGCAGGATAAACCAGTGAGTGATGAACAAATTCAGGCGATTTACCATGCCATGAAGTGGGCGCCAACCTCTGCGAATTCATGCCCAGCACGTTTTGTCTTTGTAAAGTCGGAAGCGCAAAAGGAGAAACTGGTTGAGTGTATGTCGCCAGGGAACGCTGCAAAAACTAGTCAAGCACCGATGACGGTGATTATAGGTATGGACTTGGCCTTCTATGAAAAATTGATTAAGTTATTTCCACATGCACCGGATGCTCGCTCTTGGTTTGAGGGTAATCAAGCGAATATCGAGGCGACAGCTTTTAGAAATTCGAGCCTGCAAGGTGCTTACATGATGATGGCGGCGCGTGCCTTAGGTTTGGATTGTGGTCCTATGTCAGGATTTGATGCAGATAAAATCAATGCTGCTTTTTTTGCTGGCACGCCAGTGAAAGTCAATTTTGTGTGCAGTATTGGTTATGGTGACCCAGAGAAGCTATTCCCACGTTCACCACGTTTGGATTTTGATGAGGCCTGCCAAATTGTATAATTGGCCCCAACTTTGCTTGTCGTAGTCGAAAAAACGCTCTTACACATTATCTGGTAAGGGCGTTTTTTGTTTGAATTCGCACAAATCTGCAATCATGCAATTCCAGCATTTGGGTGCGCGGGCAATGCAGGTGTATCGACCATGCAGAATTAACCAATGATGCGCATCGTGCTTGAAATCATTCGGTACAAACTTGAGTAATTTTTCTTCGACAATATCAACGTTTTTTCCTAGCGCAATGCCGGTACGATTTGAAACGCGGAAAATATGGGTGTCGACTGCGATAGTTGGTTCACCAAAGGCGGTATTGAGGACGACATTCGCCGTTTTTCTGCCGACGCCAGGAAGTGCCTCTAATGCTTCACGCGTGCGTGGTACTTCTCCCTGATGTTGTTCTAGCAAAATGCGGCAAGTCTCGATAGTATTCTTTGCTTTGGTGCGAAATAAGCCTATCGTTTGTATGTAGGGAATTAAGCCATCGACACCTAGGTCGAAAATCTTTTGCGGCGTATTCGCAATAGGGTAGAGTCGTTTAGTGGCCTTGTTGACGGAGACATCGGTCGCTTGGGCTGATAACAAGACCGCGATCAATAATTCAAACGGCGTAGTGTATTCAAGCTCTGTAGTTGGATGAGGATTTTGCGCTCGCAAGCGAGTAAAGATCTCTAGGCGTTTGTGGGCGTTCATAGCAATTCAATAGTTTTCGTAATTTACTTGGTTTGCGCATCTTTTTTGCTGGTGGCACGCAGAATGGCATCGGCAATGATTTTTTTCTTGCGTGCTTTTTCGTCTAACTCTGCCTGAGTTTCTGCCGCTTCTAGTGATACCAGCTTTAGTTTTTCATGCGCTTTTGCTAACAAGCGTTCGTCGTTTTCTTGTTTTTCTCGAACTAGACGTTGTTCTCTTTGTTGGTAGCGTTGCTTAGCGCTATTAGCTTGTTCTTGCGACCATGCTTGCCATCCGGTTGATGTGCTTGAGGTTGGAACCATTATGATGCAATCGACAGGGCAGGGTGCTACGCATAAATCGCAGCCTGTGCATAAATCAGGAAGCACGGTATGCATTTGTTTATTCGCACCCATGATGGCATCGACTGGACAGGCTTGTATGCAAAGCGTGCAACCTATGCATCTGGCTTCTTCAATAAAGGCAATGGCGCGAGGCTTTTCTAGGCCGTTGCTTGGATTTAGAGGAATGCTTGTTTTGCCTAGCAACTTGGCGAGTCGGTTGATGCCTTCTTGTCCACCTGGTGGGCATTGATTATAGTTGGCTTCTCCAGTAGCGATTGCTTGGGCATAGGCCTGACAGGCGGGGTATCCACATTTTGTACACTGTGTTTGCGGCAATAAATTATTAATTTGATCAGCGAGAATGGGGGCCACGGCTTTGTGTTCTTCGAGCGAGAAAGGCTGCATTATCCGTGGAATGGAAAGCCAGGACAAGAAATAGTGGCAATTCTTCAATGAAAATCATTGGCCTTCTAATTTTTTTGTGCGACTGAATGGCGGAATAAATGCGAGAAAGTTCCCTTTGGAAAGTATTCTGCGATTGCCTGAGGGTCTCAGTTGCGCTATAATTCGAGGGTTTAGCTTATTCAAATCTCGTCGTAGCGCATATCCAAAAAAATCACTCTCTACTTTGATTGTTTCTCATTCTCCGGATAGCGCTCTGTTATTAAAGCGGTGTTCTGAGAACAGCAAGTAACGATCGATGTTTGGGCGCGCAACGGCGGTAACACTACAGGAGTTGCCCTTGCTGCCCATTCCGCAGTCCTTAAGTTCCAATCCCGATACCGTCGCTATTCTTGCCCTCGCTGATGGCACGATTTTTACGGGTGTCTCCATTGGCGCCGCTGGTCATACGATCGGTGAAGTTGTTTTCAATACCTCCATGACTGGTTATCAAGAAATCTTGACAGACCCTAGTTATAGTTCCCAAATCGTCACCTTGACTTATCCGCACATCGGTAATACTGGCGTGAATGCGGAAGACGTCGAATCCGACAAAATTCATGCCGCTGGTTTGATCATTAAAGATTTGCCTTTGTTGGTGTCGAATTTCCGTTCTGAGCAATCTTTGTCGGACTATCTGAAATCACAAAACATCGTTGCTATCGCCTGTATCGATACACGCAAATTGACACGTATCTTGCGTGAAAAAGGTGCGCAGGGTGGTGCGATTTTGGTTGGCAAAGATGCAGCGAAAGCTTTGGAATTGGCGAAATCCTTTCCCGGCTTGTCCGGTATGGATTTGGCGAAAGTGGTTTCTGTGTCTAAGTCCTATGAATGGACAGAAGCTGAATGGAAACTCGGTCAAGGCTACGGACATTTAAGGAATCCTGAATTTCACGTGGTGGCATTCGACTTTGGCGTGAAACGGAATATTCTGCGCATGTTGGCAGAGCGCGGCTGCAAAGTCACCGTCTTGCCAGCGCAATCGACGGCAGCAGATGTGTTGGCCTTAAATCCTGATGGCGTATTTTTATCGAATGGTCCTGGTGATCCAGAACCATGTGATTACGCGATCGCAGCAGCTAAAGAATTGATCGAAAAAGGAATTCCGACTTTCGGTATTTGCTTAGGCCATCAAATCATGGCTTTGGCTTCTGGTGCAAAAACTTTGAAGATGAAGTTTGGCCATCATGGTGCAAATCATCCAGTACAAGATCTCGATACCAAGCAAGTATTGATCACGTCGCAGAATCACGGTTTTGCAGTGGATGCAGCATCTTTGCCTGATAACTGCCGCGTTACCCATGTTTCTTTGTTCGACGGTTCTTTGCAAGGTTTTGCTCGTACGGATAAACCAGCATTTTGTTTCCAAGGTCATCCTGAAGCTTCACCAGGTCCGCATGATATTGCCTACCTGTTTGATCGTTTCACGACACTGATGAAGACCGCAAAGTTGGAGAAGAACACAAATGCCTAAGCGTATAGACATAAAAAGTATTTTGATTATCGGCGCTGGCCCTATCATCATTGGTCAGGCTTGCGAATTCGATTATTCAGGCGCACAGGCTTGCAAAGCTTTGCGTGAAGAAGGCTATAAAGTTATTTTGGTCAACAGCAATCCGGCGACCATCATGACCGATCCAGAGATGGCCGATGTGACTTACATCGAGCCGATCACCTGGCAAGTAGTAGAGCGTATCATAGACAAAGAGCGTCCTGATGCGATCTTGCCAACGATGGGCGGTCAAACTGCATTGAACTGTGCTTTGGATTTGCATAAGCATGGCGTGCTCGATAAGTACAAATGTGAATTGATCGGTGCTTCCCCGGAAGCGATTGATAAAGCGGAAGATCGTTCTAAGTTTAAAGACGCGATGACCAAAATTGGTCTGGGTTCTGCGCGTTCTGGTGTTGCGCATAGCATGGAAGAATCTTGGGCTGTGCAAAAAACAGTCGGCTTCCCGGTCATCATTCGTCCATCGTTCACGATGGGCGGCACGGGCGGCGGTATCGCTTATAACGAAGAAGAATTCGAAACGATTTGCAAACGTGGTTTAGAAGCATCTCCGACCAATGAATTATTGATTGAAGAATCTTTGATCGGTTGGAAAGAGTACGAGATGGAAGTAGTGCGCGATAAAGCAGACAACTGCATTATCGTTTGCTCGATCGAAAACTTAGACCCTATGGGTGTGCATACGGGTGATTCGATCACGGTCGCGCCAGCACAAACATTGACCGATAAAGAATACCAAATCATGCGTAATGCCTCCTTGGCTGTGTTGCGTGAAATTGGTGTGGATACTGGCGGCTCTAACGTGCAGTTCTCAGTCAACCCTGCCGATGGTCGTATGATCGTCATTGAGATGAATCCACGCGTGTCGCGTTCATCCGCTTTGGCATCAAAAGCAACAGGTTTCCCTATCGCGAAGATTGCTGCGAAACTGGCGGTTGGTTTTACACTCGATGAGTTGCGTAACGAAATTACGGGTGGTCAAACCCCAGCATCCTTCGAGCCGTCTATCGATTACGTTGTTACCAAGATTCCGCGCTTCACATTCGAAAAATTCCCGCAAGCGGATAATCGTTTGACGACGCAGATGAAGTCTGTTGGTGAAGTGATGGCAATCGGCCGTACTTTCCAAGAGTCCTTCCAAAAAGCATTGCGCGGTTTGGAAGTTGGCGTTGATGGTATGAACGAAAAAACCACCGATCGCGAAGTCTTAGAAAAAGAACTCGGTGCGCCAGGCCCAGATCGTATCTGGTACGTCGGTGACGCATTCGCGCAAGGCTTTACGATGGAAGAAGTGCATCAATTGACGCGCATCGATCCATGGTTCCTGGCGCAAATCAAAGACATTATCGATATCGAATTGTGGCTGGAAACCCAGTCTTTAGATAGTATCGACAAAGACTTGTTGTTGAAGCTGAAGAAAAAAGGTTTCTCTGATCGTCGCTTGGCAAAACTCTTGAAATCGACTGGTACTGCGGTTCGTGAAAAACGGATTGCTTTGAATGTACGTCCTGTCTATAAGCGTGTTGATACTTGTGCAGGTGAATTCGCAACGAAGACTGCTTACATGTATTCCACTTATGAAGATGAGTGCGAATCAGCGCCGACCGACAAGAAAAAAATCATCGTTCTGGGTGGTGGGCCTAACCGTATCGGTCAAGGTATTGAATTCGACTACTGCTGCGTCCATGCAGCATTCGCGATGCGTGAAGATGGTTATGAAACGATTATGGTTAACTGTAATCCAGAAACCGTTTCCACTGACTACGACACGTCGGATCGTTTGTATTTCGAACCACTGACCTTAGAAGATGTTCTAGAAATCGTTGATCTGGAAAAACCAGTCGGCGTGATCGTGCAATACGGCGGGCAAACACCATTGAAATTGGCATTGGAGTTAGAAGCCAATGGTGTGCCAATTATTGGTACTTCACCAGACATGATCGATGCAGCAGAAGATAGGGAACGCTTCCAGAAAATGTTGCATGAATTAGGTTTGCGTCAACCACCAAATCGTACCGCTCGTACTGAAGATGAAGCTATCGCTTTGGCGCAAGAAATTGGTTATCCGCTGGTGGTTCGTCCGTCTTATGTTTTGGGTGGTCGTGCAATGGAAATCGTTCATGAACAACGTGATCTGGAACGCTACATGCGTGAAGCGGTCAAAGTGTCACACGATTCCCCAGTGTTATTGGATCGTTTCTTGAATGATGCGATTGAAGTTGACGTTGATTGTTTATCTGACGGCACTCGCACGTTTATCGGCGGCGTGATGGAACATATTGAGCAAGCCGGCGTGCATTCTGGCGACTCTGCTTGCTCCTTGCCACCATACTCTTTGAAGCAAGCAACGATTGATGAATTAAAACGTCAAACTAGCTTGATGGCAAAAGGTTTAAACGTGGTTGGTTTGATGAATGTACAGTTCGCGATTCAGCAAAAAGACGGTGAAGATGTCGTGTATGTGCTGGAAGTGAATCCTCGTGCATCGCGCACTGTGCCTTATGTTTCTAAAGTCACCGGTTTGCAATTGGCTAAGATAGCGGCACGTTGCATGGTCGGTCAGTCTTTGGATTCTCAAGGCATTTATAAAGAAGTTATTCCATCCTACTTTAGCGTGAAAGAAGCAGTATTCCCATTCGTGAAGTTCCCAGGCGTCGATACGATTTTGGGGCCTGAAATGAAATCGACTGGTGAAGTCATGGGCGTGGGCAAGACTTTCGGCGAAGCTTTTGTGAAGTCGCAATTGGGCGCAGGTGTTAAATTGCCTCGATCCGGTAAAGTGTTCTTGACGGTCAAAAATGCCGATAAGCCACGTGCAATTAACATCGCTAAGAATTTGGTAGCAATGGGCTTCGAATTGGTCGCCACCAAAGGTACGGCAGCCGCTATTTCGGCAGCAGGTGTGGCATGTGCTTCAGTGAATAAAGTTGCGGAAGGCCGTCCACACGTGGTCGATCTGTTGAAAAACCGTGAAGTCGTGATGGTCATCAATACCGTTGAAGAAAAACGCAATGCGATCGCCGATTCTCGTTCGATTCGCGTGTCTGCTTTAGCGTCGGGTGCAACCACCATTACGACGATTGCAGGTGCGGAGGCGGCGGTGGAGGGTATGCGTCATTTGGATGAATTGCATGTCTATGATTTACAAGGCCTTCATAAGTCTTTACACTAAGCGCAATTCTGCGAATCCCTGACTAACGGGGAATCGCACACCGAGAGGTCACAATCAACAATGGCTTATCATTGTTCTTGTGACCTCTCTACTTTTAGGCATGATGGCAATCCAACTTGTCTTTTTAACTTGGGATTTTATCCCAGTATTTTTTACCTAATTTTTTACTTACATATTGTAGATAGCTATGAGTACAGTACCCCTGACTAAATTTGGTGCAGAATTGCTCAAGCAAGAGTTGCACAAATTAAAGACTAAAGAACGTCCTGATGTGATTAACGCGATTGCAGAAGCGCGCGCGCAAGGCGACTTGTCTGAAAATGCGGAATATGACGCAGCCAAAGAGCGTCAAAGTTTTATCGAAGGTCGTATCGCTGAACTCGACGGTAAATTGAGCGCCGCACAAATTATTGATCCTACTGAATTGGACGCTGAAGGTCGCGTGGTGTTTGCGGCAACTGTGCAATTGGAAGATTTAGAAAATGGACAGAAAGTTCAATATCAAATCGTGGGTGAAGACGAAGCTGATTTGAAATTGAATAAAGTGTCGATCACTTCACCTATTGCGCGTGCCTTGATTGGTAAGTACGCAGGTGATGTGGTTGGTGTACAAGCGCCAGCTGGCGTGCGTGAGTATGAAATTTTGGATGTCTTGTACATCTAAAATTTGACACGAACTTTGCAAGCGTAAGTTTCGCAAAAAGTACTGTCAATTCGCGAGAGTAAATTAGTAATAAAAAATGGGGCGCAAGTTTGCGCCCCTCTTTGATAATAACGATACTAACGGTAGTAGATAATGCGCTAGTTGAAGCTAGTCAAAGAGTTTGAACCTAGTCTCTGCCAGTTTTCTTGACGCTGGTTTGACGTGGTTTAGCGCGTTTGATCGTGCCACCTTGGGTTACACGCTCATTGCCTTTGACTAAAACTTTAGAAACAGATGGTTTTTTCGTGCCACTTGCGCTAGGCTTCACAATAGTCACTTCACGCAAACCTTTGCCACGTTTTACAAATTTTGTTTCTTTAATGCCGTCGATTTTTGGACGATAGATTACCAATAATTTGCCTATGTGTTGAACTGGTTCGGCATCGAGTTCTTCGCAAATTGTGTCGTACATTGCCACGCGTGCTTCACGATCATCACCAAAGACGCGAACCTTGATTAATCCGTGAGAATTTAAGCTGGCATCAATTTCTTTCTTTACTGCCGGTGTGAGTCCTGCTTCACCGATGATAACGATAGGTTTGAGACCATGCGCTTCGGCACGTAATTCACTACGTTCAGCTGGTGTGAGTTTTGATTTTGGTTTGATTTTTGCAGTTGATGCGTCGTTTGACATATAAATTCCTTTAAAAGCAGTATTTTACGCCAATGGCCAAGAATAAATTCAATCAAAATTGGGTTCACGATCATATTAATGATCCTTATGTGAAATTAGCACAAAAAGAGGGCTATCGCTCGCGGGCTGTTTATAAGCTCAAGGAAATCGATGAAACCGAAAAATTGATCAAATCTGGTCAGATTATCGTCGATTTAGGCGCGACTCCCGGTAGCTGGTCGCAATATGTACGAAATAAATTATCAGGCAAAGAGGGCGGCGGTATTCTCGGTGAGATCTATGCGCTCGATTTGCTAGAGATGGAGCCGATCGCCGACGTCAATTTTATTCAAGGCGATTTTCGCGAAGAAGAGGTTTTGTCACAGCTGGAAGCCAAGCTGCATGGTAAAAAAGTCGATGTCGTGCTATCCGACATGGCGCCCAATTTATCAGGTAATGCCACCGTCGACGGTGCGCGTGTTGAATACATTATTGAATTGGCAGTTGAATTTGCTAAGGCACATTTGAAGCCAAATGGTGCTTTATTGGTAAAATGCTTTCATGGGACTAGCTATAATACTTTGGTGACCCTATTCAAAAATGAATTCACTACCGTTGCAAACAAAAAGCCAAAAGCCAGCAAAGATAAATCATCTGAGATCTTTTTGTTAGGAAAAGGCTTAAAACACCCGACCTGATGACGAAAAAAATAAGGGAATCGGAAAATAAATCTAGATTTTGCCTGTTTTACTCTTGATAATTGTCAATCGCGGCAGCATATCTTGTCCAGCAAGCTGTATTCAATGCGAGTAGAATAAACATTTACCAGTGCCAGTATTTTCGCGCGTCATTTTACCCGCGACTTTTTGTGCAAATGATGCACCTGAGGAGTTTTTGTGAATAATTCAATGTTAACCAAAATTGCAATGTGGGGCGCAGTCCTCTTGGTGCTCTTTTTGGTGTTCAATAAATTTGATAGTAAGAATTTGGCAGCAGGTGCAACTGTTGTTGGCTACTCTGATTTTCTTGATGATGTGAAAGCCAAGCGAATTAAAGAAGTGACTTTTGACGACGCAAATTTATCGGCAATTGGTATTACCCAAGATGGTAAAAAAGTGAAGACGCAAGTTCCACGTCAAGAGCGCGGCTTAGTTGGCGATCTGATTGCCAATAATATTAAGTTTGATAGCAAACCACCTGAAGAACCCTCAGTATTAGGTCAAATTTTGTTTTCTTACGGTCCTATGATTCTGTTGATCGCCGTATGGATTTTCTTCATGCGTCAAATGCAGGGTGGTGGAAAAGGCGGCGCATTTTCATTCGGTAAGTCCAAAGCACGCATGTTGGATGACACCAATAATCATGTAACGTTTGCGGATGTGGCTGGTTGCGACGAAGCAAAAGAAGAAGTGAGTGAAGTCGTTGATTTCTTAAAAGACCCAAGTAAATTCCAAAAACTGGGTGGACGTATTCCACGCGGTGTCTTGATGGTGGGTCCTCCAGGCACCGGTAAAACTTTGTTGGCGCGTGCGATTGCTGGTGAAGCCAAAGTACCTTTCTTCACCATTTCAGGTTCCGATTTCGTTGAAATGTTCGTCGGTGTTGGTGCGTCTCGTGTGCGCGATATGTTCGACAATGCAAAAAAACATTCCCCATGTATTATTTTCATCGATGAGATTGACGCGGTCGGTCGTCATCGCGGTGCAGGTATGGGTGGCGGCAATGATGAGCGCGAACAGACTTTGAATCAAATGCTGGTGGAAATGGATGGCTTTGAGCCTAACTCCGGTGTGATCGTGGTTGCAGCGACTAACCGCGCCGACGTGTTGGATAAAGCGCTATTGCGCCCAGGGCGTTTTGATCGTCAGGTCACTGTGAGTTTGCCAGATATTCGTGGTCGTGAACAGATTCTCAATGTGCACATGCGCAAAGTGCCTATCGCACCTGACGTTCGTGCAGATATCTTGGCTCGTGGTACGCCTGGTTTTTCTGGTGCTGATTTGGCTAACTTGGTCAATGAATCGGCTTTGTTCGCTGCACGCCGTAACAAGCGTTTGGTTGAAATGCAAGATTTTGAAGATGCTAAAGACAAGATCTACATGGGGCCAGAACGCAAATCTATGGTCATGCGTGAAGATGAACGTCGCAACACGGCTTACCATGAATCAGGTCATGCGGTGGTTGCAAAACTCTTGCCGAAAGCAGATCCAGTTCATAAAGTGACGATCATGCCGCGCGGTAATGCGCTTGGTTTGACGTGGCAGTTGCCAGAGCACGACCAGATCAGCGGCTATAAAGACAAGATGCTGGAAGAAATCGCAATTTTATTTGGTGGCCGTATTGCCGAAGAGATTTTTGTTGGTCAGATGTCGACCGGTGCATCGAACGATTTTTCACGTGCAACGAAACTAGCTCGTGCAATGGTGACTCGTTTTGGTATGTCCGACACTTTGGGCGTGATGGTATATGAAGATAGTCAAGATAGCGGTTATTTTGGCGGCTCTTCCAAAACGATTTCTGAAGCGACTCAGCAAAAAGTGGACGCCGAAATTCGTATGATTTTGGATGCGCAATATGCGATTTCACGTCAGTTGTTAGAGCAAAATCGTGACAAGGTTGAAGCTATGACCAAAGCCTTGCTGGAGTGGGAAACCATTGACGCTGAGCAGATCAATGACATTATGAATGGTGTCGAACCACATCCGCCAAAGTCATTTACAACGACACCGAAGTCATCTTCAGATACGCCACCAGGCGGTGTCACACCGAATGCAACGGCACCAGCCTAAGTTTTAAAAAATTAAATTGGTTTAAGGGGGTGAGGAGAAATCCTCACCCTTCATTTTTAGAGCGATCGCATAATGACATGATGATGCTGACACCGTATTTTGAATGTGGAAGATATCGCTTCCCGATGAAAGTGCCCAATACTACGGCTATCAAAACGGTATTCAAACCACTGGTGATGGGTATTCTTAATGTCACCCCTGATTCGTTTTCTGATGGTGGAAAATTTCAATCCTTAGATCACGCGATCACACACGCCGAACAAATGATAGAAGATGGCGTTGATATCATTGATATCGGCGGTGAATCAAGTCGCCCAGGTGCTCTACCTCTGCCTTTAGATGAGGAATTGAAGCGTGTGATCCCCCTGATCTATGCCTTGCGTGATTGTGGTAAGCCGATATCAATCGATACTTACAAATCTGAAGTGATGCGTGAAGCGATTATCGCTGGTGCCGATATGATTAACGATATTCGCGGCTTTGCTTCGCCAGAGGCACGTGCTGTTGTTGCAGATAGTGATGTTGGCTTGTGTGTGATGCATATGCAAAAGTCGCCAGAGGTCATGCAACAGCGACCAAGCTATCAAAATGTCACACAGGAAGTTATCGCATTTCTACGCGAGCGTTGTGATCAACTTATTGCAGCGGGCGTAGAGAAGAATCGCCTAAGTATTGACCCGGGTTTTGGCTTTGGAAAAAACTTGGAGCACAATATTGAGCTCTTACAAAACATCGGCTTGATACAAGAAGAAATAGGTTTGCCGCTATTGGCGGGTATCTCACGTAAAACTATGATAGGTAGTATTACCGCTAAACCAGTAGAACGTCGCATGGCAGGAAGCCTTGCCGCTGCGCTTGCTGCGATGGCCCAAGGTGCGCGAATTGTGCGTGTGCATGATGTCGCGGAAACTGTCGATGCGATACGTGTTTGGCAGACAATCAATACCAGTAAAGTGATGTAAGCATCATCAACTTGAAATTAAGCAGTATCAATAGAAAAATAAGAAAGGAAAGACATGTCTCGCAAATATTTTGGTACCGATGGTATACGCGGCAAAGTTGGTTGTAGTCCCATCACTCCCGATTTTGTCATGCGGCTTGGCTATGCATCGGGTAAAGTGTTGGCGCAGTTGGACACGGCAACACATGCGCGACCTACAGTGTTAATCGGTAAGGATACGCGTGTTTCTGGTTATATGTTGGAGGCGGCGCTAGAAGCAGGTTTTGCAGCTGCGGGTGTTGACGTGATGTTGTCGGGGCCGATGCCAACTCCAGCTATTGCCTATTTGACGCGTGCTTTACGTTTGTCTGCAGGTGTAGTGATTTCTGCGTCACATAATCCTTATGATGATAACGGTATAAAATTCTTCTCAGCTCAAGGTACAAAACTACCGGATGAGGTCGAACTCGCAATCGAAGCCGAACTCGACAAAGAAATGCAATGCGTCAGTTCGGACAAGTTAGGTAAAGCAAAACGCCTCGGTGATGCGAATGGTCGCTATATCGAATTTTGTAAGAGTACCTATCCTAACGAGCTCGATTTGCGTGGCCTAAAGATTGTTGTCGATTGCGCCCACGGCGCGGCATATGACATCGCGCCACACGTATTCCACGAGCTAGGCGCAGAAGTTATAGCCATTGGTAACCAACCAAACGGTTTCAATATTAACGATCAAGTCGGTGCAACGGCGCCAGAAGCTTTGTCTTTGGCCGTGCGTGCTAACCACGCAGATTTAGGAATTGCGTTAGATGGTGACGCGGATCGACTCTTAATGGTTGATAAAAACGGCAAAATTTACGATGGTGATCAACTTTTATATCTGATGGTATTGGATCGCATGGCAATCGGTCCGGTTCCTGGTGCTGTCGGTACTTTGATGACCAATATGGCAGTAGAGTTGGCATTTAAAGACTTAGGCGTAGGTTTCATTCGCGCCAAAGTCGGTGATCGTTATGTGTTGGAGCAAATGCAGCAACAAGGCTGGCTATTGGGGGGGGAGGGCTCGGGACATTTGCTATGTCTCGATAAGCATACTACTGGCGATGGTATCGTCTCTGCGTTGCAGGTTTTGTCGGCTTTAAAACGTAATGGCAAATCTTTAGATCAGTGTTTTGAAAACCTAAAGTTATTTCCGCAAGTATTGATCAATGTTAGGGTATCCCCTGGCTTTAACTGGCAAAGCAATGCAACTTTAGTTGCAGTAAAAGAGCAGGTAGAAAAAGAATTGGCAGGGCAGGGGCGTGTGTTAATACGTGCATCGGGAACCGAGCCCTTAATTCGCGTCATGGTAGAAACATCAGATGCAGAAATTGCGAATAAAATGGCGCGCCGCTTGGCTGATTGCATTAGCTAATTTTCGTTAAACAGGGAATCATTCTTGAAGTTAGCAGCGATACACTGTAATATTCAGCCTTCTGATTTTTAGCACCTTATCGAAGTATTGATCAGCTAAAAATGTGTGTGCGTCGGTAGCTCAGTTGGATAGAGCAATGCCCTTCTAAGGCATGGGTCGGGGGTTCGAACCCCTCCCGACGCGCCAAATCGATTTTAAAAAAAGGATCACTGGTGTTGCCCGTGATCCTTTTTTTCTTAATCTCGTACCTCTTTGTACATGGTACATTTGCGCAACTATGTTTATGGCGATAGAAGCAAATTGCTCGCAATTACAAGCTATCGTTAATCGCAATCCTAGATTGCTGGTATCAATCGCTTTTGTTCAATACGGCTTCTATACCTTCAACGGTGCGTGGTAATTTGCCGCTAAGATTGCGATTGCCATCCGGTGTGACTAATAGAACATCTTCAATACGCACACCGATACCACGCCATTTAGGGTCGACATCGCTGGCATCTTTAGGAATGTAAATTCCTGGTTCCACTGTTAATGCCATACCAGGTTCGAGTAGTCGAAACCCGCCACGTTTTCCAGGTTCTTGTTGATAGTTACCCGTGTCGTGCACATCAAGCCCTATCCAATGGCTGATACCATGCATGCTAAAACGGCTGTAGGCGCCGCTCTTGTAGACACTTTCCTTCTCTCCCTTGAGTATGCCAAGATCAACCAGCCCGTCGCTAAGGATGCGCATAGCAGCGTCATAGCCCTCATGATGTTTACGACCAGGTTTGACTAAATCGATTGCTGCATTTTGGGCTTTCAGTACCAACTCGTAGATCGCTTTTTGCTCTTTCGAGAATTTGCCAGAGACAGGCCAAGTGCGTGTTACGTCGGCTGTGTAGTAGCCGACTTCTGCGCCGGCATCGAGTAACATGACTGAGCCTTTTTCAATATCATGATCGTTCGTCAGGTAATGTAGAACACAGCTATTAGCGCCAGCACCCGCAATGGTGTCGTAACCAGTAAAGCGAGCACCCAAACGACGCACTGTACCTTGGAAGGCTGCGGCGACTTCACCTTCATTAATTGCCTTTGTCGATGCCTTCATCGCAGCAAGATGGCCGGCTATAGTGACATCTACGGCATGCTGTAACATGTCAATTTCAACAGTTTGTTTGATTAAGCGCATCTCGCCTACCAGGTTGCGGCCATCGACCAGTATGCGTTTATGAGATGCGTGATTATTGTCGCTGCCGAAGGGGTAAATCCAATCGAGTACTTTTCGACGGAAATCTTCGTCGAAATTGGATATCAAAACGATGCGTTGCGCTTTACTCACAGCGTGCTTTAATTTCTCCTCAGCTGCCGGGAATGATTCTGCATTATTCGCGCCAAGTTTCAATGCACCTTCGACGCCGAGTCGCGCACCATCATAAGCTTCCCGGCGTGGATCCCGTTTTCTCACGTACAGTGTGTAGGCTTCACTGCGGTCTGCATCCAAGATGGCGACAGCTTCAGCTTCTTCGACGCCAGTTAGGTAGTAAAAATCGGAATCTTGACGGTACATGTGTGTGCTATCACCATTGCGGTTTTGTTCCGGCATCGATTTAATCACCGCGATTGTGCCAGGCCCCATTTTTTTGAGTTCAGCAAGTACGCGGGCGCGATTTTCAGCAAAGAAACTCGCTGGCAGACGTGTAGCATGGAAGCTTTGTTTTACGACTTCTCTTGGCGCTGCAAAACTATGGCTAGTGACTGTCGACAATAAGACGAAAATTAAGGTAGGCAGAGTGAGTAAGCGGGACTTCATTATGTGATCTCCGTATTCGTAGAGCAAGCGTAGGTTGAATCAATTTCGACCTAAAAATGCGGTGATAGTTTCGTTCTTCCTCAACTAAAAACCAAGTTTTCGTAGTAAAACCTTGGACTCAGGTGCGCTGTGCATCGTTTTATAGCTCGCAGCGTTGAGAACGTGCAGTATGCTCCTCTTATTAAACATTCTTGCAAGCCAAATCAGCCTTTTCCTGCGCACGTTTTAATTTAACTTGTGCTTTCATTTCTGCTCGCGGCTGAGTTCCTCTTAAGTCTTCTTTAGCCCATTTGGATTTCATCTGTAAGTTCTCGCACTGTTTCTTTGCGTTGGCATTTTTACTGGCAATGCGGCGACTGGCGGCCTCTTGTTTGGCAAACTCACGATCCCTGGCTTTTTGGTTTTTGTTAGATTCGCTAAGTCGATGTTGATGGCGTTTTAGGGCTCTTTGAGTTTCTTCTTCCGGGATTTGGTTTGATTTGATTGCTATCGGTGTTGAGTTCATGCCTTTGCATGGGGTCTGGCTAAAAATGGTTTTGCCATTTTCCTGACATTTGAATGCGGGCGTGTCGGCAAGGCTGGGTGGACTCAATAAACTGCCGCTCAATAATAAACTCAAAGTGACGGCTACTTTAAAACTTATCCGTGTTTTCACTAAAGCGAAATAACTCATTTTGTCTCCTAAATGATTTTTCCTGGGTTCATGATGTTTTGCGGGTCTAGTGCTCGCTTGATGTTGCGCATCATAGTTAACTCTACGGTCGATTTATAACGCAACAGCTCTTCTTTTTTGAGTGTACCTATTCCGTGTTCCGCCGATATTGAGCCGCCATATTGATGGGTTTTATCGTGAACTATGCGGTTGATTTGATTTTGATGGGAGAGGAATTGTTCGTGATCAGCATTGGATGCAGGTGACACGTTGTAGTGCAAATTGCCATCGCCTAAGTGACCAAAAGTGACCATGCGGCAGCCAGTAAAGGCATGTTGCAAGGCTTCGTTGGTTTCAGCGACAAAATCGGCAATGAGGGAGATAGGCAGTGAAATATCGTGTTTAATATTTTTTCCTTCTTTCGCCTGCGCCGCCGAAATCGACTCTCGCAATGTCCAACAGTTTTTTGCTTGGGCTAGCGAGTTGGCGATGACTGCATCTTCAATTATGTCAGCAGCTAATGCGTTTGCGATGAGTTGTTCGAGTTGTTGATAGGTCGCTTGCTCGGTGTCACTCCCCGACAGTTCTAGCAATACGTAGAAAGGGCTTTCCTGAGTAAATATTTTTTGAAACTGCGGGAAATGTTGGTGGACTAATTGCAGGCTGAGTTGGTTGATTAATTCAAAACCACTGATCGCGGTATGACAGTGTTGCTTTGCAAGAGTGAGTAAGTTGACTGCTGCTTGTATGGAATTAAGGCGAATGAAGGCGGTGCCATAACTGAGAGGTCTGGGATGCAGCTTTAATACAGCCGCAGTGATGATGCCTAACGTGCCTTCTGCGCCAATCAATAAGTCGCGTAAGTCATACCCCGTATTGTCTTTACGCAAGCCACGTAAGCCGTGCCAGATGTCACCTTGTGCAGTGACGACTTCCAGACCTAAGCACAAATCTCGCATGTTCCCATAACGTAAAACCGCAGTGCCGCCGGCGTTCGTTGAAAGATTGCCTCCTATGGTGCAACTGCCTTCAGATGCCAGTGATAAAGGGAAGAGTAAGTCCTGCCCTTCCGCGGCGTTTTGGACTTGTGCTAGTAGGCAGCCAGCATCGACAGTCATGGTGCTGTTTGCGACGTCGATTGCTCGAATTTGATTTAAGCGCTGTAGCGACAATATGACTGCATTGCCCGATTGATCTGGGATGCTGCCGAGAACCAGACCTGTGTTGCCACCTTGCGGGACAATCGGTATCTGAAATTGCGCGCAGAGGCGCACGATGTGGGCGACTTGTTCCGTATTGCCCGGTCTTAGCACCGCGAGCGCTTTACCCGTGGCGCGTTGGCGCCAATCTTGTAAGTAAGCAGCTTGTTGATTTGCCTCAAGCAAAACATGTTCTTCGCCTATTGCTGATTTGCACCGAGAAAGAAAGTTTTGCATAAGTTGGAAAGTGGGATCGGTGCTTATTGACTTAGCTCTTGTTCGGCTTTTTCTGCTGCTAAAGCTTCCTTTTTTGCTGCTTTGGCGATCTTTTTGTAAGGCCGTACGAAGTAAATGCTACTAATAAAAAAGCTGACACTCAAGACAATTTCTACACCTGCCAAGAGGCGCGAGATAGGTTCGGCATCTCCCATGGCACGGACTACACCTTCCATGAAGTAAAACATGATGAACATCGATGCCCACTGCATGGTGTAGATATTTTTTTGAAAAACGCCACGTAAAGGAAATAGCAAAGGAATGACTTTGATTACGAAGAGATAATTACCTGGTTTGTAGGGCGCTAGCCAAGTTTCCCATACGATTCCGAGTAGGATTAGGCCAGCGAGACTGAGGCATGCGATGCGATGCTTGATCATGGAGCTATTGTTCATAAAGACTGTAATTTTAAAGCGGTTTCTGCCAGGCGTCTTCCTAGAGCAATGGCTAAAGTGCGGGTATCGTCCGTGATCGGCATTTTCCCGTCTAGTCCGGACCAATGCGTAGCGCCATAAGGGCTGCCGCCCGATTTGGTGGCCATTAATTCAGGATGGGTATAGGGCAAGCCCATGATCAACATGCCGTGATGCATGAGCGGTAACATCATGGATAAAAGTGTGGACTCTTGCCCGCCATGCAGACTCCCTGTTGAAGTAAATACGCAAGCTGGTTTGCCGCATAAAGTACCAGAAACCCAGTCTGCTGCCGTGCCGTCCCAAAAATACTTCATCGCCGAAGCCATATTACCGAAACGAGTGGGTGAGCCCAGCGCGATGCCTGCACACTCTTTGAAATCGCTGAGCTCGACATAAGGCGCACCTTCGGAAGGAATTGCAGCTTCAGTTGCTTCTGACACGGGGGATACACTAGGTACCGTGCGCAGACGTGCCTCACAGCCGGTAACGCTCTCTATACCTTGGGCAATGAGCTGAGCCAACTGACGTGTGCTGCCATGACGGGAATAGTACAAAACAAGGAGGGGAATAGGGTGTGCATTCATTTGACGAATTATAAAGAATTTCGAGGTTTTCAGGGAGTTTGGCTCTAGTGTCTTCTTGTAATTGCTGAAAGTAGTAAATATCTCAAGGCTTCATAGGCAAGTCTGGGTAAAATGAGCGTTTTGGTAAGATCGTCAATTTTCGGCAAGCCTTAGAAATAAGACGTGTTAGCAACATAAGATTCATAAGAAATGGGAAGTAAAGTATGGGTGGTTTTATTCGCGGTTTAAGTTGGGGGCAATTGAAGAATTTATTTCAATTTGCCCATCGTCGCTTGCAAGAAGTCCGTTTGCCACAGGTCGCAGGAAGTTTAACGTTTACGACAGTGTTAGCCTTGGTGCCGATTTTGACCATAGGTTTAGCGATTTTGACCGCTTTTCCTTTGTTCACTGATTTTAAGGCTTCCTTAGAAGCTTACTTTACTCAGAGTTTGATGCCAAAGCAGATTTCCACCACGGTGATGGGATATCTGACTCAGTTCGCAACTAAAGCGACGCGCTTGTCTGCGGTCGGTGGTGTGGTCTTGATGGTGACTGCCATCGCGACCATGGCGATGATAGACAAAACCTTTAATCAAATTTGGCAAGTAAAGCGGTCGCGTCCTTTGGTACAGCGTATGGTCGTTTATTGGGCGATCGTAACTTTGGGGCCGCTGCTGATTGGTATTTCCATGAGTGTGACATCGAATCTGTTCACGGCAACTAATGGTTTGATGAAGACAGTACCCGTATTGGGGACCATTTTTTATACGAGTATCTCGATCGCTTTTACGACTGGCGCTTACACACTGTTGTATTTGACCGTGCCAAATCGGCCTGTGGATTGGCGCGACGCTGCATGGGGCGGTGTATTTGCGGCGGTCGCATTTGAAATCGCGAAGCGCTTGTTCGCCGTGTTTATTAAACAGTTTCCAACTTATACCGTGATTTATGGTGCTTTGGCGGCGATACCGATTTTCCTGATTTGGATTTATCTCTCCTGGCTAATCACTTTGATAGGCGCTGTCATAGCCGCCTCTTTACCCGTGGTGAAATACGAGCGTTGGTGGCATGTGCCAGAAAAAGGTAGTGCATTTGAAGATGCGATAGCTTTGCTACGTATTTTGGTATTGGCACGTAATTCAGATGCGAATGCCTCCGTTAATGTTTTGGATATGCGGGCGCAAACTCGATTTGGAGTGGACGAAATTGAAGGCTTGTTAGAAAAAATGTTGGAAGTCGGCTGGGTCGCCAGACTCACTATGGATACGCCAACTCGCAAATCAACAAAATGGTGGCGTAAACACGATGCCGGTGCTGAAAGGTGGATCTTGATTATGAATCCTGCCGCTTTATGTTTGGCCGATGTGTATCGGCTTTTTGTGTTCGATACGACGACAGATTCTGCTTTGGCAAAGCAAGTGCATCGAGTTATTGGCGATGGTATGTCGGAAAGCCTGTTCGAGCATTTCATGATGCATGAAGTACGCCCTTAATTTTATTTGGCTAAAGTCGAATAGGGGTTATTTAATTCGGCAAATCCTACATAGTGAAATTTCGATTTCACATCATGAAAAGTTCTAATGTGCTGCACCAAATTTTTATTTCATTCTGAGGGAAGTTGTTTCGTATCATGGAATGTAATTTATAAGTCTTTGATTTATAAGTTAAAAATATTTATCCTATGTCTTATATAAGACATTGTTGCGCTGCAAGGTTTGTCCTACTATAGATCTCAAGGACGAACACTTTTTTAAGCACTTATTTAAAAACCGCAGCAATCACACCAGGAGAATTACCATGACACAGAAACTCACTCGCGAACAGCAAATTGCAGAAATCCAAAAAGACTGGGATACCAATCCACGTTGGATAGGCATCAAACGCAACTACACCGCAGAAGACGTGGTTCGTTTGCGTGGTTCTTTGCAAGTTGAACACACCATTGCCAAAACTGGCGCATTGAAATTGTGGGATTTGGTCAATAACGAGCCCTTCGTCAACGCACTCGGCGCTTTGACCGGTAATCAGGCGATGCAGCAAGTTAAAGCGGGCTTGAAAGCGATTTACCTCTCTGGCTGGCAAGTTGCGGGTGATGCCAACGTCGCTGGTGAAATGTACCCAGATCAATCCTTGTATCCAGCTAATTCAGTACCTCTGGTCGTCAAGCGCATCAACAATACCTTGACTCGTGCAGATCAAATTCAATGGTCAGAAGGCTCTGGCGATGTTGATTATTTTGCGCCGATTATTGCCGATGCAGAAGCTGGTTTTGGTGGTGTATTGAATGCCTTTGAATTGATGAAAGCCATGATAGAAGCGGGTGCTTCTGGCGTTCACTTTGAAGATCAATTAGCCTCCGTTAAAAAATGCGGTCACATGGGCGGTAAGGTCTTGGTGCCAACCCGTGAAGCCGTAGAAAAATTGAACGCAGCGCGTTTAGCTGCTGACGTCATGGGTACTCATACGGTCTTGTTAGCGCGTACTGATGCTGAAGCAGCTGATTTGATAACTTCAGATATCGACGATAACGACAAGCCATTCTTGACGGGTGAGCGCACGGTTGAAGGCTTCTACAAAACTCATCCAGGTTTGCAACAGTCTATCTCACGTGGTTTGGCGTATGCCGAATACGCCGATATGATCTGGTGTGAAACAGGTAAGCCTGATCTGGCTTTCGCCAAAGCCTTTGCCGATGCAATTCATGCCAAGTTCCCGGGTAAATTGTTGGCTTACAACTGCTCACCAAGCTTCAACTGGAAAAAGAATTTGGACGACGCAACGATCGCGAAATTCCAAAAAGAATTGGGCGCGATGGGCTACAAATTCCAATTCATTACCTTGGCAGGTTTCCACGCATTGAATTATGGCATGTTCAATCTCGCACACGGCTACGCACGTCGTCAAATGTCTGCATTTGTCGAATTGCAAGAGGCAGAATTCGCAGCAGCAGAGAAGGGCTTTACCGCGGTCAAACATCAACGTGAAGTGGGTACTGGCTACTTTGATGCGGTGACACAGGTGATTCAGCAAGGTCAGTCTTCAACGACGGCGTTGCATGGTTCTACTGAGGATGAACAATTTTTTGATGCTAAGAAAGTGGCGTAAATATAGTGTTTCATTGAGAAATGGCTGCTTTGGATGCAGCCATTTTTTATTTACATAGACTTGATAACACAGACTATTTCTAATTTCTAATGGTCGCTACTTCTGATTTAAGCATGAGATTTTGCGGGAATTTGAATTTGAGTTTTTGAAAATAAATTAGCTTGATAAGTAGCTGAGAATGAGGCATTTGTTTCTTTTTAATTGAATTTCTCGGAGTTCTGGTCGGTGCTCAAGGTCGTTTGGGAGTTTAATATCCCAAACTAGACCGCATTTTTTTAGCGCACATAAGGTCCACCAACCAGGATCCCACTCATTTGCATTTAGTCCTAGTCTGGCAGATCCTGGGAAAGCGTGATGGTTGTTGTGCCAGGATTCTCCCATTGTCAATAAGGACGTATAGCGAATATTGCGTCCCTGTACCGCTGCTTCTTTAATTTCATAGTGCAGTTCCCCGTGATTGTGGGCAAAGTAACCGATCAGCCAATGACCAATGACACCAGCTGTAACACGGGCGCATACGCCCCAAAATACAAATCCCCAACCGCCAATCAAATAAAATAGTATGGCAATAGGTGTCTGTTGCCACATCCATGTGTTTTCTAAGAAACGATAAAAGCGATTATTTGCAATTCGTTCTTCAATATGGATGGTCGGAGAATTCTCCAGTTCCAGTTCACAATGCAGTTGCCATCATGCATCGGTTAGCATAGGTTGACCATGTCGCAAGAAATCATGGCAGTTCGGTAGGCGTTGGGCAAAGTCACGTAATTCGTGTTGTTTCAGAAGTCCAATTGGGCCAGCTAAGCCAACTTGCACACCTAAATACACCAATAAATACTCTAGCCATTTTGGACACGCGAAGCTGTTATGATTAAATTTTCTGTGACTACCAAGAGAGTGCCCAAACAATAATACAAATGCCGTTGATGTGAGAAATAGAGTAAAGGCAGCCCAACTAAAATACAGTATGCCTCCAACTATTGCAGCTCCAGACATGAATGAAATCCAGAAAGATTTCTTCATTGAATAGACCACTCGACCCTTTGATACGATCGAGATACCACTTACTTGAACGCGATGTTGCAACGCACTTATTGGTATGTTGGTGTTGTTGGGAGTTGTATTTTGCATAGTTATTTATTTCGTGATTTTTCGTTGTTTTAGAGCTTTCGATTCACGTTTTAAGGGCCGTCCAACTGGGCAAATTTCAAAGGCATAAGACGTTAAGGTGTTGACTAGACTTTCTTTATTGAGTTTGTATAAGACGAATTGCCCTTGACGAACACTTTCTACAATACCTGCATTTTCTAATACCGAAAGGTGGCGTGAAATGGCAGGCGCGCTCATTGCAAAGCGTTCAGCCAATTCAGTGGTAGACAGCTCAGCCTCAGAAAGATAGGCCAAGATTTGGCGGCGAGGTCGCGATGCCAGGGCGTCGAAGACAAGATCAATTTTCATAAATTTCGCAATTAACTAATTTGTTAATATTTAAATCTTTATTGCGAGCAATGTTAAGCATTCCTCTTGCTAGAGAAATATCGATGATAAAAGCTTGGGATTAGGTAGGTGTGCTGAATTGTCGCAATGCGGAGAGCGGATATCGTCAATGACGTCGAACATGATGTGATAAAAGTGTGTTTTTAAAACGCATTAAAGAACTTGATCAGTTGCTATTTTAAAATTATCTAAATATACCGATTAATTTTGCTAAGCGTAGCCACCCATTGTTCAGGCCTGAGCGGCTTGCAGTTTTTGAGATGCTGTACCGAGGCGGCTAAATGAGCTAGATCCCGTGTCAGTGCATACAGCATTAATTGGCGAAAGTATTCCCCCTCAGATCCACGCAGCTCCAATTGGCGAATCGGCGCTAAGTAGGAATTTCTCAAAGCCAGATCGGGTTCTGCGGCCAAAGCGATATGCAATTGTTGACCATGTTCGGGTTGGTCTGGTGTGTCTGTGATGCGCTTGAATAAATTGTTCACGAAGTGATCTGAAGCCATAAGTAAACTGAAAGAGAAATAGATTGAAAGCAATGAAAAAACCCCCGCATCTTGAAAAGATGCGGGGGTTTTTCTTACACTTGAGACTTGGGGTATTTCTGACTTACTTCCTCCCTCGCCATCGAGGGAAGAGAGGAAGTAGTAAAAGTCAAAAAATATTAACAATCTTATTAGATTATCAAATCTCCTGCGCCTACCGTTGTTACATCAACACCGACCAACATAATCACTGTATCGGTTGCGTCGAAGATATTGTTATGACCCTCATCGATGAAGACCCAGGTATTTACACCATCACCCACGAGTACAGGCCAATTATCACCACCGATTGCTACTAAGGCAGCTGCTCTTGCCGTAGCGTAATCAGCGAAGTTACCAAGGTTGTTGAACACGGCAGCATGACCAATGCCAGATGAAATCGCAGAGACGTTAAGATCATCAACACCAACTTGGAAATCCAAAATTTGATCCATTGCTGCTTCATTCGACAAAGCAGTTGCGTCATACAAGAATACATCTGCACCTGCAGCACCTGTGATAACGTCAACGCCAACTGTACCTCTGATAACTTCACCAGCGGCGGTACCTGTAATGCTTACTGTACCCGAATTGTTCACTGTGTAACCAGTGAAATTCAGGATACCTGTAGCAATCGCAGTTGCACCAGCTGACACATTCAAAATATCACCAACAGCAAAGTCGGTGATAGTGTCAGTACCAGCATCAACGTTAAATGTATCGTTACCTGCACCACCGGTCATACTATCAGCACCGTTACCACCGACCAGTGAATCATTGCCAGATCCACCAGA
>NZ_JBXARG010000020.1:0-103434 GCF_058808015.1 Undibacterium sp. GW821-FHT11H02 | reverse complement strand
CCAAACAAAATCGAGCTGGAACCCGCGCCGTTATGGTGTTTCTTAAGCTTTTATTGCAATTTAACCGGACACTAGTGGTTCTTGCTCGAAGAAGATATGACAGATCGGTTTAGAAAATTTTGCGATTTCTCCGTTGTTTGTGAACAGTGCTATGCAAGCATTAAGGATCATCATGAATCCAAAAATTAGTAGGTCAATCGAGGACATTTTTGGGATTCAAGTGTGCGGGGATGCGCTGTTCTATGCGCACCCAGACAGTTTACGGTTTGAACTATCGGAAGGTGGAGAACCGTTAGAGCAGGTGCTGACAGCATTACGAAAAGCCGCGCTGATTTGTGAAGATTTGTTTGATGCAGTTGATTCATTAACCGTTTGTTTGCGGAGATTCGCTGGGAATGATAAGTTCGCACTGCGCAAAGTTTTACGTGAACTAAAAAATGCGGGTATTGCAATTCCAGAAGAGCGTGAAATTTGGTTTGACCCCGTTCCATTCGAAGACAGGTTTGATGAGGACATTGAAGAATGGTGGATAAGCCTTGCGTTTCAATTACCGACAACGAAACTACAGAGTTTATTTTGGTGCGCTTTTACAGTAGATTTCCCATCTTTGCATCCCAATCCCCGTTGTGACGTATACATTTTCAATTTTAAAGATCGTGTATTAGTGCATCCTTATGATGATAGAGGTATGGATATAATTGGGCCAAATAAGGATTTTTTAAGAAAACTATACGTAAAGCATAATAGCTTCCTCCTTGATTATGATCGAGCGAGAATGTCAAAATCCTTTGAATAGATAAACAAAATAAGTGACTAGAAATTTTTCACTTTGATATAAGTTAAGTGCGATGAACATAAATGAGTTCTACAAAAACAAAAGCCTCGTTTTGGAGGAATGGTGGTTAGATGAATGCGCCTTTCCTGGTGAGTGCTGGGCAAGACTTAGAAAATTTTCCGACGGAACTTGTGATGTTAAATTCGATGTAAAAGATGAAGACAAATGTTATGGTTTTGAAGATATGGAAAGTGCTCACCACTTTCTTCTGGAAGATGAATTCATCAGCTTTGACATGTACGATGCCGAAGATGAAATTCAGTATGGAGTTAGGAAAGAAGATTTACGGCCTCCATCGTGGTTTCCTCCTGCGTCAAAAGAATTCGAATATGTAGGGCAATATTAGTTGAAGCTTAAAGCTAAAGAATATCTTTCGATTTTATCCGTGAATTCGTACATGACCACTCATCGGTGTGGTGCCAAAAGAAAAGACGCGTTCCACAATTCAATAGTTAAACTTCAAATCAAATAATCACAACCCAATCAATGAAAAAAACAAAAACACTCATTTTCCTCCTCTGCGCAGCCCTGACAAGCTGCGCAAGCGTCACCCCAAAACAAGAACTGATAGACAACCCCACTCCCCTGTCACGAGAAATTTTCAACACGGTATCCGCCGACCAATTTGAGAGCGTCATTTTTACCTCATCACGCGGTGCGCAATTGCCCTATCGCTTGCTGCGCCCATCAAAACTAATTCCAGGAAAAATTTATCCGCTGGTCGTGCAACTGCATGGCTCAGGAGAAATCGGGACTGACAATCTAAGGCAATTAGACCGATTGGCAAAAAGCTGGGCAATGCCGGATGTTCGCGATCGGTATCAGGCTTTTATTTTGATTCCACAGTTTGCTATCAGAAGTGCGAACTACGGTCCTGCGTCGCCAGATCAACATGCCGTGCCTTCGGCTATGTTGAATGACACAGTTGAGCTAATTAAGCAATTTAGCGCAGCGAATCCCGTGGATAAATCACGTATCTATGCCTCGGGATTTTCTATGGGTGGCTCAGCAACTTGGCTGCTAGCAAGCATCGCGCCTGATATGTTTGCGGGCATTGTCCCCATGTGTGGCGTCGCACCGCCCAACTCTCTAGCGAGCATTTTTACGAATCTCCCTATCATCGTAATTCATGGTGACGCCGACTTAGAAAATCAGATTACCGCTGATCGACGCTTCGTCCAAGCGATTGCTAATCTAGGCGGGCAGCAAGTCACCTTGAGAGAATACAAAGGGCTGAAACATCAGCCACCGTCCGATACCTATCCTGGATACTGGTGGCGTGACTGGCTATTTAATCAGCAGCTCAAATAAGGTCTATCAATTTTTTTTATTGGTGAAAGCTACATTTATTCCACGTCGAATTCACCCACAAACACCGTACTGCCCGCTTCTTGTAAGCGTAACGTCAGCATTTTTTCCTGTGCTTTGGATGTGCCAAAGTGCAAAATGAGTTTGACTTGCAGTGTCGTTGCACCGGCGATGATTTGTTGGCGGTTGCCGTAGAAGTTGGTTTCAATTTTGTATTTACCGGGAAGAGCTTTGCGTAGTGAAAATTCTTCTGGCCCATAACCTTGTGTCGCGTCACGGGTCATGCGTCCACCTTGCGCCGTCGCATTATGACCGAAGTAGCATTTTTCACCTAAGGGATCGCTGACCCATAAATCCATGTCACTGTTATCCGCATCCCAGGTCATGACGACGCGAATGTCGAGTGGAAGATTCTTCAATAGTCGTTTGTCGATCGCACTCAGATTGAGATCAATACCTTGCGTTTGCGCCTGAACGATGATGGCATTCATTTCAGCTAAGCTTATTAATTCGATATCGACAAATCGACCATTCCATTGCCCTTGCACTACTTGATAAAGATTGTCGATGGCGGCTTGATATTGTTTATTGGCTGCCAGTGCTAAACCATAGTCGCGGAATGATTGCGGCTCTTCTTGCGCGATGTGGGTAATTTTCTCGAAGATCGGTAAGGCAATGTCGGCTGCATTCGCTTCCAATAATCGGTAGCCTAAGATACGTAGAACGGCACGATTTTCCAATTCCATTTCTGCCAAGTTGGAAAGTACACGTAAGGCTAAGGCACGCTCTCCTTTTTCAAATAACATATCAGCCGCATCTAGAAAAAACGCACTGCTATTGGTGTAGCTAGGTTTTTCATCGAGATAGATTGAATACAAATTCGCTTTGTCCGCTTCTTTCATACGACGAATATACGCCGCATCCGACGTCCATTTTTTCATGTTGATGCTGAGCTGCTTGTTAGCACTAACGATTGCTGTCACTTCTCGCGAGTCTGTGGCGCGGATACTCGAGCCTGTGACAGTGACACTGGACATTTCTGTTGCACGTTCAGATGGTGCCGCTACCATGGCGATGGGCATCATAGGAGGCTCAGATGGGCGAGCAGGTGTTGGCGCAGGTGCATATTCGATTCTAGATGCTTCATTGACGGCTCTTGCACTCACTTCGGACTGAGCATTTCTTTGTTCCTCAATACGAACTTTCGCTGCCGCAAGCGTTTTTTTATAGGCCAGAATCTTTTCACTGAAATCCGTTTCCCACCAAGTTACTTTTCCTTGAAATTGGCGGACAATACTTTCAAGTTTGTTTTGTTTTTGTTTGCTTATGCCCAGTTCAGATTGCACTTGCAATTGCTCGACTTCTTTACGCAACTCTTCTGGTGGCGTGATGTTATAGCGTGCATAATCGCTCGCCATTTCTAAAACGATTAAAGACGTTTCACTGGTGGGAATACTAAATTGCTGACCGATACGACGAATTTCACCACGAAAACCTTCCGGGTTCGCCTCTAAATTTTGCAAACGATAGCGCGCCCAAAGATGGGCAGCCAAAGGATGCTTAGGCGCCTCACTGTGGATACTGAGTCGACGTTTGCTTATTTTTCCTTGATCCATCAAACGCAATTCCAATGTACTAGCCGGCGCGCGCAAAATACCACTGATACGTAGCAAATTTCCACTCGGCGTCCTACTTTCAAAATGCAGATCGCTGATATTGTTTCCCGTCGCATCGAGTACACGCACACCTTCATGCAGTAATGCTTGCGCGGCTTGTCCTGCATGCTCACGTTGGATATGAATATAACGCCCACCGTTTTCTTGTGCCAGGGTGCTAAGGCTGGCGCTATTGATGCTACTGGCTGAAGAGAGTGTAAATAGTCGCTGGTCTTTGTTTAAAATCGGGTAACTATTTTTTCCGTAGTTGAGTAAACCATCACTGAAGAATAAATATTCCTCGACCTGAGGTTCTACTTTCCAATCACCCAAGGCACTAGCGCCATCATAAATAGTAGTTTCCAATTCCTTGCGCAAGCCAGTCCAATTGCCATCTTTAATGAAAAAGCCAACAGTGTCTTCGGGACGATCACGCAAACGTGTGAGTCGTACTTCGGCATTGGCAACCGCTTTGAAATACAGATCTAATTCATAGAGCTCGGCTTGGATGTCGCGATTTTTTCCTGAACTGGAACTATCCCACAACAGCCCTATTACCTTGGGTAAGGTGCGTGCTTGTAAAGCATTGGCTAATTTAACTTCAGCTAAAAAATAGCTTTGTCCTTGAAATTCTTGAATGAAGCTTTGTGTTTTTTGTGTATCCGCTATGTGTATCAGTAAGGGGCTGTTTTGACTGAGATTTTGATCATCTAATTGCAATACCCGTTCTTTTCTTTCTTGTTTGAAGTGCCATTTTTTCGCAGCTAAAGTAGCGTATGCATTACTACTCTCACTGGTGCTTCTAATCGTGATGCGTGACGATTTCGCTCCTTTAAAACTTGCTAAAGCAAGAGGCAATTGCCACTGCCCATTCTTGTTTTGCAAAACATGGGCGAGTTGTATTTCTACGGTGCGTCTGCCCTGCGCGGGTAAAGGAAAGATGCGTAATTTAAAATTATTTCCTTGCGTGACTTCGAGCAAACCAGGATCCACTCCGCGCCGTTGAATCTCCTCAAATACTTGGCGGCCTTTGGCTTTTTCTACTGGAACTGCAGCGCGTTGTCTGCCATTGATGTCGAGCGAAAAACCAGTAATACTTTGTCCATCGTGCAGAGGAAACTCCAAATTGCCTTCAAGTACGCGATTATTCGGATTGTAAAACACCATCGTTACACTGGTTTGCGCCATGCTGCCGGCAATCACGGTATTGATTTCTAAGCGCTCGAGTTGAATGGCTTGTTCGGCTTTGCCCACCCGAACAAGTGGAGGCAAAATCGGACGCGGTAGAGAGGGAGGAACTTCAGGAGTGACTATTGATTTTTGCGGAGACGTGGTGCTCTGCGCACGACTCGTTTGTGCACAACTAATACCAAGTGCTAGTGCGAGCACGACTATCATAAGGTGGTGCTTTTGTTTTTGTAGCACAGCAAACTCCTAAAGGTGGTTTAACCAGTTTTTAGACATAAGCAGAATTGGCAACTTAATTAATTTCATTCACGCCTTCATCTAGCGCATTTTGAGCGGGCAAGTTGATAGTGCTATGCGATTTGGGGATACACTTCTGCATTCTGGCATTAAGGAAATGGGACGAAAAAGTCATGTTGACAAGTGTAGTGGATAATTTCCACATAGTCATGCCTATTTGCATAGTGTGGAAGTGGGTATTAATCTGATTTTCCATTAGGTACATTTGACAATCATCGTCAAGGCCGAGGCCGAATTGCCGGAGCATCTCATCGACAAAGTGTCGCAGACCATGACGACCAAACAGCCCACATTAATTGAAGATTCCTCGATATGAATGAAACGCAAAAAAAAGAAATTCTAGCCATGGCTAGAACCGCACATGATTTGACTGAAACTTCGTATCAACAGAATCTGGCAAAACGTGGCGAAGCTGCTTGGGCTGATAAGCAGAGATTACTACTCGCGGACATGGCTCTACATTTATTGCAAACCGCATTGAAGGACGGCGACCTTTCTGAAGATGATTTGAAAAGAAATCTGTTTTCTATTTTGACTATTTCTGATCAGTTTATTCAAGGCTATGATTTGAAAACTGTCGCGGAGGCGCTGTATGCTACTTAATAAAAACAGCATGATACGCTCGAGTTCTTTAATTGATAGACATCCTCGGAATCAATCTCATTTTGTACCGAAATCGAAACATGCAATACTTGCCGGGACCCAGGGACTATAATTCGTTTCCAATTTCGTCAACGGAACAATCAAAATGATAGATGCACTGATTGCAGGACGCCTGTATGGCATTGCAGAACAAAGAACCGGCCATGGAAACTCTCACTACGTGACTTGTAAAGTCAAAGCAATGACGGACGATGGCGATGGCATCATTTGTAACGTGATTGCTTTCAACGATGTCGTGCGTGAGACTTTGCTGAGTATGGAGGATGGTGCGAGTTTGAGTTTATCAGGTGCTTTAACACCCAAAGTCTGGACCGACAAACAAGGCAATGTGCGCCCTGCTTTGGACTTGGTGGCGCATAGCGTATTGACATTGCCGCACGCTGAGAGCAAATAAAAACGACGGCTTGAAAATCAAATCGTCGCTTTATGTTTGCTTTTATATTGGATAGCTTTTTTAGCTTAATTCCAACTTAGTCATTACTCACCAAACGACCATCGGTCAATCGCACGCGGTCACCTGAGCGCCAGTCTGGTCTATTACTTGGTTTAAAGGTGCGAGTATCGCCGTTTTCCATTTTCACGGTCACTTCATAGACAGTATGTGTATTGCGGCTTTTTTCAATTTCATTACCAGCATAACCACCGCCTACGGCTCCGGCAACGGTAGCAATTTTTCGGCCATTACCGCCACCGACTTGATTGCCGATCACACCACCTAAAACAGCACCCGCTACTGCACCAACGCCACTGCCTGACTGCGCTTTTTGTTCATAGCTACGAACCGATGTGACCACGCCACATTGTTGGCAAATCAGCTTTTCTGCATTTTTGGACGTAGAATTTTTGGCCAATTCTTTGTTGCTTGATTGGCCGGAACCATTGTTTTCAGGAAGCGTCACACTTGCCTTGGCTGAATCTGATTTCGGTTCGCCATTTGAATTTGGCAGCATTCCCGTCATCGCAGCGATGCCGACCAGACTAACGACAATCAATGAACCCGCTGCGATAGCGATCAAAGGATGTATGGATTTTTTTGTTTGAGTCATAGTCATATAGCGTTGCTCCGGGTGAATGTGATATTGATGCAAACCAGAATAGCAGGCTAAGACTTGTGCTTCTGTGCGCTTCCGTACTTAGGCGCAGTTATTTTTTCGGTTGCATATTCGGCTGCATATTCAACTGCATATTCGGCTGCACAATCGACAGCATATGACCTGCCCTCTCACATCCATCTAGTCCAGCGCCCATATCAAATGCGCATCCAAGTGCAATCGGGCATAGCTCGCTAATGCGTCAATTTGCGCTGCGTCGGCTGCCATCGCTGCGTCAAGTGCCGTCTTTCTGGCATTGATAGCATCGCCGATTGCCAATTCACCCAAGTTATAGGCAGTTTGCATCAGTTGTGCTTGCTCCTGGCTCTGTTGCCGCAGACTTTGCAGAGTCTGCCAATTGGCATAATGACGCTGATTATCGGTAATCGCCTTTTGCGCGGCCAACGTGGTTTTCATTTGCACTTGCTGTAGTTTTTCATTCGCCATTCTTGCGCGTAATTGGGCGGAGCCTCGTTCTAAGTTGCGCGCTTCGCCGGGAAAAGGCATGGAGATACTAAAACCCAAGATCTTCTCCTGACCATTGCGCTCACGACTAGAACGTATGCCAAAAGTCGGATCGGGGACCTTGTCGCCCTCCACACGAGCCGCTTGCAAACTAACATAGGCCGCTTCTGCCTGAGCTAATTCCAATTCATGATTATCATCCATGATCTTGTGCATCCAAACTTCTGCACTCATGGTGTTCAACTTAGGCTGAGGTAATTGTTTCACTTCAGGCAAAGGCAAACCCGGATAGTTCGCCTTTAATATTTGTAGTGCCAACTCCTCGCGTTGTTCCGCTTGCTGAAGTAATGAACGCAGCCGCTGTAGCTCAGTCTGTGCCGACAATTGCTCGTAACGCGCCGCATCGCCGGCTTTTACCCGTTTTTCCGCAATCGACTTAAGTTGTTCGGTCAGCTCTACTTGCTGACGTAGTAGTTGAACCGCCGCACTCTCCTTGACGGCGTCGAACCACTCTTTCATCAAGCTTCGGCTAGTCTCGTGCCATACATCTGCGTAAGCAGACTGTGCTAGCTCTATGCCTTTGGCACCTAAAGCTTTATCTTTTTCCGCTTTGCCAAACCAACGAAGCGGTCGTTCTAAACTGAACTCTTGCTCTTGAAAAGATACACCGACTTGATCGCTGCGACGGTTGAGACCGATGCGAGCAGTCCATTCGTAGTGTCCGGCTTCCAGACGTTTTTGCTGATTGCCCGCCAACTCGAGCCCCATTCTTGCTGAACGTAATTGAGGCAAGTTTTCAAAAACTTTTCTGACCTGAGATTCGCTTGGCAATACGGAAAATGCATTTTCTTGCGCCAAAGCGACATTAGCAGCAAACAACAGCGCCACACTGGCCACGATGCTAGCCGAGATACTAGCCGAGATACTAAGCGCGGTTTTCACTATAGGTTTAGTCATCAAAATCTCCCAAAGTGACTGACCGGCGTGATCCAATAGGCGACGCCACTATTTTTAATAATTCCACCTAATGCCTCCAATAATAATTGCAGATTCTGTTGCTCTCCAACGACTAAAATCAACTTGCGTTTGCAGCGACCTTGTACTTTTTCCATCGCAGAACTCAAGGCTGCACCTTGCCCCATGCCCTGAGCATCGAGCATAGAAAAACCGCTTGCCCACTGTGGATTGAGTAATAAAAAATCTGCTACTTCATCGACCAAAGTGACAGGCATTGCCAAGCTCAACATGCTGTCATAGTTAGGTAATTCATTCATATGTGGGTCTCCGTTCTGTTCGCTATAGAATTCGACTCAAGCTCAGATTTTGCGACGCCAAAACGCTGAAATAAAATAGGCAATAAGATCAAAGTCAAAACCGTGGCCGACACGAGCCCACCAATCACGACTATCGCCAAAGGACGCTGGATCTCCGACCCTGGTCCCGTCGCAAGTAAAAGAGGAATCAGACCGAATGCCGTAATACTCGCCGTCATCATCACAGGCCGAAAACGTCGTAATGCACCGACCGATACGACCTCTTCTAGGGCCACACCGCGCGCAACCAATTGATTAAAATAAGTAATCATCACCAGACCATTCAACACCGCAATACCCATCAAGGCAATGAATCCTACCGATGCGGGAACCGATAAGTATTCACCCGTCACCGCCAATGCAAACACACCACCAACCATCGCGAAAGGAATATTGACGAATACCAAAACCGACTGACGTACGCTACCCAAAGTAGCGAACAAGAGGAAAAAGATCAGCGCCAAAGCAATCGGCACCACCACACCCAAGCGCGCTGCGGCACGCTGTTGATTCTCAAATTGGCCACCCCAAGACAAGCGATATCCCTCTGGCAGTTGCACTTGTGCTGCGACTTTGGCTTTGGCTTCGTCGACAAAACCAACCAGATCACGACCGCGTACATTGGCACGCACGACCACTAGTCGCGAGGAATTTTCTCGCTCTACCTTGACAGGACCATCCACCATTTTCAAGTCCGCGATCTGACTTAGTGCGATGGAAGTACCATCTGCGATAGGCAGACGAATTTGTTGAAATAATTCTGCCGACATTTGCAAGTAGTCGCTGCCGCGCAATAACAAAGGAATGCGATGACCATCTTGAATGACGATGCCGGTTTGGCGCCCTTCAACCATCGTCCTCAAATCGTTCTGAATTTGATCTACGCTTAATCCCAATCGACCAGCGGCTTCTTGATTAATATCGACTTGCAGATACTGCACGCCAGCGTTTTTTACCGTCAGTACATCTTCGCTACCCGCGATCCCTTCTACCGTCTTGACGATTTTTTCGGCTAGTTCGCTCAACACTTGATTATTGGGCCCAAACACTTTGATCGCCAGATCGCCACGGACACCCGACAACATCTCTGAAGTACGCATTTCTATGGGCTGGGTAAAACTAAAATTCATGCCGGGAAATTCATGTGTGACTTTGCGCAGTTTGTCGACGATTGCTTCTTTATTCGCCGCCTGCCATTGTGCTTTCGGCTTTAATACCAAGAAGGTGTCGGTCTCGTTCAATCCCATGGGATCGAGCCCCAATTCATCCGAACCAGCGCGAGCGACGACGCTACTTACTTCGGGTACCTTTTCTAAAATACGGCGTTGCACTGCCATATCCAATTTGGCTGATTCTTGCAAATTAATGGAAGGCAGCTTCTCGATTTGCATAATGATGTCACCCTCATCCAGACTAGGCATAAATGATTTTCCTATAAACGGAAATATCATTGCTGTCACTAGCAAGGTAGCGGCGGAGGCTATCATCACTTTTTTTGCCTGCGCCAAAGCGAGCGTCAAAACACGTTTGTAGGCTACTTCCAATTTGCGTACTAACCAAGGTGGTTCGCCATGATGGGTTTGCATTAAAAAGGAAGCTAACACTGGAATCACCGTCAAAGACAGCAGCAAAGAGGCTGCTAAGGCAAACGTAATCGTCAATGCAACCGGTGCAAACAATTTCCCTTCTAATCCTTGTAAGGAAAGTAAAGGCAAGAAGACGATCATAATCACCAACATACCCGCTGTCACAGGCACTGCCACCTCTCGTACTGCACGATAAATAATGTGCAACTGCGAGAAGTTAGGTCTTTCCTTGTCTGCACCGTGGGCTTCGATATTTTCAACCACCACGACTGCTGCATCAACCAGCATACCGATCGCAATTGCCAAACCACCTAATGACATTAAGTTAGCAGTTAAACCAAAGCTATTCATCAGTACAAAGGTGCCGAGAGAAGCTAGAGGTAAAATGCAGGCCACCACCAGAGCAGAACGTACATTGCCAAGAAACAGGTAAAGGAGAATGACGACCAGTATCGTTGCTTCTGCTAATGCCTTAATCACTGTGTTGACGGCACGTTCGACCAGATTGCCACGATCATAAAAAGTCTTAATGCTTGTACCTTTAGGAAGGACTTTTTCTATGAGTTGCAGACGTTCATTGACCTGCGCGACAACCTTTTGCGCATTCGCACCACGCATACTCAAGATCAGGCCTTCTACCGCTTCGTTATTGCCATCTTTAGTCACCATGCCGTAACGCGTCATCTGTCCTATGCGCACATTCGCCACGTCGCCAATGCGTATTGCCTGCCCGTCACGGTGTTGTATCGCTATCGCTTTTACATCTTCCAGACTGCGTATGCTGCCATCACTACGAACTAACAGCGACTCTTCACCACTGTTTAAACGCCCGGCGCCATCGTTACGATTATTTGCCTCTAATGCTTCCTGCAACTGTTGCAAGGACACTTTGCGTGCGGCTAAAGCGACAGGATCGGGTATCACCTCGAAACTCTTGACTAAGCCACCCAGCGTATTCACATCCGCCACGCCAGCGATATTGCGTAATTGTGGGCGGATAGTCCAATCCAACAAAGTGCGCTTCTCCATCAGACTGAGTGGTCCTTCTATGGTGAACATAAAGATTTCGCCGAGAGGCGTCGTCACTGGCGCCATGCCGCCGCTGACCGACGCAGGTAAATCTTTCATCACACTACTGAGACGTTCGCCGACTTGCTGACGTGCCCAATAGACGTCAGTGCCATCCTGAAAATCCAAGGTAATATCAGCAATCGCATATTTTGATTGCGAACGTAAAATCACCTGATGCGGAATGCCTAGCAATTCTTGTTCTATAGGCGCGACGATGCGAGTTTCGACCTCCTCAGGCGTCATTCCCGGCGCCTTCATAATCAACTTCACCTGAGTGCTCGATACATCAGGAAAGGCATCAATCGGCAATTGACGAAATGCCTGAAAACCTGCGCCGATTAATACCGCAGTCAGAACCAATGCCAGCAAACGCTGCGCTAGTGAAAAAGCTATCAGACGCGCTAACATTATTTCTTCTCGCTAGTTGTATTTTCTTTCGCTTTTACGCTGACGCGGTTACTCGTCACCGCTGCTGGCGTTATCGCGGGCGCATCTTCAGCCCCCAGCCCTAGCCAAGCACCTTTAAGCGAAACGATACCTTGAGTGGCGACTTGAGCACTTCTACCCAAATTCCCTGTGACCCAAACTTTATCGGGCGAACCACTCACCACATTGACTTTTACTGCTTCAAAACCATTGCTATTACGGACGAAGACATATTGTTGATTGTCGCTACGGATCACTGCGGTGGCAGGCACACCGTAACTATCTTTGATCACTTGACTACCGAGATGCGTGGCTTCGACAAATTGATTCAAACGAATACATCCATCATGCTGCATCTCTTGTGCACGCACTAGACCACTTTGATTGCTACTATCGAGTTGCGGCGAAATTGCCATTACCTTGGCTGTACCACAATTTTTAATTTGTAATAATTCACCGACACGGATTTGCTCGAGTTGGCTACGACTAGCTAAGAAGTCTATCCAAAAGGCCGCATTGCCAGCGATTTTGGCAATTGGCATCCCAGCTTCTATTCTTTGCCCTAACTGCGGAGTTAAATCAAGCACCGTACCGCTACTCTTGGCGACTATCGTTAGATTGGGCGACAGGGATCTGGTTCTTAACATGTTTTTTAAGCTGGCATCAGAAATACCCGCAGCGCGTAAAGTCTGTTGGCGCTCACTCATCGCGACCTCAGCGTGGACGGCTTGCGCGCGACTATCTTGCACCCGACTTTGGGCAATAATGCCCTCCTTGAAAAGTGCGTCATCTCTCGCTAACTTTTCTTGTGCCAACTGATGCTGTGTCGCCAACTGCAAATATTCTCTTTGCATTTCAAGCAGTTGCGGACTGAACAAAGTGAGGATTGAGGTGCCCGCTTTGACATTTTGTAATGGATTAACGTGTATGGCCTGTACCGTACCTGTTACGAATGCACTCAACAATTGGGTAGCAGCAGGCGAGCTCACCACCGTGCCAGATAAACGCAGCCCTTTGTCAGATAAAACTCCGGTCGTCGCGCTGACATTAGTCGCTTGAGGGCCTGTGCTAGCACCCGAGAAAACCGCTGCTTCTGTTCTAATACCTGAGCGGGCAATCTGTTGCGCAGTCATAGAAATTTGCGCCTCGATTTGCGCCTGAGCGGGATAGCTCATAGCGATCATACTGATAGATGTGACAAGAAAAATTTTCTTGATTTGTTGTCGAATGCTTGAATGTGTAGACATGGTAGGCTAGTAATTAAGCTAATTAAAAAGAGGAATGAGTTCATCTTAAAGCGAAGTTCTTAAGGACTTCTTAACAAGTCCCCCTTAAAATAAGAATTTGGTGCAGAGCAAGCACGTTGTGGATGTCATACCAAGACCAAGCCGGAGAACCATATTGCGCATACTATTAATTGAAGATGATCCACAGCTAGGCCGCGCCACACAACTTGGTCTCGATCAGGCGGGTTATGCTATCGATTGGGTACAAACTGCAGAAGCTGCACTTACTTCCATCCAGCTGCATAACTATCAATGTCTGTTATTAGATCTAGGTCTGCCACAGAAGGATGGCATGAGCTTACTGCGCCAATTGCGAGCCTCTGGATTTACTGAATCGATACTCATCGTCACCGCGCGCGATCAGGTTAAAGACAAAGTTACTGGACTCGATGCGGGTGCAGATGATTTCATCATCAAGCCATTTGACTTAGATGAATTGGCCGCTCGTATACGCTCAGTCAGGCGCCGCTTGGCAGGACGCAGCAATGAATTATTGACACATAAAGCGATCACTTTAAATGCCGCGGCGCGGCAAGTCAGCTTACACGGTGAATCCATCAGTTTAACCAGCCGGGAATTCAATATTTTGCATTTTCTATTAGAGCATCTGGGACAGATCGTCAGCAAAGATCAGCTTGAACAAGCGCTATACAGCTGGGGCGATGAAATAGAAAGCAATACTATACAAGTGCACATTCACCATCTCAGAAAGAAATTGGGTAAAGATCTAATCCGTACCTTACATGCGGTTGGTTATGTCATTGATAAAGAAAATCAGAGTTGAAATGGCTATTACGAAAACCAAGATCATGAATAAAACAATACCGCAACGCTGGTCGTTAAGACGCACTTTAATCGCCATGCTGTTAACTATCACGCTCTCAGTTTGGGGATTTAGCGGTATCGTGGTCTACATCGAGGCGGATCAGGAAAGTAAGGAATTATTCGATCAGTCTTTGGCAGAAACAGCGCATCTTTTATTGACGTTAGCGGATCACGAAGTGAGCGACAAACCGACACTAGAGCATCCCTTGAGTGAAGCAAATGTAGAAAAGCATAATCAATATTTATTACTACAAATTTGGGATCTCAGCGGTAAACTCATGTACAAAAATCAGGCGGCACCTATGTCGGCTATATCGACGGAGCGGCATTCCGGTTTCGGCTGGACACAATTAAATGATCAACCTTGGCGTACCTATTCAATCTGGAATAGCTCGCACCAATTACAAATACAAGTTGCAGAACCAACCAGCCACCGCAAAGACATTAGTAGTCGCTTCGCTTACAAATTACTGTTGTTCACATTACTGGTATTACCCTTGATGACAGCGGGTATCTGGTGGACGATTAATCGCCTTTTTCGTACCTTACAAGATTCAGCTGATCAGGTTGCTAAACGAACGCCAAACGACTTAGGCAAAGTTGATCTGGCTGGAGCACCAACGGAATTACATTCACTACTCACCGCCATCAATCATTTGTTCGAACGCGTGAGCCATGCCATGGATCAGGAACAGCGATTCACCGCCAACGCTTCACACGAATTGCGCACTCCACTAGCGGCCATCAAAGCAAATTTGCAAGTCATACAAAGAGCGCGCAATGATGCTGAACGACAAGAGGCGGCGGACGGCCTCCTCATCAGCGTAGATCGCGCCACTCGCTTGGTGGAGCAACTAATGACCTTGTCACGACTCGACCCTCAACATGGTCTTGATCCCGCATTACGTCGTCTCAATTTACAAGAGTGTCTGCAAAAGCAAATCACAGAATGGCGGCAAATTGCAAGTAGAACCGGATTAAATTTTCACACGCAATTCGAGTCAGCGAGCTGCATGATCAACCCAGACAGCCTGCAGATTTTGACACGTAACTTGATCGATAATGCGGTGCGTTATACGCCGGTTGGCGGTGAAATTTTACTCAGTTGTGGCACCAATGATGGTCGTGCATTTTTACAGATCAGCGACACCGGACCGGGGATTCCAAGCGAGCTGTACTGTAAAGTTTTTGAGCGTTTCTTTCGCCTGCCAAATTCCAATGCATCGGGCAGCGGTCTGGGCTTATCAATCGTCAAAAATATAGCCACTCAACATGGCGCAGAACTGGAATTGGGGATTGGTCTGCAAGAACGTGGTTTAAGTGTAACACTACGGTTTCCGCCTATTTCTGAATAGGCATTTGTTTTGGCTTAGTTCACTTTGGGACAAGGATTGATTAAGCACGGAAGAAGTCTGATAATGCGAGAACGAATTGCGGTACACCATATGAAATCAAAAAAATCCCTCGCGTCAGATTATCTTGCACTAGAAAACCAATTTTGTTTTGCTTTGTACTCAACTTCACTGGCAATGACAAAAACTTACAAACCGCTGCTCGACCAGCTTGGTTTGACCTATCCGCAATATCTGGTGATGCTAGTTCTTTGGAAACAAGACAAGTTACTCGTCAAAGAAATTGGTGAGTTATTGTTCTTAGACTCAGGCACACTGACGCCACTCTTAAAAAGGCTGGAAAGCGCGTCTCTCTTGAAACGGGAAAGGGACAGCGAAGATGAACGCCAAGTTAGAATCACACTCACTGCGAGTGGACAAGCGCTGCGCAAAACAGCAGAAGAAATCCCAGCAAAAATCCTTTGTGCCAGCGGCCTCAGCACCAGCAATTTAAGCCAACTTCGTAGCGAATTGCAACAATTGCGTAATGAATTAAACCGGCATTTAGACGAATGAGCCGACTGTAATTTTGTAAGAATAGGCTTTAAGTACTGCTTTTATCGCATAGGCAAAGAACCAACGCAAGGCATACTTTGCACGTCATCTAGGCATCATAACTACTCATTTTCAGAATGGTGCGTGTGGCGCACTCCATCTTTTGCTAGCGTATCAATGAATTCTATTAAGGCGATAGAAACAATTTTTTAAAATTAGATTGCACACAATTTAATTGCACGATATCATTCTATCTAAGCTACAGACGCGATTAAAGAAGATGATGCAATTTAGGCTTCAAGCGAAATAGCATCAAAAATCATTTTTACTATTTATCAGGAGTTTATTATGCAAATACTTTACACAGCACGTGCCACTGCAACTGGCGGCCGCGATGGTCGCGCCGTCTCTGACGATCAACGTTTGAGCCTTAGCCTTAGTACGCCAAAAGAATTGGGTGGACCGGGTGGTGAAGGTAGTAACCCAGAACAGTTATTCGCTGCTGGTTACTCTGCTTGTTTTATCGGGGCATTGAAATTTGTCGCGGCGGCAACCAAGCAAAGCTTGCCTGCAGACACTAGCATCACGGGTGAAGTTGGGATAGGCCCCAATGGACAAGGTGGATTTGGCTTGCAAGTTGCTTTGAATATTTCCTTACCAGGAATTGAGCACAGCGCTGCCGAAGCCCTAATCGCAAAGGCGCATGAAGTTTGCCCGTATTCCAATGCGACACGGGGCAACATCGACGTGCAATTAAATTTAGTGTGAGCAGCGAAGCGACTGACGAAAAAAAGACACGCAATCTATGGCATAGGATTGCGTGTCTAACCGGTAAGACCTATTTAGGAAAACCTAACTCATCGTAGATTGATCAGAAGCTATACTGCACACCGACTGAGAAGTTGTTGACTGTTTCTTTATCATTGCCCAGCTTAGCACGACGAGATTCGAATTCACCGCGCAATGCGATTTCTTTAGATATTTTATAAGTTACACCCAAGCCAAATACTGGCTGCGTTGATGTCGTATCTTGTGAAAAGCTCGCTAAGCCAGGAACCACAGAGTTTGCGTCCGCTTTGACACGCGCCACGCCTAACTTCGCAAATCCACCGAACTCTTCAGTGAAGTCGTGTTTAGCAACACCAGCGATTTCAAAGCCATTGCCTTTAACTTCGGCGCTTGCAGTGGTTTGTCCAACACTCGCTGTTGCAGAAATTTTTCCTAAAGAGAAATAACTCGCTTCTACTGCAAAATTTTTGTCGATGTTATAGCCACCAAATACTTTATAACCTGTGGAGCTAGTATCGCACTTCGTCGTAGCTTTGCAGTCATCGTTCCATTTAGACTGGCCAACCGTCGCACCTACATACACTTGTGCAGATGCGCTAGCGCCTATCATCAAACCAGCAACTGCTAAAATCGATACCAACAAATTTTTCTTCAACATAATGACCTCAATAAAATAAAATTCTTGAAATTTGAAAACGTCTAAAGAACGCGACGCAGCAGTCAAGTCTAGCTTGCGTCTTGTGTTTGAACCTCAGCTTGTTAATACTGGTTGGAACAACATGGAGCGAAGACTACGGCACGAATCGGTATCGGACAAAAAGCTTCTGGCAAGTCTTTTTAGATACCCTAAGTGGTATTACTGACCAGTACCTTAGAAGAATCCGGCAGCTTCGGTCAACCGATGGAACTTTTCTTATACCTCCAACAATATACCTTCACACTTCTCAGCATTTGTCTATGAAAAATGAGAGTAATCAATAGCAAATAGTTTCAAGATTAGAGCGCTTCGTGTACTATTTTTGTTAGCCCCGACCGCGAGCTGGCAAGATTGAAATTTGACTGCAGCGGTCAAACTGAACAAATAGCTATCTCCATTGAGGTTCCTTATGCATGAAGCGAGTAAAGCACTGTCCCGTCGTTTACATGACAACCGATTTAGTACACGTTATTTTGTGGGTAACGGCATCGATATAGGCTGTGGGCCAGATCCTATCAGCCAATATGCGGAACTATTTCCCTTAATGCGCCAAGTCAAAAATTGGGATATGCCCGATGGTGATGCCCAGTACCTCGCCAGTGTGAAAGATGCCAGCCTTGATTTTGTGCATTCCAGCCATTGCCTCGAACATATGCAAGATCCCAAAGTCGCTTTGCAACATTGGTTGCGAGTACTGAAACCCAATGGCCATATGGTGATTACCATCCCCGATGAAGACTTGTATGAACAGGGAATTTTCCCTTCCAGCTTTAATAGTGACCACAAATGGACTTTTACCTTGCACAAGCAAAAAAGCTGGTCGTCCAAATCGATCAATCTATTTGAATTACTCGCCGAATTCACTGATCAGGTTCAGTTACTAAAACTGGAATTACTCGACGCCAATTATCGTTATCGTTTGGGCCGCTTTGATCAAACTTTAACGCCGGTGGCAGAAGCAGGTATAGAATGTGTTTTGCGCAAGCTCAGCGAACCAGAGAAAATCGCAATGGGTCGTTATACAAAATCGCCACAAAAACTGGCGCCATAAATTCAAACCAAAAGCTCAACTTTTTTCACTTTCCTCTTCAATCTCAGCATGAAAATCCACGGCGATTGGGAAATTACAGTCATACGCCAAATTCTGGTGCGCAGCACTGCGGGTATCTTCAATGAAGAAGGCACTTTAGCGGTATTTAAGGAAACTCAGGAAAAAGCGCCCTTAGATGCACCTTGGGCGGGTTTGACTAATGCGGAAAATTGGGAAATGTCGGGCGCCAGCAGCTTACAGATGATACGCACTATGCGTGTCTGGGCATTTGAGAACAACTGCGCTTGCCTTGCCTTGGTGCTACCTAACAAACTTAAACAAAAAATTCATCAGCAGCAAACCGGCGCCTTTGCCGATCCGCGCGTCGCTTATTTTTCAGAATTAGCTGAGGCTTGTGTCTGGCTTAGCGAGCGGGGATTTCCTATCACTGAAGCGGAATATCCACATCGTGCCTTTATAGAACGCACCCGACCTATAACTTAGTTATGACTTCTGGCATCTGATATTCAGTCAAATTGTTGCTGCATAAAGTCCAGATAGGCTGCACAGCGTGCGTCGCCTTCATGCGGCGCCCATGAACCTCTTTCGGCATCACTGATCGCCACATAAGGACCCGCTTTTGCTTCGAAAAAAACTGAACCGGTTTGCAAAGCCACCATGCTATGGAACACGCCTGCTGGTATCGTCACGCCAAAATTCTCAGTGCCCGGTGCCAAGCGTACTTTTTGCAAAATCTCTCCATTCGCATTAAAAATCAATAAGCCTATACAGCCAGCCAAAACGATCAAGCTTTCTTCCTTTTCTGGTGCAACGTGGCAATGTGGCTGCACATAGGTACCAGGCTCCAAAGCATTCAAGAGGCGATGACACTGCGCCTCATTGTTCGCATGAAAATTCAAATTTTTACGCAGACGTGGGCTAACTCTCGCTTGTGCGGATAGGTCTTGTAACGTGTTTTGGCTGATCAGTTGTATCATTTATCTGTCCTATTGTTCGTTTTTTTCGGGTTTTTCTTGCGCTGTTTCTAGCTCGCCCTATTCTTTTATTTTAGTTGGGTATATTTTTTGATGCTGCCACGCGCCTGATCGACCGGATACTTTTGCGCATTCAAAATGATTTTTTCTTGTGCCGCTGCGATCAGATCGACATTCAGACGATCCGCCAGCATCACCAGATAATTTAAGACATCAGCCATTTCGTGGCGTATCGCTGTTTGTGTTGCCTCATTCAACTCGGCTAGTTCACCATTGTTCAACCATTGAAAAGGCTCTAACAGTTCGGCGGCTTCAACAGCCAAAGCACTGGCCAGATTCTTAGGCGTATGAAATTGTTGCCATTCACGCTCGGCGACAAAGGCGCGCAATTGCTCACGCAAGTGATGTAAATCTGGTTGTAAATCGGGCATAGGAAACACCAAGAGGAAAGAAAAGCTGAATTTTACGTTGATTTGCGGCTAGGTGATGTGGTCAATCCGACGAAAGATAGGCGTCGCCAGGGTCTTTTCGGCGAGTCCTGACGCAAAGCAGCAAAAATAATCAACAAATCTCGCTATTTCCTTATTCTCAGCTTACAATTTGCTATGTTGCGATGCCGCATATTCGGGTAAATTGGTTTTCGACTTGAACGCTGTCTTTGCATCATTTGGCCTATGTCACCAGTTTTAGACTTAGCTCAATGCCCTCCTTAAAACTTGTTTCATACTTACTCAACACCTATTTCGTTCTTATTGATGATGGAGGAAACCATGATTTTCGTAGCAAATCAGTTGTTTAACACTCATCCACAGACTATTGAGCAGCAATTCGCAGCTTGCAGTGGCCTTAGCCAATCCATCAGCGAAGAATTTGACCGCAGCGCTGAGTTGCAAGCGCAAACCGTACAACTTGCCTGCGAGAGTTGGGGACAGTTCTACAGCAGCCTGTGGCAAGTCAAAGACCCTCAAGAATTTTTTATGCTGTTATCGGCGCAATTACATGCCAGTGCAGAACAGACACAACACTATTGGCACGCCGCTCACAGTTTGACTCAGCAAATTCATGAAAAAATGTTTGCCTTAGAACAGACTTTATCGCCTATGATAAAGGAGAGTCTGATCGATATTACGCCCGCAGCGGAATTGAAAACAATAAACCTGGAAAAAAAGATTCCAGGTAAGACTGTGAATAGACCCGTGAAAGCAACACTGGTCAAGGCCGTCACAGTACCCGTAAAAAGTGCTAACAAACAAGAAGTGGAAAGCACGATCGCTGCAACTGAAGTTAAAACTAAGAGTAAAGCAAAAACAGAGACTAAGTCATTGCAAACAAAGCCAATGATGACTCCAGATGCATCGCTAACGCCAACAGACACGGTAAAAGTTAAGCGTAGTAAAACATCAACACCAGCAATCAAAACGGTAGAAGCAGAAGTAGCAGCCGTAACGGCCACAACGATTCCGACAAAACCACCGAGCAAGGTCAGACAAGTGAAAAAAACAGAACCCGCCGAGACAATAAACGACGCCGTAGTAAGCGACGCAACAATAAGCGACACAACAATCAGCGATACCACCACAGCAAAAAAATCTGCGGTAGTCGGCTTACCAACTAAACCAGCAGCCAAACCTGGCTTCCCTGGCGTTGCAGGTCAACCTGGTTACAAAGCAAAAAGTAGTAAAGCGACGGGCGCGAAGAAGCGCGTACGTCAATAAAACCCTGTCAGCTTTTTTTTAGAACAGCAGGAAAAAGACCCGCCAAATTCACTCAGAAATTGGCGGGTCTTTTAGTTTGAACTTGCTTAGCTTCGATCAAAACTCTAATCTAGAGTCACTCATGACCAACGCAAATCATTGCGCGACAAAGGCAATTGCCGTACGCGTTTTCCAGTCGCCGCAAAAATAGCATTACAGACTGCCGGTGCTAAAGGTGGAAATGCAGGTTCCCCCAAACCGGTGACCGGATAGTCGCTCTTCAAGAAATGCACATCAATCTTGGTAGGAGAATCGGGCATACGTAACAAACCATATTCATTGAAATTGCTCTGTACTACTCGACCGCGTTGGATATCTAACTCAGGGAACATTAAGGTACTGATGCCATCAATCACGGAGCCTTGCACCTGATTTTCAGCACCGCTCAAATTAACAATCTGCGAGCCGATATCGGTCACAACCACCACACGATCCACCTTCAGTTGCCCGTCTTTCGATACTGTCACTTCGGCAACTTCGGCTATGTAACCGCGATGACTAAAATGAAAAGCGATGCCTTGCCCCTGACCGCGTGGGAATTTACGTTTACCCCAACCGGACTTCTCTGCGACTTCTTTTAATACCTTGCGCATACGACCAACGTTATACGGCTGTCCACGCTCGCCTGTGCCTTGCATCATGTCTTTATCGCCCAGAATTTCTAACCGGAACTCTAAAGGATCGCGATTTGCGGCATGTGCTAACTCATCGATAAAGCTATGAAAAACCCAGGCAAACACATTGCTGCCTGGCGCACGCCACGGCCCCATAGGAATACCGCATTCCATCGGCGTTTGTTCCAGCAAACAATTTTCTACCCAACGCCCTGGAAACTCTTCACCCGATAAACTAGCACCGCTTCCGGGTTGCAATACACTCTTACCGTCTCGCATCACGCGATTCGCAAAAGTCACGAAATGATTGTGCCAGGCAGTCAACTTTCCTTTAGCATCCACGCCACCACGCAAGAAATGAAAGCCCCCAGCACGATAATGGTCGTGACGCATATCGTCCTCACGCGACCAAGTCAGTTTCACTGGTGCTTTGACTTTCATCGCAATTGCGGCAGCCTCAATCACATAATCTGCACTTAAGCGGCGACCAAAACCACCACCACTGCGCGTCATATGCAGCGTAATTTTCTCTTTAGGTATTTTCAGAATATTGGTGACGATGGCCTGCCCCGCCGCTGGATTTTGCGTTGGCACCCAAAGCTCTAAACTCCCATCCTCCGGTTTATACCAAGCCGTACAGTTCTGAGGTTCTATGCTGGCGTGAGAAATAAATGGGTAGCTGTAACTCGCCTCAACAGTCTTGGCTGCTTTCGCCAAAGCAGCATTAACGTCACCATCTTTACGCAAACCGATGGCTCCCGTTTGCTTGGATAAAGCTTGCGCTTTCGCTGAGAAATCATCCCAACTTTCATTCACGACCTGGCCTTCATCCCACACTACTTTTAACTGCTTACGTGCGCTAAAACTAGCCCAGGTTGACTCCGCGATAATCGCGACGCCGGGCATTAAGCCATTGAGGTTATCTGTGCCTTCAATGATAAAAGCATCGCGTACGCCTGGCAGTGCCTTAATCGCGTCCAGATTGGCGCTAATTACTTTACCGCCAAAGGCTGGTGATTTTTCGTACACGGCATACAGCATGCCCGGCACTTTGACGTCGATACCGAACAAAGGCTTACCTGTCATCAAAGCCGCGTTATCCACACCGCCTATGCGACTACCAATTAATTTATATTGAGCAGGATCTTTCAACTTCACCGTCTTCACATCCGGCACTGGCAAGCTGGCGGCTTTTGCCACCAGGCTAGCGTAAGTTAATTGGCGTTTGCTGGCTTTGTGAATGACTTTACTCTTTTCAGCCTGACATTCAGCTGCAGCTACATTCCAGGTCTGCGCGGCGGCCTCAATCAACATCGTACGCGCCACAGCACCTAGTCTTAAAAACTCCTCGTAATTGAGTGGGGTCGACAAAGAACCACCTGCAAATTGCCCACCGTAAGCGGGGTTCAAATCGCCTTGTATGATCTTGACGTCCTTCCAGTTGACTTCCAATTCTTCCGCGATCACCATAGGTAAAGAAGTCTTAATCCCTTGTCCGATTTCTGGCTGCTTAGAAATCAAAGTGACTGTGCCATCGCTGCTAATTTTGATCAATGCGCTAGGGGTAAAAGCAGCGCCTTCGGTGGGCTTGCTTACCTGTTGCTCTGCATTCGCCACATCACTCCAGAAACTCCCCAAAACTAATGCGCTAGCACCCGCGGCACTATGTTGCAGGAATTCTCGACGCGATGGTTTTTCTAAGGACAAATTGGTGGTTTTCATTTTTTACCTTTCTGAGCACGGGCGATTTCAGCAGCACGATGAATGCCGGCACGAATACGCATATAAGTCGCGCAGCGGCATAAGTTGCCGCCCATCGCCGCATCGATATCAGCATCACTGGGGTTAGGATTATCCTTTAGCAGCGCGGCAGCACTCATCACTTGCCCAGCCTGACAATAACCACATTGCGGGACGTCGAGTTCTTGCCAAGCCTGTTGTAAAGGATGTGCCGCTTTAGGATCAATCCCTTCTATGGTCGTTACTTTTTGCCGACCTACACTTGATACCGGCGTCATACAAGAGCGTGTCGGCACACCGTTAATCTGCACCATACACGCACCGCATTGACCGACCCCACAACCATATTTAGTGCCGACCAAATCCAGGGAATCACGCAACGCCCATAAAAGTGGGGTATCGGGTACCAGATCAACGGACTTGGTCTGTCCATTCACATTCAACATATATTTACTCATTTTTCACACCTTTTTCTTGAACTGCATTGTGGTCTGCTCTTACTTTATTTTTACGAAAATGTTGACTTGAGTGCGGCTGAACTCAGGGACTTGATAGTCTTGCTGTTGGCTATCGACAAGCACCCGCCGTCCAGTCTTTTTCCAGATCACGCTTTTGTTGATTTAACTGCTGTAAAGTCTGTACATCAGCACCTGCACGTATCGTGTTGTTCACGATCTCTAATTGCATTTTGATATTTTGACAGGGCAATTTACGCTTAGGCGCCGGAGCTTCCTGTTCCGCTGGAGCGACGCGGCTCGCTTCCGCTTTTTCGGCGTTTTGAATGCGCTTCTCCAATGCCTTGGCAGCACTTAGCAATTCGGCGTCTGACATAGATTCGGGGCCACGCGTAAGCATTCGCGACTCCATACAGCGTTTTTCAATCGAAGCCCGAATCTGCGGCGTATCGCCCCGTGTTGCATAGACTTCGTCAACCAAGCGCTGCTGCGCGAAGCTATCTGCCTTTGCCATGACATCTTCTTTGGCCGCACCACCCTGCCGCATCCAGATAATTTTTTTTGCATCTTCACTGCGCTTGGCGCACACAGGATCAACTACAGTTTTAGTCTCAGCGTCGGGCGTCGTGCTTCTTTGCGTTCCTATCACTTTACCTGTCTGCCCATTGGCACAAGGTTTGTCTTGATAATTACTACCACAGCGATACATGGTTTGTGCATCAGCCACCTCTGGTAAAAATGCCTGCGCCAAAGAGAAGCACATTGCGCTACTGACCAAAATAGAAATTAACTTCATTGTGTCTGATCTTTACAAAAATAAATAAAGCCCAATGAATCATTGAACTCATTGGGCTTTAGAACTAGCATTAAAACTTCACCATATCTCAAGGTTTGACAAATTTCAATGTCATACGATCACTCTCACCGATCGCCAGATATTTTTCTTTATCTTTGTCTTTGTTGGCCAATACAGGTGGCAATGCCCACACCCCTTTTTCATGATCGGCTTTATCTTTGGGATTGGCGTTCACTTCAGAACTGCCTACTAACTTAAAACCTACGCTCTCAGCCAATTGCACTACAAATGCTTCGTGCACATATCCACTACTGGCTTTTTCATCTTGTTTCATCGCTGCGGGCAAACGGTGTTCTACTACACCAAACACACCACCTGGTTTCAAGGCATCAAAAGCACTTTGAAACACTTGTTTAGCCGCAGCCGGATTAACGCCTATCCAATTATGAACATTGCGAAATGTCAGTACCATATCGACCGAATTTTTCGCCGCGTAGTCAATTTTTTTTGCGGGATCAAATTCACCGATCGTCACTTTATCGTACATTGCTGGCGTCGCTGCAATCTTGTCTTTCAAGCTTTTACCGGCACCTGCCAAAATCAATTTACCTTGATTGCGCAGGTACGGTGCCAAAATTTCGGTGTACCAACCACCACCTGGCGCCAATTCGACCACCGTCATCGTTGGTTTGATACCAAAGATTTTCAAAGTCGCATAAGGGTGACGCGCATCATCACGTACTACATTCGCAGGTGTGCGCTGAGTACTCGCGATGGCGGCTTTTAGTGCGTCATCAGCAATAGCGGTTTGAGTAATACCAGCAGCGATCATCAACGCCAACAAAAGTTTTTTCATAAGTGCTCCATTCTTGGAAAAGCAATACGACAAAAAAATGATCTAGGTGCACATTAAATGCAGATACCCCAGATACTTCAGGTACAAGCTCGGAAATTCTCTTAAATGCCGAGCCATACGACTACCGTGACTAAGAACATTTAAATTCAACTAAGTTCATTGAGTTCCAGAATACCCTTAAATTTATTCAGGAATAGTTTTCTTATGCAAGTATGCTAGGGCCTCAAACGATTAGTCTCAAATTTTTACGCTCAGGCTATTACTTTCAGAATTTGCGCAACCTCATGTCGGGTCTCGCTCAATAAAATCTCAGTTTCTTTCTTATCCAATCCCAAATTTCTTAAAGGAACCGGAAATTCTTCTAGCTCATCGAGCGATTGTTTAACGAAGCTGGCGTCAAGAAAATCGGCGGCGGCAACCACATCCGTCAAAGTTGGGCGACTATGCTCAGGCAAATCAGTACGTTTTCTATCCATCACGGCCGAGCGAATATCATCCGACACCTCCCAACTTTCTAAAATCGCAGCACCAATATCGGAATGCCATTGATCGACTAAATCCCATAAAGCAGCATCAGAACTAAACAACCCTTGATACTGATGGGCACGACTTAAGATATAAAATTTTCCGATGTCATGTAAAAGACCAGCGACCATGGCCTTATCGGCGCTCAACTTAGTACGATTTTTAGCAATCACAAAAGATAGCGCTGCAACCCGCATGCTACGCGTCCATAAGCCTTCCATCTGTTCTGACTTTACAGCGTGCTCTTGTTGGTCTTTGAGCTGTTTCATTCCCACAGAAATAGCGATATTACGCACCACACCAAATCCCAATAAACTCACTGCCAGTTTCAATTCTTCAATTTTCTTAGAGCTCCGATTAAACATGGGCGTGTTTGACAACATCAATATTTGTGCTGACAACACCGGTTCGGTGCTAATGATTCTGGCGACTTGATCAACAGGCATATCAGGATCGTCCAATACCTGACGGATTTTCATCGTCGCTTTCAAGGAGGTGGGGAAAACTAAATTGCGGGAAGATAATTCCGCGGTCAAACCTTTAATAAACTCGAACTCTGATTCTCTTTGATTCATTTGGAATGATTAAAATTAACTCAATTAATAAGAATATGCATTATGGTTTTACTTGCAAAGCACTTGCGACTTTCCTGATTAGAACCTATTTTGCTAAGACATGCTACTAAATATCGAGGCCAAATTGTCAACGATCACGAATGATTTTGGGTCATTTTGCAGTTTATATGTTCACTCGCGATGCTGAAACAAATGTGATATCAAATATCAACACACTGAGAAAATCTCTGTCTAAGCGAAGAAATTCTTGGCTATCAATTAATTTGCCACATAGCTGGCTGTCAAATTAAATGAAATACCAATTAATAATTGGGGTAAAAGAAACTTTCTGGTAATCTAATAACAAGCATAATAGTGAATGAGAGGTGACGTATGTTTACCGAAGATGATTTTTTCGCAATCAGCAAATTTCTAAAGCTGGGTGTAAAGATATCCTTAAAAAATCCCATGGGACAGCGCCCGGTATTTGCGACCAATTTTCCCAATCCCAAAGGCGGACAGGTACAAATTGAAACCACGAATATTTATGACATAGAAAGAAAACTAAGAGTCTTACTCGCCAGCGATATTCCAGTTAAGACCAAACTAACTCCATTCAATTACCTAGGTACCAATTTTGAAGGTGTGCTTTATTGCACTAAGGGTACCAACGACTATGTTGTGCAAGAGACCAGAAATCTTTTTGGATCACCATCGAATGCAGTGATTCGCAGCGCAGAACATTTTATCCAATTGCTGGAATAAGCCGATTTCCATTTATCAGTTGAAAGAAATACATGACCGCCTCGTTGAGTAACGAAGAAATCGAGGATAAATACTTCCTACTAAGTCAGGTCGAAATTTTAAGCGTCCTGAACGAACTTGCCCACAGACGTGAACCCGTCTCCGTCTATTTCAATGCTGGACAACATTTCATATTGACCGTACTTTTGTCGGCCAGACCCGACGGCTTGGTGTTTGACTTGGGCGGCGACGAAAAAGCCAATCGCATACTTGCCAAATCGCAGCAATGCGTATTTATGGGGTTTCCCGACGGCGTCAAAATACAGTTCACTGGTCTTAATCCAGAACGCTTTATGTGGGGCGACCAAGAGGCGTTTTGGGTGCCTATTCCAGAGCGCATCGTACGTCTGCAACGCCGTGACAGCTATCGTATTTTGCTGCCTATCGTCAAAACACCGCATGCTAAATTGTATGATGACGATGCAAAAGTCATAGGTAACTGGGCCATGCACGACTTAAGCGTCGCGGGCTTTGGAATTTTCACCGAAGGCGAACCGCCATTTAAAGTAGGGGATCACATTCCACAAGTGACGATAGATCTCGCCGCGAAATCACCTTTATTTTGCCCAGTAATCGTCAGACACATTACTTTTATTGAACGCACGCGCCTAGGAAAATATCAAGTTGGATTTAATTTTGTGAATCTGCCACATGCCATGGATATCACGATACAAAAAACCATATTGAACATTGAATACGAACGACACAAGTTGTTACGCAAATAAACGCATGCAACAGACTTCTTTGTTTAGCGCAGTACAGCACAGTGAATCCATCATCTTGCCCGATGCCGATCTGCTTTACTTTCCTGACTTCTATAGTCCCTTGGAAGCGGATCGATTATTTGCATTACTACGATCAGAGACACCCTGGCGGCAAGACAGCATACGCATCGCGGGCATACAGAGATTGCAGCCAAGACTCAGTGCCTGGTATGGCGACAGCGACGCCGAATATACCTACTCTGGATTGCATCTAGTGCCATTGACATGGACTGCAACGCTACTTGATATCAAATCAAAACTAGAAGCACGCTGTGGAACATGTTTTAACAGTGTGCTCTTAAACTACTACCGCGATCAACAAGACAGTATGGGTTGGCATAGCGACGATGAAACCGAGCTAGGCCCCACCCCCATCATCGCCTCATTAAGCTTTGGTAGCAGTCGAGAATTTGCTTTTAAACATAAAACTCGCAAAGAATTGCGATACAAAATCAAACTGAGCCATGGTAGCGTACTGGTCATGCAAGGTACTACCCAGTCGCATTGGCTACATGCCATCGCCAAAGAAAAAGCCACTCTAGGGCCACGTATCAATTTGACTTTCCGGCGTATTTTCAGGCAACAATCTAGCGGCAAGTAAGGCTGCATACTTCCCCCACTTACCGTCTGCATCTCCACGATATTTGCATTGTTTTCGTCATTTACCGACCACTTACCGCTGTTCACCGAATAGGGCATGACTTCCCTAATCGACTGTTTTATCTTATCGATGTGGCGCATGCGAAACCGCGCTGATAGATCAAACAACAGAACGACGGTACTTAACAGCTAACAAAGATAGCAGCGAAAGGAAACATCATGTCAGAACCAAGCTCAGCACAAAATTCTAGTCAAAACATAGGCTCAACAAGTTATACAGCGGGCCCATCCGTAGCCTCAAAACGCAAACAAAAAGACAGTGTTCATATGGGGATTATGCTGGTGACCATAGGTTTTTTCTTTTTGTTAGATCGCATGGACTACATTAATGCACGCGACTATTTTAAATACTGGCCCGCTCTCATCGCATTCTCTGGTGTGATCTGCGTAGTACGTGCCGAACGCATGTCAGAAGTGCTTGATGGTTTCTTTCAAATTGGCCTAGGTGCCTGGTTATACGCAGTGACCCAACATATGTATGGTCTGACATTGGCAAATAGTTGGCCTGTGATTGTCATCGCCGCAGGCTTGAATATGGTGTTCAGATATTTCATCGACAAGCCAAACAATTAAGTAGCGTCTATCCCAATTCCAACCTATTTATACGCCTTCTAAGAAAAGAACAAAATCATGAAAAACGCTAATCCACAACAAAGACTGATACTCGGCGCCATTATCATCATCATCGGTGCCCTCGCCTTGGTCGATAATCTACGTCTCTTTAACACCCGCGATATCCTGCAATTTTGGCCTACTGTGTTTGTCGTATTTGGTTTACTGAAACTATCTCAAGCGAATTCACGCTCGGGCTACGTAATCGGTGGCGGCCTAGTCGCCACAGGTACTATCATCACGCTAAACCGTCTCGGCATCATCAATTTTAATTTGCGCGACTGGTGGCCTTTGCTATTAATCGGTGCTGGCTTAATGGTGATATTTAAAGATAAGTCCGCAAAATTGGTCGATATGGTTAAACCCAATACCACACCGATTACCTCGGATTCCAAAGTCGATATCGTTGCGCTGATGAGCGGTAATCAAGGCAATGTGGCATCCAACGACTTTCAAGGTGGCTCCATCACCGCGATCATGGGTGGTGTAGAGCTTGACTTACGCAATGCGACCATACAAACAGAGGCCGTATTGAACGTCACGGCGTTTTGGGGCGGTATTGTATTGAAAATCCCCAGTGACTGGACGGTCGTCAATAATGGTATGGCGTTCTTAGGAGGCATAGAAGATTCCAGCGTCCCCTCCATGAATGCAGGAAAACGCTTAGTGATTACCGGGATGGCCGTTATGGGTGGCGTAGAAATTAAAAACTAATCGTCTATTTCAAATTTCTATCAAGAGCGCTATTCTCATGTGCGCGTTATGGTGGTAATTCCAACATAACGCGCACACTGCGCGACAAAAAAACCAAGACCAGCCTTATGAACCCCTTTCTGTCAAATTTCCGGACTATTTCGCTGACTTATGCCATCTGGTTAATGACAGGTTGTTTGTTGGCAGCTTTATTGGTATTGACGAATTCCAGCGTATGGGCCAATGCCCTGTTTTTTGCGATTCCCACTATGTTGGCATTCGGCGTATTAAGCACCTCGGCTTACTATATAAGCCGCTCCTTGCCTATGAAGAAGCGTCGCTTTCTGCAAGTTTTTGGCATCTTCGGTGGTGCTGCGTTTCTGTATGGTGCTCTATGGCTTTGGCTCTGCTATTTGTGGAATAAAGCGACTTGGCTACTCGATGAAAGTTGGGCTGGAATACACTTCAATCAGCCTATTCCCAGTCTGCTATTCATCATTGGCAGCTTGCTTTTTTTATTGTCGATTTTAATCTATGACGTCCTGATCGCCTTAGACAATATCCGTTTAGCAGAACGCCGCGAAGCCGCCTCAGAAGTGCTGGCCCGCGATGCAGAACTTCAAGTTTTGCGTACACAGATTAACCCACATTTTTTATTTAACAGCCTCAATTCCATCAGCGCATTAACGACTATCGATGCAGCCGGTGCCCGTAGTATGACCATAGAATTGGCGCAGTTTTTCAGACAAACCTTAGCACTTTCAGAAAAACAAAAAATTACACTTGCTGAAGAAGTCGCGCTCTGTACTCACTTCCTATCGATAGAGAAAATTCGCTTTGGAAAAAAACTACAAGTCAGCATGGAAATAGATCCAGATTCGACATCATGCTTACTTCCGCCCATGTTGCTACAACCATTGCTGGAAAACGCTATCAAACATGGCATTCGTGATCTGGTTGACGGTGGCACTATCACCGTCACCAGTAAAGTGCGCGAACCATGGCTTTACATCGCAATAGAAAATCCTATCGATACACAAAGCAATAACCTGGCGCAAGGTACAGGCACAGGCTTAAAAAATCTGCAGGCGCGCATGCTTAGCCTCTACTCAGAAAAATGTCGCGTTGAATGGAAAATCGAAGATGCGACATTCCGGATTGAAATGACTTTGCCGCTGGAACCAGCAGGCTAAGGCCATCGCCATTAAATTTTAAGAAAAATTATGACCAACCCTACCCTACGCGCTCTTATCATCGACGACGAAGATCTGGCCCGTCGCCTCACCAAAGAATATCTACGCAAGCACGCCGACATCGACATCATAGGCGAATGCGAAAATGGTTTAGAAGCGGTCGATGCCATCAGCACACTGCAAGCTGATCTCATTTTTCTTGATATACAAATGCCGAAACTAAATGGCTTTGAAGTATTAGAAGCCACTGGTCGTAAAGAAGGTGTAATTTTTACGACGGCCTACGATCAATATGCATTAAAAGCATTCGACCAGCATGCAATCGATTATTTATTGAAGCCTTATTCACAACAACGTTTCGACGAAGCACTTAATAAGGCGCGCAAATTATTAGGCCAAAACAACACTGCGGTACAAGAACTAATTGCGCAAACTAATGCGAAGCCAGAGCGCCTGATTGTCAGAGATCGCGGTCAAACTCACATCATTCCTGTCGAAAAAATCGACTACATAGAAGCGCAAGATGACTATGTGCAAATCTATTTTGACGGCAAATCCCTACTCAAAACCCAAAGTCTCTCGGATTTAGAGAAACAACTCAATCCCACACAATTTGTACGCATCCACCGCTCCACCATCATCCGTCTTCAAGCACTTAAATGTTTGGAACGTGCAAACAAAGACAGCTATCAAGCGGTGATGCATCTCGGTGTTAATCTTCCGATTAGTCGTTCTGGCTATGACCGCATCAAGGGAATGCTGTAAAGTGCTGCTCTTTCGGTTTTAGATTCCATTTAGACTCCAACCAGAGTCAAGCTCAGCTTCATCCTACAAAAGCATTATGACTATCATCATCAATCAACAACTCCGCGATTACATCGATCCACTCACCACCCACGAATATCTGGCATTAGAACGCAGCTTACTCAAAGAAGGCTGCCGTGATGCTTTAGTGCTTTGGGGCGAGACCTTGATTGATGGACATAATCGCTACAGTATTTGCCAAAAACATAGCATTCCCTTTCAAACCAAGCAAAACGATCAATTTCAAAGCATAGAAGACGTCATGCTGTGGATGATAGACAATCATCTGGCACGTCGCAGCGTCTCCAGCTTTCAGCGTGGCGTACTTGCATTGCGCAAAAAAGAAATCATCACAACCCGTCGTAAAGATAAGACCAGCAAAGAAAAAGCCGAAGAAGCAGAACAAGCTGCACGCGAGCCTGATCCGGTCTCAGTTGAAACCCGCGATGAAATTGCCAAGGTAGCCGGTCTAAGCAAACCCGCTGTGGCCCAGATAGAAAAAATCCGCAAAGCCGCGACCCCAGAATTGGTCGAAGCCGTCCGCGCCGGTACGATTTCTATCAACACCGCGGCGACCCTGGCGTCGCTGCCTAGCGAACAACAAGTTGCTGCAGTCGCAGGGGGCAAGAAGGAATTGCACCAGGCGGCACGTCAATTGCGCCAGGTACGCACGCCAAGAACCCATGCCGACAATCAAGGCAATCAGGCCGAACCTAATCAAAGTGATGTCAGTGCGAACGCACCTAGCCCGACTCCGATCTCAGCATTATCAGAATTGGAACGTCTGCGTGCGGAAAACCAAGCATTGAAAACACAAATTGCAGAATTAACAGCTCAACTCGCCGCGGCAAAGGCTGACTAAACAGTTTCGAGCAAATTGTCTGAAGCCCAGCCAGGCTAGGAAAAAATCAGGAAAATAGCGCAAAAATGGGCTTGAAATCGCTCATTTTGCCCATAATTAGCTTTAGTTTTCAAATTTCAGTTTCACTTATTTCCACTCTAATCAATTGTTAGGAACATCATGACTATTAGCGTCAACGGCACAGAAATCAACGAAGCCACCATCAATGCTGAAATGGATCGTGCCCGCTCTGCTGGCCACCCAGAAGGCGAACAATTACGCGATAGCGCGATCCAGGAACTAATTTTACGTAACTTGATGATGGCAGAAGCCGCCAAGTTAGGCATCAACGCTGGCAACGACGAAGAAATCATAGGCTCCTTATTAGAGCAAGAAGTTGCATTTGATGAAGTGGATGAAGCCACTTGCCGTACTTTCTATGAGGAAAACAGTGGCAGCTTTAAACAAGGTGAAATGGCAGCAGCCAGCCACATCTTATTTACTCCAGGAGAAGGTTTAGCGGCTAGTTTGGTCAAAGCTAAAGCAGAAGGCATTTTGGCGGATCTGCAAAAAAATCCAGCCGCTTTCGCTGCGATGGCGCGTGAACATTCCGCTTGTCCTTCCGGCAAAGAAGGCGGCGCTTTGGGCCAGTTTGGCCGTGGTCAAATGGTGCCAGAATTTGAACAAGCGGTGTTCAGTATGGAACCAGGCAATATCGCACCAGAATTGATCGAAACCCAATTCGGCTACCACATCATCCAAGTCACTGAACGCAATGGCGGCGATTTGGTGAGTTTTGATGAAGTCAAAGAACGCCTGCAAGCCTACTTGACTGATATGGAAGGTCGCAAAGCAACTCACGCCTACTTGGCACGATTGGTCAGCGCAGCAAAAATTGAAGGCTATGAATTGCCTGCTTTCGCATAATTTGTATAATCTGATCGACTGCTGTGTCCTAGGCATCTAGAGATGCAGAATCAATCATCTAAAACGCACCCCGCATAATTGAATTATGATGGTGCGTTTTTTCTTCTTACTACCCATTTTGTATTCCCCATAAAAGGCAAGTTATGACCTCACCTATGTACACCACTTCTGTTCCTGTTTTTCAACAAATGCTCGGTAGTTTGCAAGTTATTTTGCAAAAGGCACAGGCTCACGCGGCGGAAAAGAAAGTTGATGATCAAGTCTATCTGCAAGCCCGTTTGGCACCGGATATGTTTAACTTAATCCGTCAGGTACAGATCGCTGCAGATTTCGCCAAAGGTATCTCAGCACGTTTAGCAGGCGTCGATATGCCAGAGTATCAAGACACGGAGGCAACATTTGAAGACTTACAAGCGCGCCTGAGCAAAACCTTGGAATTTATCAATAGCCTTACAGCAGCACAATTTGAAGGCAGTGAAAGCCGTGAAATCGTTCTGCGCCCGGGCACGCCAAAAGAGAAAAAACTGACAGGTCATGCCTACCTATTGGGATATGGCTTACCACAATTCTTTTTCCATGTGACCACGACTTATGCGATTTTGCGTCATCACGGGGTGGAATTAGGCAAACGTGATTACATGGGTGTTTACTAAATCATAGGGTTAGCGCTGATTCAGAATATCTCTGACAGCTATGCCCCATACCAGCCATTTCATATGCAAATGGAACTAACATCGTTTTATTTGAATAGTGCCCGACAGAAAATTGTTGGGCTTTTTTTGGGGAAAAAGTCGTAGCCAGAAAATACCTCGGCGCCGCCTATCAGAAATTCGGCACCATTCGCCATGCTTTATCCTCAATTAACTTGCGTTCCTCCATTTTGAAAGTATATTTTCAATATAATGAATTTGTAATATCGGAGGATTAAGTATGTTTTCTCAATTTCTAGACAAAGATAGCAAGGCAATTCCTGATTGTGAACCACGCAAATTTTTCGATGCCGAGGAAGAGACCTTTTTCAAACGCGTACAAAAAGCGCTGCCTAACTGTCTGATCTTCCCTCGCGTACAACTCACGGACATTCTCGACGCACATGTTAGTAATGACAAGAAACGTGCCCTAATGTACCAAAAACTCAAAGAAAGACAGGTCGATTTCGGCATCTTCAATACAAACTTAGAATTACTTTGTGTCTTAGAATTAGAGCGCGACGAAGCTGACCAAGAAGAACCGTATCCGACCCGAAAACTTCTCAAAAGCGCTGGTATTAAATGCATACGCTGGAGCCGCGCCAGCTTGCCAACAGCAGAACAGATTTTACGCACCCTGGCACCATTTTCTGATTTGGATGCACCTAAAATCGAAACTAGCATGCAGACCATAGGCAAATTGTTTTTAGAAGATGACCCGAAAGAAATCGGCAAACTGCAAGAAAAAGCCTTTACCTATATTGAACATGGCAATCCCAATGCCTTGTCGTTGGCGGCGCTCAAACGCATCACGCCAGACAGTTTTATCCAAAAAGAATATCCCCATATCTGGCAAAAAATCTGCTTATTCGCAGGCGACCCTGGCTATTTGAAAAATTATCTTGAATCTCTATTTATTCAAAATCGTCCGGTCAGGCGGCGCGGCTTACCCAAACATGTGGCGAATGAAGTCATTGCTTTACAGGCTGAAAATGCACGCTTCGTCGTATCACGTGAGCCCGATCCGGTTTGGGATCCCACGTTGATCCACCGCTAATCGTCTGCTAATCCAGCGCCATCCCTCGCTATCAGGTGCGATTGCATGGTCGATTACAGATCAGGCACCAGCATGTGGCCCAACTTACTCGCCTTAGTATCGAGGTAACGTTCATTGTAGGGATTACGCTGTACGATTAAGGGAATATGCTCTTCGACTTTGACCTGCATATTCTGCAAAGCCGAAATCTTACGCGGGTTATTCGTCATCAACTTCACGCTAGTGATACCTAAATGTTTCAGCATAGGATCGCACAAACTATAGCTGCGCAAATCAGCAGCAAAGCCCAATTTTTGATTCGCTTCCACCGTATCTGCACCCGCGTCTTGCAAATGATAGGCCTGCACCTTCGCAAGTAAGCCTATACCACGGCCTTCTTGCCGCAAGTACAAAATCGCTCCACGTCCCTCTTGCGCGATTTTTTGCATTGCCAATTCCAACTGCGGACCGCAATCACAGCGCTTGCTGAACAATGCATCACCCGTCAAACATTCTGAATGTATACGTGCCAATACTGGCTGACCGTCCGCCACATCACCCAAAGTCAAGGCAATGTGCTCTTTACCGCTAGTGGGTTCAATAAAGGCATGCATGATGAAATTTGCCCAGGTAGTAGGCAAAGCACACGAGGCCACAAATTCCAATGCCTGCTCTTCAGAGTTCGCAGACAGATCCATACTCGACATAATTTTCTCACTGATTGTCTATGGCTATCGCCAAGACCACAAATTGCACCCAGATAGGCGTACTTACATTGTCTAAGACCTCAGCATCACGCTAGCGAGCGCTTGAAGTTTGAGTTGAGAAGCACGGTGCCAGAGCGCAGCCTGCATCAAAAATTTGGTCTTGCAACAAGTAAGACAGATATCTCTGTTTGGGGCGTTAAAGCCAAGAGTATAAACGAGTCGAGCCAAGTCGACCGAAACCGGATTTGAGCTGGCTCACTAAAACAGCTAAAACCGACAAAGTTGGCAATTTGAAATCAATTTCTACATGGGCACTATTTTGTATTTTTTGAAATTACTATCACTCAACACTTAAATAAATAATATAATGTCGCGTCTATTATTAAATACATATAAAAATTACATTAATTGGTCGATTTTCGAGTAGTTTTTGACTCGAGTTTATACATTTTCAAGACATTTTTACGACAGAATCTAGCGAAATTTTCAACAAATTTAATTATAAAATTCATACGCTTCGTTTTGTATACCCTTCACACTTTTACCCAAAAACACCTTAAGCATTTAATGAATCCCCACGCAGCCCCCCAACTATCTCCCTTAAGTCTACTGTTGGCAATAAAGACACATCGTAAGTTAATTCAAGATTTAATTCGACGCGAAATCATGATCCGATATCAAGGATCGATGATGGGATTGCTGTGGTCATTTTTTAATCCTATTTTGATGTTGGCGGTATATACCTTTGTATTTAGCGTGGTCTTTAAAGCACGCTGGCTTGGTGGTTCCGAATCAAAAACGGAATTTGCCCTGGTGCTATTTGCTGGATTACTGCTGTTTGGACTCTTTTCCGATTGCATCAATCGTGCTCCCAGTTTGATAGTCAACAACGTGAACTACGTTAAAAAGGTTATTTTCCCTTTGGAAATCTTGCCACTAGTGACGCTAGGCGCAGCCTTTTTCCATATGTGCATCAGCCTGATTGTCTGGCTGCTGTTCTATACCATTTTCTTTGGCGTACCGCCTCTGACTATCTTTTTCTTACCATTGATCTTATTGCCTCTGATTTTTTTTAGTTTGGGGCTCACTTACTTACTAGCGTCGCTTGGCGTGTATTTACGCGATGTGAGTCAAATCGTCGTTGTAGTAACGTCGGTACTGACCTTCCTGTCGCCTATTTTTTATCCAGTCAGTGCTTTACCTGAGAATTATCAATGGCTGGTGCAGATCAGCCCGTTGACGCAGGTCATAGAGCAAAGTCGGGACGCCATGATTTGGGGCAGAAATTTAGATATAGCAATCTGGCTTTCCTACCTATTCTGCTCGGCTGTGATCGCTAGTTTAGGATTTGCCTGGTTTCAAAAGACACGTAAAGGATTCGCTGATGTCCTCTAATGCAATTGCGATCAGCGTCAAACAGCTGAGTAAGCATTACCAAATTTATGAATCACCTGGCGATCGTTTGAAACAATTTCTGTTGCCCAAAATGCGCAGCATGCTAGGTCAGAAAAGAAAAGACTATTTTCGCGAATTCTCGTCCTTACAGGGTATTGATTTCGAGGTAAAAAAAGGGGAAACGGTCGGCATCATTGGTCGTAATGGTTCAGGCAAATCGACCTTATTGCAAATTATTTGCGGCACTTTATCACCTAGCAGTGGTGAGGTGCGTACGCATGGCCGGATTGCCGCCTTGCTGGAATTGGGCTCAGGCTTCAATCCCGAGTTCACAGGACGCGAGAACGTATATATGAACGCGACCATACTCGGACTCACCAAAGAACAGATAGACGAGCGCTTTGATGACATCGTTGCCTTTGCTGATATTGGTGAATTTTTAGAGCACGCCGTTCGCACCTATTCTAGCGGTATGTTGGTCAGGCTCGCATTTGCGGTGATTGTGCATGTCGATGCCGATATTTTAGTCATCGATGAAGCTTTGGCCGTTGGTGATGCTTTCTTTACGCAGAAATGTATGCGCTTTTTGCGCAACTTCATGAAAACAGGCACGGTCTTATTTGTCAGTCATGACACAGCGGCTGTAAAGAGTTTATGTAGCCGGGTCATCTGGTTGGAGAAAGGCGAAGTACAAGAACAAGGCTCTCCCAAAGAGGTCTGTGAACTTTACCTTCAAGCATTTTATGAAGCGCAACAAGGCAAAAGCAGTAGCACGAGAATGAAGCGAACGGCTATCGCTCAACGGCAACCGCAAGCAAGCCGCGACCAACGTCTGGCGTTTGTGAATCACAGCAATTTACGCAATGACTTACAGATATTCGCTTTCGATCCGGAGTCGAAATCGTTTGGTCAAGGCGGTGCTCAAATCACCGCGGTTGAATTTTACGACCAAGACGGTGCTGCATTAACTTGGGTGGTCGGTGGCGAGCAAGTGAGCCTACGTGTACAAGCGGTGGCGCATGTGGACCTGGACGCGCCGATTATCGGCTTCACTGTGAAAGATAGCCGCGGACAAGCCTTGTTTGGCGATAACACCTATTTAAGCTACAGCGACTACCCGCCATTTTGTGAGGCTGGCAGCCATATCGAAGCGGAATTCTGCTTCTTGATGCCGATACTTCCCGCTGGTGAATATAGCGTTGGTGTTGCGATCGCCAATGGCAGTCAACAAACCCACATTCAACATCATTGGGTGCACGACGCCATCAGTTTCAAATCAGAAGCGAGCAGCGTTGCTACAGGTTTGATAGGCATTCCCATGTTGCATATCAAATTAGATCAAACGCAATCTAGAGCTGCTGCTTAGTAACAAAGAATCGAAGACTATTTATGAAATTTACAGGTGAACGTTTCGTGCCCGAAGTGCACGGCAATATCGAACTAGAACATCGCCATCGCTATCTGCAGGCAAGTCGCATCGCCAAAGCTAAGGTGGTGCTCGATATCGCGAGCGGCGAAGGGTATGGGTCTGCCATGTTGGCCGAACATGCATTACAAGTCATAGGGGTCGATATCTCCGCACAAGCGGTCGCCCATGCGCAACAGCGCTACCAACGCGACAATCTCGAATACCGGATTGGCAGCTGTGCCGCCATACCTATGCCCGATGCCAGCGTCGACTTATTGGTCAGTTTTGAAACCATAGAACATCACGACCAGCATCAAGAAATGATGCAAGAAATTCGCCGCGTTTTACGCAAAGATGGGGTCTTACTTATTTCTAGCCCAGATAAGCTGACCTATTCGGATGTACCAGGCTCACATAATGAATTTCATGTCAAAGAACTGTATCAGCATGAATTCAAACAACTGCTAGAAGGCTACTTCGAAAACATTGCCTATTTTGGCCAACGACTGCTTTTTGGATCGGGCATTTTCGCGCAATCCGAAACCACAGCTTTAAATACCTGCTGGCAGCAAGAAGACGGGATTCAAATGACGCCTGGGATGGCCAAACCACTGTATTGGATTGCGCTCGCGTCCAATCAGACATTGCCGCCATTAGAAGCTAGCTTTTTTGAGAAACCTATCGAAGACTCGGATATGGTTTCGGCCTTGCGTACTGCAGTGGAACATAGAGAAAATGATGTCGTCCTGCACAAAAAATGGGTGGCCCATTTAGAGAGTGATATCGCGGTACACCAACAACATGCAATGGAATTACAACGCAGTCTTCAAGAGCAAATAGAAACCACTCACAAAGCAGCAGCGCAACTACAACAGCATCAGCAATCACAAGAAAAACTCGAAGCTGAATTAAAGGAAATAAAATCGCTGCAGCAAGTACAACTAAAAACTTACCCGCAAACCGTCAACGATCTTCTACTGAGGCTAGAACAAAGTAAGCACCGCGAAACAGAGTTTGTCGCGGAAATCAATAACTTACAAAACCAACAGATCGCACTTGATAACAAGCTCGCAGGATTGACGCTGGAACGAGATCACGCATTTGCCAGCATTGCTGAAATACGTGCCAGCAGATCATGGCGTTGGAGCGCACCATTGCGCGCTTTACGTCGACTTGGTCGCGGCGAGACCTCGCTAATCAAGACTGCCAGCCGAGTCGTATTGAATCGAACAAAAAGCATGGTGCCCAGACCTATCGTTCAATTGTTCAGAACACTGCGTGGCAAATTCTTAAACATCAGCGCCATCATGCCACATTCAAGTATGAATCAAGGCGCAATCGCCGCCATGGTGGAAGAGCGTTGTGCGGCGATGCAATTGCCTGTCTCCGTATTTGTGCCGCCCTTACTCACCGCCGAGCAATGTCCTCGCATTGATTTAAGTATCGTGACCTACAATAGTAGTCGATGGATAGACAGCTTCGTTGCATCCTTACTCGCATTAAATTACCCTAAGACTTTGCTCAGCGTATTTTTTGTCGACAATAGTTCGACCGATGACACGCTGGAAAAATTGCAAAGCGGTGCTCAAATTTTACGTGCCCAGGGTATCGAGGTAAGCATTCAGGTCGCTCCCAATCATGGTTTTGGTGCAGGACATAATGTCGCTTTCAAAAAAGGGAGTGCGCCCTACTGTCTGGTGACCAATCTCGATCTGACTTTCGAAGCCGATGCTTTGCGCCAAGTAGTATCGAATGCGGTAGCCGATGTCGCCCATGCTGCAGCTTGGGAACTGCGCCAAAAACCTTACGAACATCCTAAATACCACGATCCTGTCACTGGCAGCACGAATTGGAATTCTCATGCTTGCGTATTGTTGCGCCGCTCCGCGATACAGGCGGTCGGCGGTTTTGATGAAACGCTGTTCATGTATGGCGAGGATGTGGAACTATCATATCGCCTGCGTCGCGCCGGTCATGTCTTACGTTACTGTCCACAAGCGGTGGTGTGGCATTTCACGTATGAGACGGTAGCGCAAGTAAAACCCTTGCAATACACGGGCAGCACCTTCGCCAATCTGTATTTACGTTTGAAATATGGTAATCGCTGGGATGCTTTGGCAGTGCCTTTATTAGGCCTGCGATTATTAATGGCGAGTCAAGCTTATCCTGGCTCCCGGCTAGCCGTACTGCGCAATCTACTGCGTCTACTGACCTTAGTCCCCAAGACTTTATGGGCACGCAAAACTAGTTCCATTCAATTTCCATTCCGTGAATGGGATTATGAAATGATCAGGGATGGTGCCTTCATCGAGTTAGAAGCCACGCCCAACGTGACGCCATTGGTCTCTATCATCACCCGTACTTATCGCGGCCGAGAGCTATACCTACGGCAGGCCATATTGTCAGTTGCGCGTCAAACTTATCCCAATATTGAACATATCATCGTCGAAGACGGCGGTGAAAGCATGCAAATATTGATCGATGAAATGCAGCCAGCATTACCTCGGGCTATAAGCTATTTTGGATTGAGCAAATGTGGTCGTTCCGCGACCGGCAACCATGGTCTGCGTCAAGCCAATGGACGTTGGTGTCTATTTTTAGACGATGACGATTTGCTCTTCGCTGACCACGTCGAAGTCCTGGTGAATACGATGCTGACTGAAACACAGTCACGTGCTGCCTACACTTTGGCGTGGGAAGTACCAACCGATAGTTCGCAGTTGGCTCAAGGTCGCTACAGCGAAATGACTTATCAGGTACCACCGCCGCTACGGCAAGTATTTGATTATGAAGTACTCCGTCACCATAACTTCATGCCCATACAATCCGTATTATTTGAACGCAGTTTGTATCTGGAACGAGGTGGTTTCGATGAGGATATGGATGCCCTAGAAGATTGGACACTGTGGGTACGCTACGCCCACAAGAATCAATTCACCTACGTTCCCAAATTAACCTCGCTATTTCGCGTACCCGAAAATGCAGAGCAGACTCGCCAGCGTAGTGAAATTTTCGCCGCAGCTTACCCGCTCGCGCTCACCAGAAATAGCCTGAGGACTCAGGCGATCGATACTTTATTGGCTGAACTATCCGAGTCAGATAAAGCTAAATCTGAGCCGACGATGAAACAAAATGAACTATCTCAAGAGATGCACGCGTGAAAACAAATAATCTAAATTTTCTACGATTGTTAGCAGCCGGTTTGGTGTTATACGGACATAGTGCGATTTTCCTGGGGCGCCCCGAACCACTTTTTTTATCGTGGATGCCACTTGGTCCATTAGGAGTAGCTATATTTTTCATCATCAGCGGCTACCTGGTCACCCAAAGTTGGCAGCAGGATCCAAACTTGAGGCGTTTTTTTATACGTCGATGTTTACGTATATTTCCGGGCTTGATTGTATGCGTGTTGCTATGCATTTTTGTACTGGGACCTTGGCTCACCAGCCTACCGCTAAAACAATATTTCGCACATGAGGCAACTTGGCATTATCTGCGTAATCTCACGCTCTATATTACCTATTACTTACCTGGCGTATTTGAACATAGTCGCGTACCGAATGCCGTCAACGGATCTTTATGGAGTCTGCCCCTAGAGTTTTTCTTGTACATCGCTGTAGCATTCTTGGGCGTTATTTCAACAAAAAAATGGATCACAATTGCAGCATTTTTTGCATCGGTCGCGCTTTATTTATGTTGGGCGCAATCCGCTACCGAAATGCTGGTAGTGTACGGCACCGACCTGCGCCAGCTTTTTATTAATGGCACCTATTTTTGGGCTGGCGCCGTATTTTACAAGCTTGATTTGAAACGCTATTTTTCTATCACTAGTGTGGTGTTAGCGGGTATTGGCATGTTGTGCATTCAAACCAATTTCCCACATTTTCTGTTCCTTGCTGGGTGGGCGCTATTACCTTTGATCGTATTGGCATTTGGCTTATCGACGAGTGAATTTTTATCGCGCATGACGGCAACAGGTGATTACTCGTATGGTGTGTATATTTATGCCTTCCCTGTGCAGCAGACTATCGCTTTTCTTCTCCCAAATTTGAATTTTGGGATCTATGTAACACTCTGTACGGCAGTAACCTTAGCGTTCGCTATCTTCTCTTGGCATTTGGTAGAAAAAGCTGCCCTCGCATTTAAACCACGCAATCCCGCCATCGCAGGAGTACCCGTATGAAGGATGTAACCGTCGTCATTGTCAATTGGAATAGTGGCTCATTACTAGCAGATTGCTTACAGCATCTGGCATTGCAAACCGTCCAACCGAAGAAAATTGTAGTCATCGATAATTTTAGTAGCGATGACTCAATTTCTCACATTGAGCACAGTGAGCACATTGAAATCTTGCTGATGCAAAGCAATCTGGGGTTTGCCGCGGCAAATAATTATGTACTCCAGCAATGTACCACAGAGTTTATTGCACTATTAAATCCAGACGCCTTTCCAGCCCCCAATTGGTTAGAAAAATTGCTCTCAGCGGCAGAAGCTTACCCCGAATCAGCTTCGTTTGGCTCGCGCCAGATACGCCACGAAAATACACAAGTCTTAGATGGCATTGGCGACAGCTATCATATGAGTGGCTTGGTTTGGCGTGCAGGATATGGTGCAAAGAACCAAGATCATAGTTTGAATCCTTGCGAAATATTTTCACCTTGTGCCGCAGCGGCCTTATATCGCACCAAAGTACTGCAAGAACTAGGTGGATTTGATGAAGATTTTTTTTGCTACGTGGAAGATATCGATCTCGGCTTTCGCCTCCGTTTAGCGGGACACAAATCTTACTACGTGCCAGAAGCCAGTGTGCGTCACATTGGCTCGGCGACCACGGGCGGCAGTGGTAGTGATTTTTCTGTCTATCACGGTCATCGCAATTTAATCTACGCCTATATAAAAAATATGCCGGGTGCTTTGTTCTGGCTACTGCTCCCACTACATCTGCTTTTGAATCTCGTCACGATTGCGGTCTTTACGCGACGTGGCCAATGCAAATTAATTTTGCGTGCCAAGCGTGATGCGTTTTTGGGATTACGCCAGGCATGGCGTAAGCGCCAGCAAATACAGGCCACGCGAGTTGCAACTTTAAGTGAGATTTGGCGCGTTTTAGATAAACAGTTTTTGCCTAAGCGCCAACAATCCATTAAAGCTGCACCTGCACGAGTTGTGCCTCGTCAATCACCGCGATACTCATCTAAAATGGAGGGATAGTCACAATAATTTTCAGACCATATAAAATCATGAACCGGACTCGCGCTATCAATTTCTTGCAATTCATCGCCCTCATTCATATTCTGGTGGGCGTGGCATTGCCGCTCTATGCTTACTCAGATTTGTTTTATGCGTATTCAAACTTGATACGCGATGCGTTTTGGCATACTCAAACGCAGCCAACCGAAGCTCTGGACTTTGAGCGCTGGATCATCGCCTTGTTCGGCCCCACTGTGGCTAGTTGGGGCGTTCTGTTATTCACGATCACTTTCTATAGCAAGAGAATTTCAAGCTATAAACCGTGGTCTGGTATTCTAGGCGCGACAGCAATTTGGGGAATATTAGATATTGGTATTTCTATGAGCAAAGGATTTTATGTTCATTTAGCAATTGACCTGCTCGCGATACTTGCCATCGCCATGCCTGCTTTTTATCTCTTCAGGCTAGATAAAAATGATCAATGAAGGCTAGTGATTTCCATCAAAGGCCAATAGCAAAACTTGCCTTGCCCGAAGCCTGAATTAAGGCTATTTTGAGCATCAGCGATTTTTTTACAAATCAAGTGCAAACTAAGGAGTAATGAATTGCCTGTTCTAAAATTTTTTGAAAAAGCAGTCTTGCTAAGCGTCTTACTCTGGCCAAGCTTGGTCTTAGCTAATGCTGCGACTAAGGAGACGTCTACGATAGTTGGCTTATGGATGGAGACCAGCAATTTCCCAGCCTCCAGCATTATTCGATTCAGCAAGAATGGAAAACAATTTGTTGGCAAGTATGCTCAAGTAAGCGCGGAACAAAAAGAATGGGGATTTTCTGAAGGCGAAACGATCATTCGTGGCATCATAAAAAATGGTGTTTTCGAAGGTGAAGTTCTATTAAAGCCACGTCGCGGGAAAAAAGAAAATTGTTTGAAAGAATTGTATGGGTGGCGTCGCATAGCAATGAAATTGAAGGGCTCTAACCGTCTTGAAGGCGCTTGGCTGCAATCTATAGTTGACTGCCATGATTCATGTACCGTGATAGGCGAAGCATGGCAAGACTATGCGATTGAAAAATTGCGAGTGAAATAAGCATGTACGATATCAAGCAATTTCATCAAGCCCCTATGAAGCGCAGAAATATGTTGATCGCTATTGCACTAATTTTTGCTAGTTTCACATCACCTGTATCCGCACAAACCAATTGTCCAGTCAAAGTTGAGAGCGCCTATGACTGCGCGAAATATCTGGAACAAGAACTACGCAAAAAATATCCAACGCGGGTACGCCGCAATGGCAACATTTTGGAAATTAAACCGTCAGCCGCGCCCGTCAAAGTATTCAAAAATATCGACAGCGACAGTGATGACTTTCGCATCTATCAATTTACAAAATATTTCCCAGAAATAGCTTACGGCCTGCTGGAAACCACTTACTACGAAGGCGGTACTTACGACTTAATCGATATGAAATTCGGCAAGCTCACCAACATAGGCGGTGATGCCATAATCTCGCCTAACCAACGAAGAATGGCCGTCGCACACGCTGATATTGAAGCAGGCTATGCACCGAATGTTCTAAGCGTTTATCTAATTACGCCCAATGGAATCATCAAAGAATTTGATATGCGACCTGCCGAATGGGGAGCGGAAGACCTCAAGTGGGACAGCAATACCAGCATTTCATTTAATAAGATTTACTGGCAAAAAAACGAAATCGTAAAAACGAAACACAAGTTACAATTTCAAGGCAGCGACATCAAGAAGCAAGGTAAATGGACAAGCGACGCCAAGCTTTAAATCATTGAAAACATCCCTCACTATCACGCAAATCAAATTTGCAAGGCGTAGTATATTTGCTTACACATAGTAGGCCGCACTACAACGCCAACTCTATTTGCATTTCCCCATAGCTGCCGCCGTTGCCAGTGCCGGAATTGCGAGCAAGCCTTTAAACGAGTCTAGCCCCAATTTGGTCGTAGTGCCTCGCGCGAGGCAATCAGGAATGACTGCATTATTGGCCGCACTTTGAAATACTTCATATTTATTGGCACGCTCTGCTTGTAATGCAATCGCCTTGCGATCACCCATTTTTTGAATATCTGAGCGCGCATCTTGAAAGGCGCTTATCACTGACTTTCCTTTAATTTTTTTTGCCCAAGTGTCTGCTGTTGACTCTGAAGTGTGACTCGTTATCGTTGTTAATGCAGTCTCGGCGATCTGGGTGGAAGCGTCCGAGGCACTTACCGAGGCAGGCGAATCTGGATCACGACTAAAAGCTGCTTTTACTGACAAATTTTTCGCACGATGCCGAATGGGCGCCTTCTTGGTCACCATATTGGCTGAATTATTTACTGACTCACTTGGCCATGGTTGAGCGATAAAAGCTAACTGAAAAATCGTGGATGACGTAGGCGCTTTTTTAGCATCATGACTTCGATGCAAACTTAAACCCAACATCAAGGGAAATAAAGTAGCTGCCAGCGCACCAAGCAAGCGTTGCGACATGCCGCCTGAAAATTCAAAACGATTTTTTAAATACAAAATATTTTCCTCATCGTCATCCGACTCTATGCATGCCCTGCTCTATCACGCAACTTAGCAACAGCCTCGAATTATACAAAAAAAGCAACAACACAAAAATCTATTTGACATACTGTGCAACACACAGTACAGTGCACCACATGGCTACTACAGATAACTTCGGAAAACTAGAACTCGAACTGCGACGCGGCGTGGTGGTGCTTGCCACGCTTTCGCAATTGCGCAAACCGCGCTACGGGTATGAGCTGCGTCAAGCCTTGGCCGAACAGGGAATGTCAATTGAGGAAGGTACTTTATATCCTCTGCTACGCAGATTAGAAACGCAGGGCTTACTGCAAAGTGAGTGGAAGATAGAAGACGGTCCGCCACGTCGCTACTACTCACTCAATGCGGATGGTAAGAAATTATTCAAGAAACTGACAGAGTCATGGCAAGGCATGAACGATGTCATGGGACGACTTTTACAGGAGGACTAAGATGAACGCCAATGATGTCATTACATCGTATGTCAATGAGGTCGCATTGCAATTGCCACGCAAGCAGCGCAACGACGTGGCATTTGAATTACGTGCTTTGTTATTGGAAGAATGTCAGGCCAAAGCGGAAGAAACTGGTCGCCAACTTGACGCCGAACTCGTCATCGATTTCTTGCAAGCCTTCGGACATCCAAACGAAGTAGCTGCACGCTATCAACCAGCACTTACCATTATTGATACAGCAGATGGCCGCAAATTCTTACATCTGACCATCATCGGCTTAGTAGTGATCTGGAGTTTAGGTTTACTTTCTAATTTGAGTCAGCCTATCAACTCCGGAACAGATTTTATTCGCGCACTCAGTTCATGGTGGGGGAAAACCGTGATTCCGTCTTTCTGGTGGCCCGGTGTGTTGGTTGTCGGTTTTGGCCTTGCATCATGGGCGCGTCAACACTATCCGATGAAATCCACATGGAAACCACGCGCACAAGACCGGATAACAGGAGGTCGCCTAGCGGTGGCTTTAGGATTGATTGCCATGCTGTGCGGAATCTATTTGCTGGCTAATCCTAGCTCGATTTTAGATGTCATCTGGGCCGGCAAAGCAGCGCCTGCTGCCTATATGGCATTAACGTATACCGATTCTTTTTTGCAGCGTCAGGCGCCACTCCTATTTACATTGGTGGTACTGAATATTCCTTTTTACTTCACGGTCATGATTCAGGGGCGATGGACACCTTTATTACGACGTATGGAAACTGGTTTGAGCTTGTTGACTTGTGCGGTAATGACATGGGCGATCGCCGATGGCGCCATCATGATGTCCCCTGCTAGCGATTCCACCGCCAAGTTTTTCATGGGCGTGATTGTGGCGTGTTCGCTGTTAATTATGGGAGTGGAAATCGTGCGACAAGTGAAACCAAGGCCAAATCAAGGTTTACAAGCGTAGTAGGAACTTTTCTTTCTCCCATGTTTTTTACAAACACAACAACACAAGTCGAGATAGAGATGACATTCCCTCTCCCGCTTGCGGGAGAAGGGAGTATGTGCACAAGTTATTTTGCTCTTGCGCTTGCACAGACACTGATGATCTTAGCTTGCAGCACCCCTTAACTAACGACGCAACTGCGTAATATCTCGCACAGCACCGCGATCTGCCGAAGTCGCTAATGCCGCATACGCTTGCAAAGCCTGTGACACATAGCGATCACGATTCACTGGCTGCCAAGCCAAAGCGCCTTTCGCTTCCATCGCCGCGCGACGTGCGGCCAAAGTCTCATCGCTGATATCCAGACGTATGCTGCGATTTGGAATGTCGATTAAGATTTGATCGCCCTCTTCGACCAGACCAATCGCTCCGCCTTCGGCCGCTTCGGGTGAAGCATGACCTATCACCAAACCGGATGAGCCGCCAGAGAATCGACCATCGGTAAAAAGTGCACAAGCTTTGCCCAAGCCCTTAGATTTGATATACGAAGTTGGGTACAACATCTCTTGCATACCTGGCCCACCTTTCGGGCCTTCGTAGCGAATAATCACCACATCACCTTCATGCACGGTATCGCCCAAAATCGCTGCGACCGCATCGTCTTGACTTTCAAAAACACGCGCCTTGCCGCTGAAGGTCAAAATACTTTCATCGACGCCAGCGGTCTTCACGATGCAACCTTTTTCCGCCAGATTGCCGTACAAGACCGCAAGGCCGCCATCTTTGGAATAGGCATGCTCGTAATCACGGATACAACCATTCGCGCGATCTGTATCCAAACTATCAAAGCGCTTATCTTGTGAGAAAGCAGTTTGGGTAGGAACACCACCCGGTGCTGCCATAAATAATTTTCTAACCGCGGCGTCGTCACTAACAGCGATATCGTTATGCGCAATCGCTTCGGCAAAAGTCGGCGCGTGTATCGTCGGGCGGGTCGTATCAAATAAATTCGCACGTGCCAATTCACCTAAAATCGCGATAATGCCACCCGCACGATGCACGTCTTCGATATGATATTTATCCGTCATCGGTGCGACTTTACACAAACAAGGAACTTTGCGTGAAATGCGATCGATATCGGCCATTTTGAAATCCACGCCAGCCTCATGTGCTGCTGCCAACAAATGCAATACCGTATTGGTGGAGCCGCCCATAGACACATCGAGTGCCATGGCGTTTTCGAAGGTCGCTTTGTTGGCAATCGAGCGGGGCAAGATGGTGTAATCATCCTGCTCATAATGGCGCTTGGCCAAATCCACGATCAAACGACCAGCGCGCAAAAACAATTCCTTACGGTCGGCATGGGTCGCCAAAATCGTGCCATTGCCTGGCAACGCTAAACCTAAAGCTTCCATCAAACAGTTCATGGAATTTGCGGTGAACATACCTGAGCACGAACCGCAAGTCGGGCAAGCTGAACGCTCGATACGTCCGATTTCTTCATCGCTAACCTTGCTATCACCGGCCTTAATCATGGCATCGACCAAATCGATTTTCATGATTTTTTGCTCGCCGGTTTGTTTTGGATGCAAGGTTTCTAAAACCTTACCCGCTTCCATAGGACCACCAGAAACAAACACCACAGGAATATTCAAGCGCATCGCTGCCATCAACATGCCAGGCGTAATTTTGTCGCAATTCGAAATACACACCATGGCATCGGCGCAATGGGCGTTCACCATGTATTCGACCGAATCCGCGATCAATTCGCGCGATGGCAGTGAATACAACATGCCGCCATGTCCCATCGCGATACCATCATCCACCGCAATGGTATTGAATTCCTTCGCCACACCGCCAGCCGCTTCAATCTCACGTGCCACCATTTGACCTAAGTCTTTTAAATGTACGTGACCCGGCACAAACTGCGTGAAAGAGTTAACCACCGCCACAATCGGCTTTTCAAAATCGCCATCCATCATCCCAGTGGCACGCCATAAGGCGCGGGCACCTGCCATGTTGCGACCGTGGGTGGTGGTTCGGGAACGATATACGGGCATGAGATCACCTCAAAAAAGGAAAATAGAAAATCTAAACCACAAGAGTGCCGCAAGGCATTTAATATGTCAAATAGTTAAAATATTACATATTAGGTCGATTTACATATAAATATAGCGATCTTGATGAGTCTCGATATAGAAGTCATGCAATTAGCAATGAGCTAAGACAGAAGCCTGCTGAGAAACTTTGTAGGCGCCTAGTTTGCACTAAGCTAGCCGGGTTCGGGCTAAAAATTCATAATGCGGATAATCATCAACCGCAAACGAAAAACCTCTACTTTGCAACCACAAGCAGGCGTCTTCCAACTTGGTGAAATAGGCCACTAAGTCTTCCGAAAATTTACCCGTTTGACGCTGATGTATCATTTTGCGTAATGCACTAGGAATGACCACAGCAAGTCCTTGGCAGTTATTAGCAAATGCATAGGCGCGCATTTCGGCAAATATCGCTAGCGCAGCGGCGCCCGACATATCCCAATTTTCGGAATGACTTAAGGCAACCCAGGCCCGGTCTAAGGGTGCTTTTTGCATCGCCTCCGCAAAATAGGCGCGCGTACCAGGTTCATTGAAAACCCCCGCAAAGCTTGACACCAGCACATCACGCACCACACTAATTTCCCATTCCCCATGTATTTTATTTAACATCGAAAAACACCTACCTGAGTCAATTTATCCAAATCGCAGCATGTACAGCGCAAGCTCAGACAATTAGCCAGATAAATAGTTCCATGCGGCAACAAAATACTAGCATTCCAATTAACGTGGATAATACAAAACTAAATTACCTTCCTATCCCTATGCGCCATAAGCTCTCAATTAACACCATCATCCTACTCACCATCCCGCCCATGCTATGGGCTGCGAACGCCATCGTTGGGCGTCTGATTTATCACGACATTCCCCCTGTAACTTTGAATTTTCTACGCTGGCTGTGCGCCTTCTTCATTTTGTTGCCGTTTGCTTATCCTATTTTCAAAACTAACAGCAGCCTTTGGCGCGATGCTAAGCGCTATGCGGTCTTGGGTCTATTAGGCATAGGTGTCTACAATGCCTTGCAATATGCCGCACTGCAAAGTTCGGGCCCTATTAATGTCACCTTAGTCGCATCCGGCATGCCCGTTTGGATGATGCTAGTCGGTTGGCTTTTCTTTGATGCCCAAATACGTATGCTGCAAATCGCAGGCGCAGCGCTTTCTATTGTTGGTGTGCTATTGGTGCTAAGTCGTGGCAAACTCGAGCATCTGCTCGCCTTACATTTAGTTGCAGGCGACCTACTCATGATCGCCGCCACCATCGCCTGGTCGTTTTATAGCTGGCTACTCACTGACCAGAGCAAGTATCAAGAGCTACGACCGCGCTGGACCTTTTTTTTGCTCGCACAAATCAGCTTTGGTGTGATCTGGTCAGGACTATTTGCCGCTGGAGAATGGGCGTTAATCGATTACCACATTCAGTGGAGCTGGCAATTACTGGCTGCAATTATCTTCGTTGCTATTGGCCCCGCCTTGATCGCTTTTCGCTGTTGGGGCGCAGGAGTACAAAAAGCCGGACCCAATGTGGCGGGATTTTTCGTCAATCTGACACCCTTGTTCACGACGATTTTGTCTGCTGCAATTTTGGGAGAGCTACCTGATTGGTATCACGGTCTAGCTTTCTTCCTCATCGTCGCAGGCATCGTGATTTCATCCAAACAAAAAATTTGAACCGTACTGGCAGTATTTGCGATCATGCTTGGTTAAAATGTACCTTAACCTTTAAGGAAAAACAATGAACATCAGTTTAGAAAGCAAAGCCCAAGCACTATTAGCACAGACCCTGCACATGGGAGATCATCAACTGACTACAGACGTTTCCAGCGCCGAAGGTGGTGAAGATCTGGGACCTAGTCCACACGATCTCTACGATGCTGCACTAGCGTCCTGTAAGGCCTTAACCGTAATGTGGTTCGCCCGTAAAAAGAATATTCCTGTCACGCACATAGATACCCGAATAGAACGCGACGATAGCGATGAACGACAAGGCATTTATCGATTAAGCACTCAGCTAATTATTCACGGCGACATCAGTGAGGTAGAATTTTCCCAACTGAGTGCAGTCGCAGAAAAATGCCCAGTGCATAAACTAATGACTAGCGTCACCACAGAAATCACCACGAAAGTCGAGCGTGCAAAATGAGTACCAGCTATCCATTTGACCCCACTAAAGTACTCAAAGCCCATGGCAAAGATCTAGGCGGCGGCTTTGTCGTCAATCGTTTGTTACCATCCGCAAAACGGCAGGCAGTCGGCCCATTTATCTTCTTCGATCACTTTGGTCCAGTGACCGTCAAGCCCGAAGACAATCACGATGTCCGCCCCCACCCTCACATAGGCTTAGCGACAATAACGTATTTATTCGATGGCGTGATTCTGCACAGAGACAATCTCGGCTACACCCAACGCATAGAACCTGGTGCGATCAATTTGATGATCGCCGGAAGTGGCATCGTCCACTCAGAACGTAAGCCAGAAGAACAAAAGAATGACACCTACGTCAACCACGGTTTGCAATTATGGATAGCCGTACCCGAAGACAAGGAAAAAATCCCCGCCTCGTTTAGCCATACGCCTGCTTCCGCCATCCCGGAAATCAGCAATGGCAATGCAACCATACGCGTATTAGTCGGAAGCGCATTTGGCGCCAACTCTCCCGTCCCAACTTTAGCGCCGACACTTTATCTCGATATTCAATTGCCGCCGAATAGTCAATGGCAATTACCGATGCTGGCGGACGAGCAAGCGATATATCCGATCGAAGGTGAAGTCTTAGTCGCTGGCGAGAGCTTGGAATCACATACGATGTTAGTCATCGATCAGGAGCAAAGTATCAGCAGTGGAGACCGTCCGACACGCTTGGTACTTGTAGGTGGTCAGGCTTTGGGGCATCGATTTATGTGGTGGAATTTTGTTGCTAGTCATAAGGAAGATATTGAGGCTGCATCGCTGGCATGGGAGGCTGGTGATAGTGCTTTGGGTATGGGGCAAGTGCCTGGTGAGAGTGAGCGGATTCCTTTGCCTAAGCGATAGTTTGACTAAGCTTCGCATTTAAACAAGTTTTTTCAAGCGATAATAAGTATAAGCAAGCATGGCAAACAGAAAACCAAAATCAAATGTTCGACCAGGAGTTGATGACCTTGGACGAACTCCATTGCACTATGCAATTCTGTAGGGCGGGTGCAACCCGCACCGCCTGACTCTTCAAGTCGCCGCGTGAGTAAAGTGAGATCAAAAAAGTTTAACGACAAATCCTTGAAATAGATTTACAGCACCGGGTTGTGCCTGTCCCAAACAACTAATTTTTCTTCTATTTCAAGTTTTTTGCTTGGAATGTTTTTTTCCTGTGCTCGCCGTTCACAGGTCGGGTGTGGCCCGACAGCCAATTACCTTTTTTGCTTCGCCAAAAAAGGTAATCCAAAAAAGGCGACCGTAGACTCGCCCTGCGGGTGCTTACGCTACGCTCCAGCATAATTTGTGCTTCACAAAAAATGGGAAAGTGTTGAAACTCGCTACGCTCAAACACAACACTTTCTTATCCATTTTCTGTGAAGCACAAATTACATCGTCTTGAACGGGGGTAGGTCAAAGGCAAATTCAAAAACAACCGCCATCAACGACTAATTCTACGTATCGTCATTCCCGCGAAGGCGGGAATCCAGCGGCGTACAAGCCGAACGTCACTGGATCCCTGCCTACGCAGGGATGACATCTCGATTTTTTGAGCTTAACTGAGCGCCAATACGGTTGATACTGTTTGTTTTGATGTTGGGGCTGCTTTTTGATGTTGGGGTTGCTTTTGACTTTGACGCTGTTCCACTTCTGACACTGCCAATTGTGCGGGACAGAAAATGGATAAAGAAAGCTTCATTGTTTGAGCGTAGCGAGTTTCGAAGCTTTCCCATTTTTTGTCTTGCACAATTGGGAAGCCGAAGGCCAGTGGCAGCGTGGTCGCCTTTCTTTGCTTCCTTTCTTTGCTTCCTTTCTTTGGCGAAGCAAAGAAAGGAATCTGTTGGACTATAGTCCAACCTATCGGGCCACCCCCGACCTACAGACCGCGGATCAACGACAAAACAAATACAAGCTCGAAAGCCCTGTAGAGTGAATACAACCCTCGCTGCCAGAACTTTCAAGGGTTTGAAACAAATTGAATTCCAATAGGCACTCGGATATCATTTCATTTTGAAATTTAAATCATCGATAGATTCCAGGATGAATAGAGAAATTAGCGTCGAGAAAATTGTTGGCCGTTGGACTGGGTCTGCTGATACAGGTCTCACGCAACGCTGCAAAGAGGCATGGGCCACGCCTCTAATGGAACTTTCAGACCTGATGGTCGCTACCTTGTTAAACCAAAAAATTGCTTTTCCTAGAGTTTTAATCGAGGCAGAGTATAGGCTTGCGAATACAGATCGCGATGATAGCGAACTATTTGAAAATCAATTACAAGAAGCGGTTACAAGAGCCAAAGCCAGCGCAATCTAACAATTCAATGCTGATCCTAGGCCGGGTGCAACCAGCGCCACCAGAATTTTCGATATGTGGCGATGGTGATTGAGAGTGAGAAAAATAGTTGAACGACAAATCGTTGGAATCAAACTACAAGCCAACTAACAGGAAATTCTTTCATGCCTTTGAATATTAAAAAAGCCGTTGTAGCACTTATACTTTCATGCATTTCGACCTTGATTGCAGTTTATTTTGATGGTCTTGAGTACGAAGATATCAGTTTCAGTGACCCGCTTACCTTAGGAATTAATGTTATCTGGACCTTCATTGTTGCTTGGATAATTTGGGATCTCATTAGAGGAAAGAGTATCAAATTAACTTTGATTTTAGTTGGCCTAATAATGCTCGTATCTCTGGTTTGGGATCTAATGCAGTATGGCATTGGGGTCGCGCAAATTTTTTATGCTTTTGAACTTTTAATGTTTGTTGCAGCTTATGTTTTTATTGCGTCCGAAGAAAGCAAGGCTTGGTATGCTAAAAAAAATCTATAACGAATTTTTAACACCGCTTCTCGCTTTGTTGCATTGATCAGCTTTGTAAGGCCCGCCCACTGACAACTAAGAGACTCACACGGTAAATTTATTCCAACAAACGACCAATGCACAACAAATCGCTTCGTCAATGTCGCGGGGCGAATTGTGCCGACACTATACAAGCTAAGCTTAGACCGCGGAATAGAAGGAGCAAGCCATGGCAATCATCCCAACTATTCGCTGCCGTAATATAAAAACAGCGTTGAAGTTCTATACGAGCATTCTGGACTTTGAGCGATTGGATAATGAGCTTCCCGAAGATGATCCTTCATTCTGCGTCCTAATCAGAGGGTCTGATCGAATATTCCTTTCCAGTCACAGCGGCGACGGTGTGTTTGGTCAAGCTATTGTTGTGCTGACTGATGAAATCGACGCACTGTTTAAACGTTATCTTGCTCGGGGACTTGTTACGCCGGGAAATCCTGACTCTCCAGTACATGAAGGACCATTAGACCAGACTTGGGGAACTCGCGAATTCTACGTCAACGATCCAGATGGCAATACATTGCGCTTTGTGCAGGAATAGAGCCTCTGGTTTTCGATATGCCTATTCATCAAATCAAAATCATGCAGGGCAGGTGCAACCCGCACCGCCTGACTCTTCAAGTCGCCGCGTGGGTAAAGTGAGATCAAAAAAGTTTAACGACAAATCCTTGAAATAGATTTACAGCACCGGGTTGTACCTGTCCCAAACAACTAATTTTTCTTCTATTTCAAGTTTTTTTGCTTGGAATGTTTTTTTCCTGTGCTCATCGTTCACAGGTCGGGTGTGGCCCGACAGCCAATTACCTTTTTTGCTTCGCCAAAAAAGGTAATCCAAAAAAGGCGACCGTAGACTCGCCCTGCGGGTGCTTACGCTACGCTCCAGCATAATTTGTGCGTCCCAAAAAATGGGAAAGTGTTGAAACTCGCCTGCGGCTCAGACAGCAACACTTTCTTATCCATTTTCTGGGACGCACAAATTACATCGTCTCTAACGGGGGTAGGTCAAAGGCAAATTCAAAAACAACCGCCATCAACGGCTAATTCTACGTATCGTCATTCCCGCGAAGGCGGGAATCCAGTGGCGTACAAGCCGAACGTCACTGGATCCCTGCCTACGCAGGGATGACATCTCGATTTTTTGAGCTTAACTGAGCGCCAATACGGTTGATACTGTTTGTTTTGATGTTGGGGCTGCTTTTTGATGTTGGGGTTGCTTTTGACTTTGACGCTGTTCCACTTCTGACACTGCCAATTGTGCAGGACAGAAAATGGATAAAGAAAGTCTTGTGTTTGAGCGCAGCGAGTTTCAATACTTTCCCATTTTTTGTCCTGCACAATTGGGAAGCCGAAGGCCAGTGGCAGCGTGGTCGCCTTTCTTTGCTTCCTTTCTTTGGCGAAGCAAAAAAGGTAACTGGCTGTCGGGCCACTCCCGACCTACAGACTGCAGATCAACGACAAAAAAATACGATCAAAAAATAACCAGTCTTACTGGAACCAAGGCGATAACCCATACCCATCCCAACCTTCCCCTTGAAGGGAAAGGAGTATACAAACCACATAATACGGTCAAAAAAGTTCTGATCTCCTTGAGATTGCAAATCAGAGACGAGCCTTGAAAGGATGGTGCAACCCACGCCGTCAAAATTTTTAACATGCCGCGATGGTGAATTGAAACGAGAGAAAATAGTTGAACGATAAATCGTTAAAATCTATTTACAGCGCGGGTTGCACCCGCCCTACAAAACCTAAAGTCAATCAAAAGCCGACCTCCCCATACAAGCCCAAAGGCTGCAACAATCCCTGCAAATCCTCAACATTAAACTTCGCAGAAAACGCCGCATCACTACCAAGCACGCCTTCTGCCAATGCCGCTTTGCGTTCTTGCAAACCGAGTATGCGCTCTTCTATGCTGCCCTCGACTACCAGCTTAAACACGAATACATTCTTGTCCTGACCGATACGATGGGCGCGTGAGGTGGCTTGTTCTTCGACGGCGGGATTCCACCATGGGTCCATGTGAATCACGGTATCAGCTGCCGTTAAATTCAAACCCACACCACCAGCTTTTAAGCTGATCAGCATAATAGGCGGCGCATTGTCTTCAGCTTGATTTTGAAATCGCGCTACTACCGCACCACGTTGTGCTACCGGCGTTTTTCCGGTCAGACTCAAAAACGGTAAAGCCAACTTCTCCAACTGTACTGCGATCAAATCCAACATCTCGGTGAACTGGGAAAATACCAAAATACGCCTACCTTCTGCTACTAGGCTAGGCAGCATATCGCTGAGCATTTCTAGCTTGGCGCGCTCCATGTTGTCGGGGGTCTTGGAACCCTTTAAAAGATAGGGATCACAGCAAACCTGACGTAGTTTTAAGAGAGCATCGAGTATCGTAATCTGGCTGCCAGCAAAGCCTCTGCGCTGTAAGAGCTTTCTAATTTGTTCATCCGCTGCGACCCGCACGCTTTCATACAATTCACGCTGCTGTCCTTGCAATTGCAAGCGTTTAATCACCTCGGTCTTGGCTGGCAATTCACTTGCGACTTCATCTTTACGTCGCCGCAAAATGAAGGGTCGCACACGCCGCGCTAACAATTGCGCCCGCAGCGTTTCACCATTAACTTCGATAGGCTTACGCCAGAGCCGTGTGAAGCTGCGCATATCGCCTAAAAATCCCGGCATCAAAAAATCAAACTGCGTCCACAGTTCACCGAGATTATTTTCCAGCGGCGTGCCCGTAATACAGATTCGGTGGCGTGCACACAAACGACGTACGGCATCGGCAGCACGACTCGAAGCATTCTTCACAGTTTGCGCCTCATCCAAAATGAGGAGATGAAATGTTTGCTGTTCCAAAACAGCTAAATCACGCCACAACAAAGGATAAGTGGTCAATACAATATCGACATCAGCCATCTGGCAAAAATTCTCTGAACGTTGCGCGCCCTGTAATGCCAGCACACGCAAACCTGGTGCCATGCGCTGCGCTTCAGCCTGCCAGTTAAACACCAACGAGGTCGGCAGCACAATCAAAGCAGGCTTATCCAAACGCCCTGCTTGCTTCTCTATCAAAATATGCGCCAAGGCTTGCGCCGTTTTACCCAAGCCCATATCGTCCGCCAAAATACCAGCGAGATGATGTTCACGCAAATACTGCAACCACGCGACACCATGCAATTGATATGGCCGCAAGGTGATGCCCAAACCAGTTGGCGCAGCGATAGGCTTTAATTCGCCGACCATTTGCAAGCGTTGCGCCAATTCACGCAAACCCAGATCACCACGCAATTGCCAGCCACCGTGCACACCAGCCCGCGCGACCTGACTATCAAGCAAAGATTGGCGCAAGGCTTCGAGTCGATAGCCATCCCAAGCCGACAAGTGCAAAGGTCCCGCCAGTCGATCTTGTGGGCGCTGCTCGTCGGTCAACAATTCCAACATGTGGGTGACTATCGCTTTCAAAGGCGCAGCCAAAGCATCGATACGCTTACCACCCGGTGCACGCAATTGTATGACTGCCAGATCGTCAATCGCCGCCACCTGCCTGGCGTCCAGCCAACGCGCATCACGTCGCAACAAATTCGCCAGCATAGGCACCAGATCCACAATCTGCCCATCAATCTCAACACCCAAACTCAACAACCACGAACCTTCTCGCGCCGGCAAGCCCACGGGCACAATGGCCGGCGCATAGCCACGCATCGGTGCGGCGACTTCTTTGCCTAACACTTCGCCGCTGGCGGGATCAATTATCAAATGCCAGGCATCCACAGGCACGCTCTCATGTGCAAAACCTGGACGCACGACAACACGCCAACCTAGTGCCTGCAAACGCGGCAATTCCTCGGCCCAAAAATCCGCAAAAAAATCCTCTTGCTGTAAACTCCATAGCGGACCAAATTGCAAAGCCGCTTCCTCACTACGCCATTGCAAACTCTTGGCGGGCACAGGTTGTAAATTCAAGTCCCACACTTTATCCAAAGCATCCGCTTCCGCACCGAGATCGCGGACTAGCACGACTGGCTGGCCTTGCGCGTCTTCCATTAAATGAGTGGCATGGGGTCGGCGATTCAATAGCGTGATTGGTGCTGGCGTGGTCCAGCTCAGACCAGTGTCGGTTGTGTATAGCCAATCGATTTGCACCACAGTGACGCTGCCACCACGCGGACCGAACCTACCTGTAGGTTTCATGCCTAATAAGCCGTCACCGCGGTGTAGGGTTTGTAGGGTGATGCGGGGTTGAAAGTGAGCTTGCTGACTTGTTGGGGATGGCATTTGGATCTCAATACATACTTTGTTTTGAAAGAAGTATACCGAGCTTTATTGATTCGAATTTTAATTTTACGTAAGGATAGGTTTGAGCCTTAAATCGCTCATAGTAGACGTAACGCAGCTGCATACTTAGCGAATAAGTTGTGGCTTTATTCGACTCTTATATATTTGACGCTAAATTATTTTTTGGCTTGCTGATCGTTTGCAGATCGGGTGTGCCGCAACGGCCAAATTTCTCCACAATGGCATTCGCTGGCCTGTTCAAACCTAAATGCCTCTGTTCCCCGCTTATGAATGCGCTTGCATCTACACGCAATTTGAAAATTTCATACCATGTTTAAAATAGCTTAAGACGGATTCTGATCAAAAAATCGACCGAGCTGTCATCGTCGTAAACAACTCTAAAGCCATCACACCGGCTAAAGAATTACCCGCAGGGTCAAGTCCGGGTGACCAGACACAGACCGCCAACTCGCCCGGCACAAGAGCCAAGATGCCACCGCCCACGCCGCTCTTGGCGGGCAAACCGACGCGAAAAGCGAAGTCGCCTGCCACGTCATAGGTACCGCAAGTGAGCATCAAGGCATTGAGTCGTTTGGCAGAACTAGAATCCAAAATCTTGTTGCCATTCCAAGGGATGGTGCCATGATTAGCTAAAAAGCTTCCCGCCTTAGCTAACTCCAGGCAGGTCATGGTGATAGCACATTGACGACAGTAACTAGCGATTACTGAGTCGACCGGATTATGCAAATTGCCAAAGTCTTTCATCAAATGCGCAATCGCACTATTTCTATGTGCATGCTTCTCTTCAGAGATCGCTACCTCACGATCAAAATCAATCTTTACTTCATCCGCCAACATACGCATAAACTGCAAAACGGCAATATCGGCCTGCACAAAGCGCTGCGCCAAGATATCGTTAATGACCAAGGCACCTGCATTGATAAACGGATTTCGCGGTATACCGCGTTCGTACTCTAACTGGGACAAGGAGTTAAATGGATTACCCGAAGGCTCACGCCCTACCCGCTTCCAAATGGCATTGCCTTCACGTTCAAATGCCAAGGACAAAGCGAATAATTTGGTGATACTTTGCGTGGAAAATTTTTGTTGCGCATCACCGACCGTAAAACTACGTCCATCCAAACAGTAGACTGCCATGCCGAAATGTTGTGGTGAAACTTTGGACAGCTCGGGAATATAAGTCGCAACCTTGCCTTGAGCCAGCAAGGGCTGAATTTCTTGATGGATGTCGTCGAGGATTTGTTGGTAATTGATGGTCATCGTATCAGCGGCATTTTGAAATTGCATCAGATTCTACGCATAAAACCTCAATCAGGGAATGCCGGTATGACCAGTTTGAATCGAAGACTTTCAACACTCACAAGTCTGCTGATTCTGCATGAGCTTAAACATTTCACTTGTCATTTATCAATTTGCCGATACAATAAAACTCAACATTACTTATAGAAAATTCGCATCATGTTTAAGCTTTTTGTCGCACTCTTCATCTGTATTTTCTGCTCGATTGAGGCTACGCTTGCCGCCGATCTGAATAAACCTGAAGAAGCAGTCGCTATGGTCAAGAAAGCAATTGCACATTACCAAAAATTCGGCAAAGAAAAGACCCTGGCCGAAGTAAGCAAATTAAAAGGACCGTTTGTTGACAAAGAGATGTTTACCGTCATTATGGATGCAAAAGGCGTGGTACTGGCCCATGGCTTCGAACACAAAATGATAGGGAAGAACATTATGGAAATGCGCGACCATGAAGGTACCGCTATGGTCAAAGATATGTTTCGGATCACCAAAGACAAGAATAGCGGTTGGACGCATTACAAATTCCCCAATCCTATGACCAAAGCAATTGAACCCAAATCTACTTATGTTGAAAAATTTGATGGTTTAATGTTTTTCTGTGGAATTCATACTTCTAAATCACCGTAGTTGAAAATATTTACCGGTTTCTATTAAAAATTCACCTGTCACTTAAGCATGTATTAGGTGCGATTGCATTTCGCAAATCGCACCTATATTTTCTCAATTTAGGCTTCAGAATGTTCAGCGTGATAACGTGTCACCAATTCCACTTCATTTTTCGACCCCAAAAACACTGCGACTCGCTGATGCAATGAGCTAGGTTGAACATCTAGCATACGTTGCTTACCGTCAGTTGATGCGCCACCTGCTTGTTCAACGATCATGGACATAGGATTGGCTTCATACATCAAGCGCAATTTGCCAGCCTTGTCCGGTTCACGCTTATCGGCTGGATACATGAAGATGCCGCCGCGATGCAAAATACGATGTACGTCCGCCACCATCGACGCGATCCAGCGCATATTGTAATTTTTATTGAGTGGGCCGGTTTTACCTGCCAGCATTTCGTCCACATAACGTGTGACTGGCGGATACCAATGGCGCACATTTGACATATTGATCGCGAATTCTTGCGTGTCCACTGGGATTTGGATGTTGCGTTCGGTCAGGACCCATGAGCCCATTTCACGATCGAGCGTAAAGCAATTGACGCCATTACCGGTAGTGAAAATCAACATGGTTTGCGGACCATAAATCGCATAACCCGCCGCCACTTGTTGAGACCCTTTTTGTAAGAAGTCTTGTTCTGTCGGTGTGCCCATGCCTTCGGGTGCTTTCAGGACAGAAAAGATAGTACCGATCGACACATTCACATCGATATTACTGGAGCCATCGAGAGGATCGAACAAGAGCATGTATTCGCCTTGCGGATAACGGTTAGGAATAGGATGGATAGTTTCCATTTCTTCCGATGCCATCGCCGCTAAATGGCCGCCCCATTCATTCGCCTCTAACAGAATTTCGTTCGACAAAATATCGAGTTTCTTTTGCACTTCGCCTTGTACATTTTCTGTATGCGCCGTACCTAAGACCTCGCCCAGTGCACCTTTACCAACCGCGTGACTAATGGTTTTACAAGCGCGTGCTACCACTTCAATTAACAGGCGTAGTTCGGCAGGGATACTATTATTGAGCCTTTGCTCTTCGACCAAAAAACGGGTCAGACTAATGCGTTTCATATTCTTCCTTCTTTAAAATAAATCTTACAAAAATGTACTATTCAAAATTCGCGCTGACGATACCAATCGCGCTTATCGCAGAGATCGACCATCAAGATCTACTATTTCTTAGGGCGGGTGCAACCCGCGCTGCTCACGTGCTCTATGGTCAGGCGGCGCGGGTTGCACCCGCTCTACATTTACGACATCGCATAACATTATGCCGCCAAAGCTTTCGTTACCACTTCTAAGACATCCTTCGACAAATTCTTGGTCGCTGCTACTTTTTGCAAAGCCGTTTTCATTAAGGCTTGATTCGCTTTTGGATATTTGGTCCATCTATCCAAACTGCGAGACAAGCGCGCCGCGACTTGCGGATTGAGTTTATTCAATGCAATCACGCACTCTGCCCATAAAGCATAACCACTACCGTCAGCCACATGGAAGCGCGCTGGATTGGCATTACAAAAAGCGAAAATCAAGCTCCGTGCACGATTCGGATTACTCATGCTAAAAGCCTTGTGCTGCATCAATGCGCGTACTTGTTCAACATCCGCTGTTGGGGCAGTTGCTTGCAGCGTGAACCATTTGTCGATCACAAGTGCTTCGCTTTCAAACTCTTTATAGAAGTGTGCTAACACTTGTTTGCGTGTCTTGCTATGCGCTTTATCCAAAGCGGAAGAACAATGCAGCATCGCGCTCAAAGCGGCGATCCTATCAGTCATATTCTCCGCTTCTTGATACTGGGTATGCGCTAACGCATAAGTTGCTGCGTCTGGCCACTCGACTAAATACGCTAAAGCGCAATTCTTCAAAGCACGCTTACCCGCAGATTGCGCATCAGGACTGTATTTGCCTGGTGTTAAATTATCCTGATAGGCTTGCAGCAAATCTGCCTTCAAATGCTGCGCTAACGTCGCGCGCACAAATTGACGTGCGGTGTGAATACTATGCGGATCAGCGATTGCCATTTCTTCAGCAATCATGACTTCAGACGGCAAGGTCAACACTAATTCACGGAAGGCAGGATCGAGATGTTGATCGTTTAAAGTCTTACGCAAAGCTAGTATGAACAAATCATCTAAGCTCAAGGCTTCACCCTTTTGTACCGCACTGACTAAGCCCAACAAACGGCGCATCGCCAATCGTTGTCCCGCTTCCCAACGACAGAATGGGTCGCTATCGTGTGCTAACAAATGCGCTAATTGCTCGTCGCTATAATCGTATTCCAAAATCACCGGCGCAGAAAAATTGCGCAAAATGGATGGCGTAACTTCACGATCAATATTGGTGAACACGAAGCTTTGCTGCGCTTCTTTTAATTCCAAAATCTTGGTCGTAGCAATCGCAGATTCACCTTGCAATTGCAAAGCAATATCGTTTCCTTCTGCATCGATTAAGCCAACGGCGACTGGAATATGAAAAGGTAATTTTTTTGCTTGCCCTGCCGTTTTAGGACAAGATTGACTCAAGTTCAACGTATACGTTTTTGCATAGCCGTCGTAGCTAGCATGCGCCTTCACACGAGGTGTGCCAGCCTGGCTGTACCAACGCTCAAACTGCTTGAGGTCGCGACCATTTGCATCTGCCATCGCCGCGCGGAAATCGTCACAAGTCACCGCTTGTCCATCATGGCGCTGGAAGTACAAGTCCATGCCTTTGCGGAAGCCGTCATGACCCAGCAAGGTGTAATACATGCGCACCACTTCTGAACCTTTTTCGTACACAGTCACCGTGTAGAAATTATTGATCTCCACAAAAGAATCTGGGCGCACAGGATGTGCCATCGGACCTGCATCTTCCGGGAATTGCAATTGACGCAGTACGCGTACGTCTTCGATGCGTTTGACCGCACGCCCGGTCTCGTTACCAACCAGATCACCAGAAAATTCTTGATCGCGGAAGACCGTCAATCCTTCCTTCAAAGACAATTGAAACCAGTCGCGACAGGTGACGCGATTGCCCGTCCAGTTATGAAAATATTCGTGACCAACTACCGATTCAATACCCGCATAATCCGTATCGGTCGCCACGCGAGAATTCGCTAGGACGTACTTGGTGTTGAAAATATTCAAGCCCTTGTTTTCCATCGCGCCCATATTGAAATCGCTAGTGGCAACGATCATGAAGCGATCGAGATCAAGTTCTAAACCAAAACGCTCTTCATCCCAACGTATACTGTTTTTCAGCGAATCCATTGCGTGTTGCGTTTTGTCGAGATTGCCCTCTTCGACCCACACTTGCAGTAAAACTTGACGGCCGGATTTGAGCTTGAATTTTTCTTCTTGGCAAACCAGCTTGCCAGCGACTAAAGCGAACAGATAAGACGGCTTCTTGAATGGGTCTTCCCACTTTGCATAATGGCGACCATCGCCGAGATCACCTTGCTCTATCAAATTACCATTCGACAGCAAGACGGGATACCGCTTCTTATCACCGCGTAACATCACGGTATAGCTCGCCATCACATCCGGACGATCTGGAAAATACGTAATTTTGCGGAAACCTTCAGCTTCGCATTGTGTGAAAAAATTGCCATTAGAAACGTACAAGCCAGACATCGTCGTATTTTTGTCGGCGGCAATCGCAGTTTCGATTTCCAGTGTGACTTGATCTGGTGCATTGCTAATCACCAGCCGTTCTTTACTCAGGGTATAAGCTGATTTCTTCAGGTTCACACCATTCATGCGCAATTGCAGCAGCTTGATATCTTCGCCAAATAGAACCAAATCTTTTTCAGCGCTATCGTGGTTACGTCGCATCGTGATACGCGTCGCGACATGAGTACGTTGCGGATGCAAGTCGAAGCCCATTTCTACAGTATCAACCCAAAATCCAGGGGCAACATAATCTTTACGATAAATCGTAAGGGGTGCGGCTGGGGACATGTCTTGTGCTGGTTTTCGCATAAATTGAACTCACATCAAAAATGAAGCCACAGAAACTGGTGTGGTCAGCAGGATAAGAAATAAATCCTGTATTTTACCAAGCACGGGGGAAGGATGGGCTTTTAAAGTCGAATCTAAGCCGAGAAAAGCGCAAAATTCCCACTCAAATAACAAACAGTGCCCGGATAGAATAAGCTGAGCATAAGGCATGCAAAAATCGGTTTGTATGAAGTAGTAGACGATTCCGCGAAAGTGGTATGCAATCATGTTTTCTCCAGGCATCACCGTTACAAATTATCACAGACTTTTCTACCAGACAGGATCATGATAGAGTCGCAACATTTCACGAGCTTGGAAGAATTCTGCCTACCTAGTACTATCCGCTAACAACGACGTAAATTGAAGCAAGAGTGAAGCACATCGCGCAAGCGATACCGGAGATGAATACCATGAATATTTTTAGTAAACGCTTATTTTTAATCAGCTTAATCTGCTGCACAGCAGCACTCACAGGATGTGCCAGCACGTTTTCCAGCAAAATCAGCACCGTCAATCAATTGCCAGCGAGTTTTGCGGACAAAACCTATAGCTTGATCGAACATCCTGAACAAGGCAAAGAGCCAGAATATCTGCATGCCAGTGACGATGTAAAAGCGCGTTTGCGTGAACTGGGTTTTACTGAGGTGGAGGGTGGAAAAGCGGCGTTGAAAGTTAATCTGCAATTAGTGTCGATACCGGGCAATGCTCACGTCTCATCACCATTTGGATCTACCAGCTATATTGTCACACCATCGGGCATGATCATTCCAATGGGCGGTTTTGAACCTTATCGCTTTTATCCAGGTTTTATCCGCCCGCCTTATCGGTTCTACCCACGCGCCCTGTTCTATCCGCGCTATTTTGAGCCGTTTTACTCTGCCTATCCGTTTGGCCGCCGTTTTGATCCTATCTATGGTTCACAGCTTGATGTACGTCAGTACTTTGATCATGGTGTAGAGATCACAATTTCCGAAGCGACTTCTGGAAAATTACTCTACTCAGTCAAAGCAAAAACAACGCAAAACAATGTAGAAATTGATCCCTATATCGCTTTGCTAGTTGAAAGCGCGCTCCGTGAATTTCCAAATAAAACTGGCGACAGCCACATGGAAATTCATCTGGAGAAATAGTACAAAAAAAATCTGCAATGACGCACAAGCAAAAATCCCAGTACTGAATCAGCACTGGGATTTTTTTTGAGCTGTTTTTTGAGCTGTTTTTTTGAGCTGTTTTTTTGAGCAGTCTAATTGCCGCTTTTCTCGGCTAAAAATTCTAGGCAGATAACTCGCGCAAAGCATATATCAGAGCGCGATCTACCAAAGAGTTTGCCAAAATCGTACTGACTGAGCCTGTACGATATTTTTCTTCCAACTCTTCTGCAGAAATAGAAAACGCTTGATGCCCCTGACGATTAGCAAAAATAAAGCTAGTGCGTTTAGGGCTAATCCAAGCCAATTTATAACGATTAACTTGTTCATTCTCGTCGCAAAAATCAAGCCAGATTCCACGCTCCAAACTGACGACCTGTTTAGTAGCTTCATCATCAGTATGGGCGACCTTTTCTTGCACAAAGCGATCGAGACGACGATTACTGGCGCGCTGCGCGATATTGACTGCAATTTCTAATTGTCGGCGTGGCGACAGTTCCAAAGGTGCCCGTGCCATCGAAGCATGACGCTCCGCCAATTTTGAGAAGAACAAAACACGATCAGGCTCGTCCCAACGAATCGCATTCAACCAGGCATTCAACAACGTCAGCATGGCAGGCAACTTCGCGATCAATTCTTTGCGCTCTTCCGAGCTATTCTTAGGTTTCAGACTCCAGATCAAATCGTCCATCGTCTTTAAAGCATTTTCTAATGCGTGCGGTTTTTCATCTTTCACGCTATGAGCAATCGTCAATATCCTTATCCACTGCTCTTGCAAAAAGACTTCAAGAAAACCTGCAACTTCCCCAGTCTCTACCCGAATCGCCACATCATGTTCGGCGAATTCACGTGCGACCCGCATTTTCTCTTCGCTTAAGGCCGTTTGCACAGGCTGACTAATTACTTCCTGGGCTTTAACTTCTTCGTCTTTAAGGTAGTTTTCCAGATCAGAGACGACATCAGAAAATAAATCTATACGTTCATCAAATTCAAACTGTACCCGCTCTATCACGTCGCCAATGACCCCCAATAGAGGATCTGATTGCGCTGCTTCATTGTCGAGAATAATGCCAGAGCTACCCAAAATATCCATCAGGGTACGTGCCGGATGTGACTCGCGGAAAAAGAAATCCGCATCTTGCAAGGCCACGCGCAAAATCGGTATCTGTAATTGCGAGATCATGGTCTTCACATCATCGCGTAAACTGGGATCAGAAAAAATATAATCAAATACGCGCGCTAATAGTTCCACCGTATTGCGTTGTATCAGACTCAAACTATCGGCCGATGGTGCGCGCAACACTTTACGCAAACGCGATTCAAATTGCGGTGCAGCGGCATCGTTCTGTGCAAAGTCTTTTTGCATCTCGACCAGATTAGCAAAGAATTGCTGATCCACCGTGGCTTTATCCAAGGGGGTATCTTCATCATCCAAATCTAATTGATTGAGTAAAGTATCGCTACCCGACGCCAGTCCATCCAAGCCATCTGCCGATGGCAATTCAATTTGCCCAGAGAAAACGCGTTTCAATTTATCTTGCAAATAAGGATCTAGACTGAACAGGCTTTGCGCTGGCAAGTACGCTAAAACGCCGCCCGAGCTATCAAAATTATCATCCACACCAGGATGAATTCCACGCGCCATCAACTCCTGATTGATTTCATCCAAGATAGGCGTTAATTGTAAAAATATGGCAGGTTGCAGCAGACGTAGCACAATTAAATGCGAGGCTGAATTTGGATCTAACTCCATCCACGCTTTATGCACGGCCGTGATAAAAATCTCAGGCCGAAAAGGATTTTGTGAGATATCAATCGGCATGCGATTCAAAATACGACCGATCAAGCTATTGAGTAAGACCAGCGATTCTGCATTTAAAACTTCCAAAGATTGGCTGGCATTGCGCAGCAAAATTTTGCTTTCCATCTCTTCGTAAGTTTGCGCCGTTGTATCTAACAACTGACTATCTTTCTTCACCCGTTTTCTGGTGTTGAACACGCTCACTTCTTTGATGAGAGCGGTGTTTATATGTCCTGCGACTAAACGGTAGAAGGAAGTGCTATTGCGCTTCACTAATTGATACGCCTCAAAACTGATTTTGGCTTCATCCGGACGCACAGCCTGATCAGACAATTTAAATAATGCATCTGCCAAACGTGTGGAAAATGCCTCCAATTGTGAAGCCACTAAATTAGTTGCCAAGGGCACCATATTTTGTAAGATCAAGAGACGTGATGCATTCGAAGTCTCCGCTTTCTTACTTGCGGTGCTGGCAGTCGGGCTTGCAGGTTTGAGGGATTTGTCTGCCGCAACCGGCATTAGTGGGATAGTGTCCATATTTCAATTCAACTTGTAGCACGTTATAGCAAGCAATGCAGATAAAAAATGCCGATCCAATCAATTACTTTAGCTAGATTAAGGCGTGTAGACATCGTATTGCGATCACTTATTCAAACTTGGTCGGTTTATGCTGGTCACAAAAAATTACAAACCATGGTAAGCCTCAGTTGCAAAGGTAATCGCAACAATCACAGCAACCGCAAATAAAAGCACTAGTAACAAACGACCAAATTTAGGGCTACCGTCATCGGTACGCTTATTTTCATTATCAGTTTCAATTTGTTTTTCTTCAGTCATAGTATTGGACAGTCTTGACTGTCTCCAAATATCGGATTGGTGAGGCAAACTACATAAAGATTCAGTATATGTTGTTTTGCTTGTATTAGACTAGTCCGTAGCATTAATCTGGTAAGCAAACTAACAAAAAGAAGTATTTAGACAGGTTTTAAGGGCGATATATCAGAACTCAAGCGCCAGAGTTGCCTCATTTTCTACTCAGTAAATACATGCCAAAAATCACTAAACTGGCACCAGCAATTTGCCAGCTACTAATCGCCTCATTCAAAAACACAGAGCCTAAAATTAAAGTTGAAACTGGTCCTATCATGCCCGCTTGAGAGGCACTTGGCGCACCAATACGCTTGACCGCAAACATCGTCAAAAACACAGGAAATACCGTGCAGACAATGGCGTTTACTAAAGATAAGGATAAGACTTGCGCGGGCTGAACTAACATACTTGCAGGACGCAAAAGAAAGAACTGCGCGATACAGGCCAGGCTGGAAACACACATAGCATAAGAAACCAGACGCAAAGACCCTATGCGTGCCACCATTTCACCCGACTGTATCAAGTAAGTCGCATAGGCAATCGCCGAACCCAGTACCAATCCTGCGCCTAGTATGACTTGCTGACCATTGAACGATAAATCATGCAAGAAAACTAAAACGATTCCCAGATAAGCAATCAGCAAAGACAAGTATTCGATGGGACGTATTTGACGTTTAAACCACAGCACATGGATGAACAAAACGAAAGACGGCGTCAAGAACAAAATCAAACGTTCCAAGCCGGCTGAAATATATTGCAAACCCAAAAAATCTAAAAAACTCGATAAATAATAGCCAACCAAACCCAGAGCCAGCAGACGCCAACGATCCGCTGCACACAAAGGCGGATGGCGCCAGGCCTGCCAGATCGCGATAGCGGCAAATACAGGCAAAGAAAATAGCATACGAAAAGCAATCAAGGTCACCGCATCGACCTGATAACGATAAATCAATTTTGCAACGATGGCTTTAGCAGAAAACAAAATGGCACCGACAATCGCTAAACTTAAGCCTGTCAAATGATTGCGGCGCTGAGCGGCGGCTTGATCCAAAACAGTTCCTGACAAAGAGATAGATGATCACAAAATGAGGCTGAGTTATACCATTTTTTCAAATACCTTGAGTTAGCCTGCAAACTGACTAGTTTAAGTAGCCGATCGACTCCGTTTTCATTTATGCTTATTTTTTTATGCGTACCATCATTATTTGAAACCAAGCCTACTATGGATAAGAACACTCGGCATCAACTACATCACGCCGTACTAAGCGACTTCGACGGCATCAAAGCACTCTATCAAAGTGTCGCGCGGCAAGGTGGAGGTATTGCCCGGACTGAAGATGAAATCACTGACGACTATATCCGCCACAATTTAGTTAGCTCAATTTCACGCGGCATCTGCTATGTCGCGAAAGTAGATGAACAAATCGTCGGCGAGATACATGCCTATCCCCCCTTCCCTAAATTATTCGCCCATATTTTGTCTGATCTTACGATCGCGGTGCACCCTAAGTTTCAAGGTACCGGGGTTGGACGCGCGATATTCAGCGCTTTACTGGATGAGGTAAAGCTACACCGCCCACATATCTTGCGGGTCGAACTATTTGTGCGCCAATCCAATCTCAAAGCGATCGCTTTTTATCAAAGCTTAGGATTTGAGATTGAAGGCCATTTTCAACAACGCGTGCGCCGTCCCGATGGCGACCTGGAAGCGGATATTCCTATGGCGTGGATACGCCGAGACTAATATCTATTTCTTTACGGGTTCAGGTGCAAACAATTGACGAAACGCAAGCAAAGCGGCGGGATGATATATAGTCGCGTGCGTCTCTTTTGCAAAGTGTTCGTAGGTCCAGTTCAGAGCTTGCGGTTTTTTCATTGTCAACATCTCAGCAAAATTCTTAATCACTTGCTCCATGCCACGCTGTCCGCTGCTAGCAAAATACAGGTTCTTCGCGAGCAAAGGCTGCGCCTGCAATTTTTCCGCAAACTGCTTGGTCAAACGCTCATCGTTCCACCACAAGCTAGGATCTATCGCGATATAGGTCTGGAACATATCTGGCGTGTGAAACAAGGTTTCTATCGTGAATAGCCCCGCCAAGGATTCGCCAAGCAATGCGCGCTCTTGCGTAGTGCGATAACGCTGTTCGATTGCGGGAATTAATTCCTTAGTCAAAAAACGGCGATAAGCTTCAGCCCCGCCCAGATTCGGAATCGCTTTTTTATCTAATTCACTTTCACTAGGTCCGGTGAGATCACGACGTCGCACCGTATTTTCTATCCCCACCAAAATAAACGGTCGCATCGTTCCATTTGCCATCGACACCTGCATCAGCCCTGCAATATGTAAAAAATCTTCAGCGATACCACCGTCTGGCATATAGATCACGGGATAAGATTTTGATTGATCTTGTTGATAGCCGTCGGGTAAATAGACATTGATGCGTCTGGTTTCTTGCATGGTTTTGGAGGCTAGCTCTAGGGATTCGCCTATGACTAGGGGTTTGACGGTGACTTGGGCTGTTGCGGTGGATGTGATTGTTAGGCTTGTGGTTAATAGGATTATGGTGATTAGTTGTTTGATGTGCATGGTGTTCTCTCAGCTTGATCCTTGAATTGTAGATTATCGTTGGTTTTATCTATTTAGTTTTTTCTGTTGATTTACTGCCTGTAGGTCGGGAGTGGCCCGACAGCCACTCCCTTTCTTTGCTTCGCCAAAGAAAGGAAGCAAAGAAAGGCGACCACGCTGCCACTGGCCTTCGGCTTCCCAATTGTGCAGGACAAAAAATGGGAAAGCTTCGAAACTCGCTTCGCTCAGACAACGAAGCTTTCTTTATCCATTTTCTGTCCTGCACAATTAGCAGTGTCAGAAGTGGATGAAAGTCAAAAGCAACACCAACATCAAAACAATCAGCATCGACGGTTAATCATTTTTCGTATAGCAGTTGTAGGTCGTTGCTTTTGACCTACCCCCGTTTAAGACGATGTAATTTGTGCTTCACAGAAAATGGATAAGAAAGTGTTGTTGTCTGAGCGTAGCGAGTTTCAACACTTTCCCATTTTTTGGGATGCACAAATTATGCTGAAGCGTAGCGTAAGCACCCCGTAGGGGCGAGTCTACGGTCGCCTTTTTTGGATTACCTTTTTTGGCGAAGCAAAAAAGGTAATTGGCTGTCGGGCCACACCCGACCTGCAAACGCCAAGCATGCGAACATCACATTATCGCCGAACCTATCACTCCCCAAACAGCACCAACTTACATTAGCAAGTTAAAAATTAGCGCTTCTTCATAATTGACCCCAACACCCCACGAATAATCTCACGCCCCACTTGTGAGCCTATAGTGCGCACAGCTGACTTCACCATAGTCTCAGCCACATTATCACGACGACGTATGCCAGATCCACCAAATAAATTTCCAAACATTCCACCTAAAGCCCCGGCAATACCGCCGCCCTCAGATTCTTGCGGCGCCGGTTGCTGGGGTTGCGGTTGCGAAGCTGGCTGTGTTGAATGTGAGCCACGCCCCCAAGCTTCATTGTCATTTGCGACTGGTGGCGTAGTTGAGCTCGCTGGTTCCGAATTTTGATTTACACGTCCTTTAATTTTTTCGTAAGCAGATTCACGATCAATCGCTTTCTCGTACACACCTGCGACGATAGAACTCGCCATGATGGCTTTTCTTTGTTCTGGTGTGATCGCACCAATTTGTGATGCGGGTGGTACGATAAATCCGCGTTGAACTATGTTAGGACGCCCCTTTTCATCTAAGAAAGAAATCAAGGCCTCGCCCACACCTAATTCGCTGATCACCGCTGCGGTATCTAATTCAGGATTTGGCCGGAAGGTTTCGGCGGCTGCCTGCACGGCTTTCTGATCACGTGGTGTGTAAGCACGCAAAGCGTGTTGTACGCGATTGCCCAATTGTCCCAATACCGTATCGGGAATATCAAGCGGGTTCTGCGTCACGAAATACACACCCACACCTTTAGAACGTATCAGGCGCACCACTTGCTCGATTTTTTGTAGCAATACTTTGGGTGCTTCATCGAATAAGAGATGCGCTTCGTCGAAGAAAAACACCATCTTAGGCTGCTCAACGTCACCTACTTCCGGCAGGTTCTCATACAACTCGGACAGCATCCATAACAAAAATGTTGAATACAACCGCGGTGATTGCAAGAGCTGATCAGCCGCCAAGATATTGATAAACCCTTTACCGCTAGTATCGGTTTGCATCATGTCGTCAAGATTCAACATAGGCTCGCCGAAAAATTCTTCGCCACCTTGTTCGGCCATTGCTAGTAAAGCGCGTTGTATCGCACCTATGCTGGCAGCTGAAATATTGCCGTATTCGGTTTGAAATTCCGATGCGTTATCACCCAGGTACTGCAACATGGCACGTAAGTCTTTAACATCCAACAACAACATGCCATTGTCATCGGCGATCTTAAACGCCAATTGCAACACGCCCTCTTGGGTTTCATTTAGATTCAACATACGGCCTAACAGCAGAGGACCGAGATCAGAGATAGTCGCACGCACCGGATGACCTTGCTTACCGAAGACGTCCCAAAAGGTCACAGGACAAGCTTGCCAGGCTGGTGCGGCTACCGCCAACATGTCTAAGCGTTGCTGCATCTTAGGCGACAATTGCCCTGCCTGAGACATGCCGGACAAATCACCTTTGACGTCGGCCATAAACACCGGTACACCAATATCAGAAAAAGACTGCGCCAAGACTTGCAGAGTAACGGTTTTACCGGTGCCGGTTGCGCCAGTAATGCAACCATGACGATTCGCCCAATCAGAAAGCAAATGAAGATCAAAAGTTTGATTTTTCGCAATAGACTTCGCGACTAAGAGGGGTTTTGACATGATTTGCCCGAGTTTAAAATGAGTAAAAAGAGATAATTATTCAGATCTACATCGAAAACTTAGCTTATCCTCGCTGTCCGACAAAGTCAGGGACGGTTTTGCCTAAGTGCTCTATGTTAGAATAGCGGTCTTCATTATAAAACCAATCCTTTGCAAAGTTTCCATCGCGACATGTCTGAATTGTTAGCGAATGATAAAAATTGCCGTAAATAAGCATCAATCAATGCAAAGTATTGCCAATTTTAGAAAGAGCAATCATGGCAGGACATAGTAAATGGGCCAACATTAAGCATAAAAAAGCAGCCACAGACGCTAAGCGCGGCAAGATCTGGACGCGCTTGATTAAAGAAATCACGGTAGCAGCGCGCATGGGTGGTGAGGACGTCAACTCCAACCCGCGCTTACGTTTGGCCGTCGATAAAGCAGCTGACGCGAACATGCCAAAAGAGAACGTCACGCGAGCGATACAACGCGGTGCCGGTACTTTGGAAGGTGCCAACTATGAAGAAATTCGCTACGAAGGCTATGGCATAGGTGGCGCAGCAATTATCGTTGACTGCATGACTGATAACCGTGTGCGTACGGTGGCTGAGGTGCGTCATGCTTTCAGTAAATTTGGCGGCAATATGGGGACAGAAGGCTCAGTAGCGTTTTTGTTCACCCACTGCGGTCAAATGTTTTTCGCACCGGGCACAAATGAAGATGCCTTGATGGAAGCAGCTTTAGAAGCGGGTGCTGACGATGTGATTACCGACGACGAAGGCGGTATTGAAGTCACTTGTCCACCACACGATTTATCAGCGCTTAAAGATGCCTTAGAAAAAGCAGGCTTTAAACCAGAAGTTGCGGAAGTTGTGATGAAGCCTCAGACCGAAACCGTATTCACAGGTGACGATGCGATCAAGATGCAAAAGATTATTGATGCATTAGAAAACCTCGATGACGTACAAGAGGTTTTCACCAACGCCATCCTAGAAGACTAAGGCCAAGACTTTAGCAATTTTGTATTGCCTGAAAATGGCATAGCAAATCAAGATCAATTGACACTTAAGTTCAAGAGTAAAAAAATGAAAATTCTCGTAGTCGGCTCCGGTGGGCGTGAACATGCGTTGGCATGGAAATTAGCACAATCAGAACGTGTACAAACCGTGTTTGTAGCGCCAGGCAATGGTGGTACGGAATTGGACAAAAATCTCAAGAATATCAATATCAGTGATCCACATGCATTAGCAGAATTTGCTATTCAAGAACACATAGGCATTACGGTAGTCGGTCCAGAAGTACCATTGGCAGCTGGCATCGTAAATACCTTCCGTGACAAAGGCTTAAAAATTTTTGGCCCGAGCAAAGAAGCCGCACAATTAGAAAGCTCCAAAGATTTCGCCAAAGCCTTCATGCATCGCCACCACATTCCAACGGCGGAATACCAAACTTTCTCTGATCTGCAATCTGCTCACGACTACTTAAATCAAAAAGGCGCACCTATCGTCATCAAGGCCGATGGCCTGGCGGCAGGCAAAGGCGTTGTCGTTGCGATGACAGCCGAAGAAGCGCATGCTGCAGTCGATATGATGTTGTCCGACAATAAGCTGGGCGATGCGGGTGCCCGCGTCGTGATTGAAGAGTTTTTAGCAGGTGAAGAAGCCAGTTTCATCGTCATGGTCGATGGTAAAAACATTTTGCCTTTAGCGACCAGCCAAGATCACAAACGCTTACTCGACGATGACCAGGGTCCGAACACAGGCGGCATGGGCGCTTACTCCCCTGCACCTATCGTGACACCACAATTACATGCACGTGTCATGCGCGAAATCATACAGCCCACCGTCCAAGGTATGGCGAAAGATGGCATCGTGTTCACTGGTTTCTTGTATGCGGGTTTGATGATTGATGATCAGGGTAATCCTAAAACTCTTGAATTTAATTGCCGTATGGGCGACCCAGAAACGCAGCCAATTATGTCCCGCCTGAAAACGGATTTAGTCACTGTCATGGAACACGCAGTCAACGGCACGCTGGATACGATAGAACTAGAGTGGGATAGACGCACAGCGATGGGCGTCGTGATGGCAGCAGCTGGCTACCCAGACTCGCCGGAAAAAGGTGCGGACATCACGGGCATCCCAGCAGAAACCGCCGATTGCATCACATTCCACGCAGGCACTGCACTCAATGGCGGCAAACTCAGCGTAACGGGTGGTCGCGTTTTATGCGTGGTCGGCTTGGGTGATTCGGTCAAAACAGCACAAAAGCATGCTTACGATGTGGTTGAAAAAATCCAATTTAAAGGCGCGCAATATCGTAAAGATATTGGCTGGCGTGCACTGAATCGCAAGCATTGAGTCTAAGCACTGATCACAAACATCTAAATTAAAACCTCTCAACACAGAGACACAGAGACACAGAGGAACGACAAGAGAAAAACAAAGCAATCAAGGACACTCTCTTTTGCTTTTCCTCCTCATCTCTGTGCCTCTGTGTTGAGAGGTTTAAAGAATTTCATTAATCATGACCGACGCTAATTCCGTTAAAGAGTATTTACTAGGCTTACAAGCTTCCATCGTTGCGGCTATGGAGGAAGTCGATGGCTGCCGTTTTATTACCGATAGCTGGGAACGCCCGGAAGGTGGTGGCGGGATTTCACGTGTGATTGAAGAAGGCACTGTATTTGAGCGTGGTGGTGTGAATTTTTCCCATGTCATGGGGAAAAACTTACCGCCATCAGCTGCTGCAAGCCGTCCAGAATTGGCGGGTCGTCAGTGGGAAGCAATGGGTGTCTCTTTGGTACTGCATCCACGCAATCCTTATGCGCCGACTGTTCACATGAATGTGCGCTTTTTCACTACCTACGCCGAGGGCAAAGATCCCGTTTGGTGGTTTGGCGGCGGCATGGATCTGACGCCGTATTACGGTTTTGAAGAAGATGCTAAGCACTTTCATCAAACCTGCAAAGATGCCTTAACGCCATTTGGTGCCGATTTGCACCCACGTTTTAAAAAATGGTGTGACGAGTATTTTTATCTCAAACATCGCAAAGAAGCGCGCGGCGTGGGTGGCATTTTCTTTGATGATTTTAATGAGCAATCGTTTGAGCAAAGTTTTGCGATGACTAAGAGTGTTGGTGATAGTTTTGTCAAAGCCTACCGCCCTATTCTCGAACGCCGCAAAGATCTCGCTTATGGCGAAACCGAGCGCGACTTCCAGGCCTACCGTCGTGGCCGCTATGTAGAATTCAATCTGGTATTTGATCGCGGCACTTTATTTGGCCTGCAATCCGGTGGTCGTACTGAATCGATCTTAATGTCCATGCCACCGATCGTCAAATGGCGCTACGACTGGAAGCCTGAAGCAGGTAGTGCAGAAGCCAAATTGGCGACTGACTTTTTGGTGCACAAGGAATGGGTGTAAAATCCGCTCCTTCCGATTCTGCAGCAGCAACAAGGATCCAACGCTCGGTGTTGGTCTTTGGCGGTAGTTTTGATCCCGTCCATAACGGACATGTCGCACTGGTGCAGCATTTTGCAAAGCTGCTCAAGGTCGACGAAGTGCGCTTAGTTCCAGCTGGCCAACCTTGGCAAAAAGCGGGTTTAAAAGCAAGCGCCGAACAAAGAATAAAGATGTTGGAATTGGCATTTGATGAGCAATTATCTGTGCCCTACAGCATAGACCAACAAGAGATAGAACGTGCCGCTGCGCAGATACCCAGCTACACGGTCGATACTTTAACTAACATGCGATCTCAATGGGGTAATGCTCAGTCAAATGAGGAGATCGCGCTTATTTTGCTAATTGGTGCCGACCAATTTCACAATTTCGCAACGTGGAAAAACTGGCAACAAATTTTTAAATTGGCACATATCGTCGTTGCCGCAAGACCTGGCTACAGCTTGCAACTCGACACATTACCCAGCGAATTTGCCGCGCTCTGGCAGCAAGCAAATGGCGCTATTGAAGATCTTAAGCAATGCTCTTTTGGCAAAACCTGGCTAGAAACTGATCTGGCTTGGGATATTTCTGCAACACGAATTCGCAACGAATTGCAGCAACAAGGGCAAACCAGGGAAACCACCTCGCTAATTCCACGCAAGGTGTTAGACTACCTTCAAAAGCAACAAATTTACGATTAATTGGTTCGGCTTTATTAGCATCATTATTTAGCTTCACACCGAGATTCAAAAAAATTCAGATAGATAGGCAATTATGGATATTAAAAAACTGCAAACTTTGGTCTTCGACGCATTAGAAGACGTTAAAGGTCAAGACATACAAATCTTCGACACCACCGAAATCACCAGCCTGTTTGATCGCGTTTGCGTGGTCTCTGGTACTTCTAACCGCCAAACCAAAGCACTCGCTGCGGCAGTGCGTGATAAGGTCAAAGAAAACGGCGGCAATATCGTCGGCATGGAAGGCGAAGGTACGGGTGAGTGGGTACTGGTCGATTTGGGCGATATGGTTGTTCACATCATGCAACCTGCGATCCGCGCTTATTACCGTTTAGAAGAGCTGTGGGGCGGCAAAGAAGTCAAAATGGGCGCAGCGAAGCGTACCTCGAAAATGACTGCGGGTCCTATGGACGAAGAGAAACCAAAACGCTCACGCTCGAAAGCAGCACCTGTTGAAGTGACGCCAGATATGATGGCAATACAAACGACTTTGGAAGATGAGAAAAAACCTGCACGCAAACCACGCGTCAGCAAAGTAGCGGCTGAGTTAGCTGGTGACAAGCCTGCACGTAAAGCAGTAACTAAGCCACGTGCCTCTGCGACGGGTGATGCCGCAGTGAAGAAACCACGTGCAGCGAAGATCCCTACCGGTGCTCGTGTCAAGGTGGCATCGACTAAGACTGCTGCTGCGTCATCGAAAGAAGCGGCTGCTAAGAAAGCAACTACGCGTCGTAAAACTGCTGAGTAATTGTCATTGCAAGAAATCTTGTAGAGAACGGGGAATAATCATCGCGGTTATTCCCCATTTTTCATGGATCATCAACACATATTTACCGCTTGCTGAAAATGCCTAATGGTGAGCGATCACAGCATCAAGCCAGCTTGCACGAGCCCTATGGAAACATCACAAACTAATGCTAGAACCAATGCAATTGCGATGACGATTGCTGAGCAAAGCATGTTTAGCGGCTCATCGCGCAACTATTGGCTGGCGCAAGCCATAGGCTGGACCGTGTTTTGTGTCTTCATGATATTGACCACGTCCGCCAACAAAGGCGACAACTTCATTTCCTTTACCGTCGCTAAATTATTCTGCGCCTTCGTAGGTTTTCTGCTGTCGCATCAATGGCGTGCCTATCTGAAAAAGAAACGATGGTTTGTGCGCAAAGAAGCCTTTCCGATCGCGAAAATTTTTTTTGGACTGCTACTTATTTCCATCATCCAATTTGGCGTGGTGATCTTTGCCGACTGGTTCTTCAGAGACGGCGATATTTTTAAAGGCGACGAAGCCTGGTGGTTACTGACTTCGCTCCTGATTTTCTTATGGTTCGTGGTTTTTTTGGTTTGGACTTTATGCTACGCGATTGCCCATTCCCAGCGTAAACTGGTCCAGTTTGAATTGGAAAAACTCCAACTTGAGCTCAACGTCAAAGATGCAGAATTGCGAGCTTTGCAGGCACAAGTGAACCCGCATTTTTTCTTTAATAGCCTAAACACTATTCGTGCTTTGGTATTCCAAGATCAACAAGCAGCAGCCCATGCGATCGGACAACTAGCCGGCATGATGCGCCACAGCTTAACTGCTGGCCAAGCACAAACAGTCAAACTAGCAGATGAAATCAAAGCTGTAGAAGCCTACCTCTCCATGGAAAAATTGCGCTTCGAAGAGCGCTTACAGTTTTCCTTGCAAATCGACACCTCGTTGGAGAACTTGGCTTTACCGCCAATGATTTTACAAACCTTGGTAGAAAACGCGATCAAACATGGTGTCGAAGCCAGTATGGCACCGTGTGAAGTCCAATTACTCGCCAGACGTATTCCCACTGGCGTCGAAATCATCGTTGCCAATCAAGGCAAACTCAGCACCAGCAGCGAATCCACACAGCTAGGACTACAAAACGCGAGAAAACGATTATCTCTACTGTTCGGCGAACTAGCCTCATGTGAGCTTTTTGAAGAGGACGATCGCGTCAAGGCGCGCATTTACTTACCTGACGACACGCAATTCGACAGAAAGGCTACTGTATGAAGGTCATGATCATCGACGACGAACGCTTGGCTCGTGAAGAATTGAAGCGCTTGCTCAAGCAACACGCGGAATTAGAAGTGGTGGCAGAAGCAGCCAACATCGTCGAGGCACAAGAATTAATCCGCAAAACGGAGCCCGATTTGATTTTCTTAGACATACAGATGCCCGGTGGAACAGGCTTTGATTTATTACAAAGTTTAGATGACACTCCTGAAGTTATCTTCACAACCGCATTTGATCAATACGCGCTTCGTGCATTTGACGTCAGCGCTCTCGATTATTTACTCAAACCGATAGAGCCAGCGCGCTTCGCACAAGCCGTGCAGAAAGCGATGCTTAAAATTAAGTCGGGTGACGAGCAAACAAGCTTAGCATCCGATGGAAAAGTATTTATCAAAGATGGTGAGCGCTGCTGGTTTGTCGCTTTAGATCAAATCGCTTTATTCGAATCAGAGGGCAATTACACTCGTGTCTATTTCGATCAACAACGACCATTAATGCTGCGCTCATTGAATCAATTAGAAGCCCGACTCGACGCCAGTAAATTCCTACGCGTCAGCCGCAGCCAAATCGTCAACATGGCTTTTGTGGAAAACATGGTCACCAATACGTCTGGTGGTATGACGCTCACATTAAAAGGCGATCTCAAAGTCAGCATGTCGCGCCGTCGTGCTGCTGAGTTTAAACAAGCTAATCGGCTGTAGAAATTTCGTGATTGTTTCGCATTTATAATGTGACGAGTCTTTTATACAGTTACTTACGCAAGTCCCCTCTCCCGCAAGCGGGAGAGGGCTAGGGTGAGGGTAGTTCAGCGACAGCAAAGTGTTTGAATACCACTAAACAGGGCGAATTTTTAAATATTTGTGCGTTGAAAAATATCATCCGAATCTGAACGCCCGTCAAAGCATGCTTTGACTCCCCGCCCCCGCATTTCCAACTCGCCGCTTGCGGGAGAAGGGAGCGACAAAATAATTTGCCACCCTGCTCTTACTTATTTTGTCATATCTAGTTAAAACCTAACCACCTTACGATTGTCCTCGGTCTTTCTATCAATCAGCAAATGATAAGGATCAACACCCACGTCATATGGTTTGTCCTTAACCGTGAAAGTCAAGACAGATTCACCACTAGGCAACTGACGTTTTTCGCGTAACAGCACACGTTCTTCACGTTCTGGCGCCCCCTCCTTACGGGAGAAAACAGCAACATCAATCGCTTCATCGTAAGCACGTGCTTTTTCTTTCCCTTTGCTATCCGCTTCCAGTTTCGCCAGTTGGACTTTCATCGTCACATCCCACTGACCATCAGCTCTTTGCTTAGCGCTGGCATCGAGCACACGGTTATCGTACAGAACGATGCGTTCAAACATATCCGTAATCAACTCTTGCTTGTCCGCAGGTGTCTCCTCGCGGATGTAGCGAATCACATCGGCGCTAGTTGGATAGGGACGTGTCTGATAACGGTAAGCATCCATGAACTTTGCTAATGCACGATTGACCGCAGCCTCACCAATTTCTTCGCGCAGACGATACATGATCATGCTGCCTTTACGATATTGCAGATAGATCTGGCCTTCGTTTTTGAACAAAGGCTGTTCCTCTTTCAGTTCCTTGCCGCGTCCGCTCAAATATTTGTTCAAATCTGAACGAAGAATATGACGCGTTTTTTCTGCACCGAACTGCTTTTCCGTTGCCATCAAGGCTGAATATTCCGCCAAGCTTTCTGTCACCATGCCACTACCCTGCACGTTGGCAGCGATAGCCTGATCCCCCCACCATTGATGAGCAATTTCGTGGGCAGTGACATAGAACACGTGATCCACCGAATTCTTATCACGTAAATCGTTGATGAAACCCAGAGCTTCTGAGAAAGGAATGGTATTGGGAAAACTACGCGCATAAGTTTGGTACAAGGGAATCTCTAAGATGCGCACTTGTTTATGTGGATACGCACCAAAATTCGAACTCAAGTATTCCAAACCTGCTTGCGCACCACTGACCATACTATCGATATTGTAGGGATGTTTTTTATCGTAATAGATTTCAATCAGTACGCCTTTCCAATCAGCTTTCTTCACTTCCCATTTACCCGATTGATAGGAAAAGAAAGGAGAAATCGGTTTGTCCATTTTGTAATGGAAGTAACGTCGACCATTCTTTTCCCACGATCCTTGCAAATCACCGGGCGCAATCGCGACTTGATCTGCGCTAGTCGATACCGTGGTTTCAAAATCCATCAGGTCAGCATCAAATCCCCATAGCTTCCAGAACATGTAATTTTTCGCTTGCTGATCTTCCAATTTTGGCACGCCAGCTTGCGCGCCCAAGCCGCGTTCGCGACGTTCGGCTTTGTCTTCGATTTCCCCGGATTGATCATAGCCGATACGCGGGAAGAAATTTTCGAATGCAAACAAAGTACCATTCTCATTAATGGGATCAGCCGCGCCACTATTGGTAAAACCACGACGAACCACATCGACTTTAAATTGCAAGGCTAAACTCGCCCCAGGCTTGATGGCTTGACTCAACTTCAGTACCTTGTAGCCATGACGCTTATCATCGACAACCACTTGATGTGCCGGCAGATTCTGAAAACTCGTTTGCGCATCAAGATCCGTTTTCAATTGCAATAATTCGACATCGCTCTGACCTTTGTTTTGCATCACGTATTGCGCCTGAATCGTCACTTTTCGCTCATACGGAAAAATGTCTACATCGGCTTTCACTGCAGTGATACTAGGGTGCGCTACGCTAAGATATTTGCGGAATTTTTTCTCGTAATCAGCCTGACGATCAAGCTCTGCACTTTTCGATTCGTAGCGATTCAATTGCGTCGTGTTGTGATAGATCCAAGCGCCAGTGGCGACGAAAACCGTCACACTTGCGAACATACCGATGCCCACACCACCTCGCAATGAAAACAGAGCGCGTGAACCAGATACCAATCTCGCCCGCCAGTTTTGGCTGGAGGTACGCACCCAAAAAGCTTGAGCAAGGAACAACAAAACCAGTGTGAAGGCACTCCAATACACGGCGAACCACATCCATCCAATCAGAAAATGACCATAGCCATTCAAATCGGAATACTGCAAAGGCGGCAAAGAAGCGAAATCCAAAAGACGCAGATTGATATCGAGACTGTTCAAGGCACTACTCAACATCAACAAGCCCAAACCCAATACATAGCCGACATATTTATTATTGGCGAGCACTTGCAGCGCCAGCATGGCTAAGCCAATAAAGATGAAATACATGGCATTGATGGCTGTACCTTGCACATACAGACCCAACTCGATAGCTGCGCCGCCTCGCAAACTCTGAATAGCGATGGCTAAGAGCACGCCGGCAAATAGAAAGCTAAAAACCACAGCAATCAAGGCGCCACTTTTTGCCACCATAGGCACCCAATTCGGCACGGGCATGGCATTACGCAAATCGGCAATCTTGGCTTGTCGTTCTTTAAAAACCAGCTCACCACTGTAGAACAGCAAAATAATGGCCAACACAAAGTTGATCGCCCCCGCCAATTCTTCCAACATTAAACGGGTCAAGGCATAAGGAACACTGTCCATTAGCGCGCCGCCTATCATGTAGTTTGCGATAAAGTTGGCCAAGGCCAGTAACAACATCACGAGAAAGGGAATACTCTTCAATACGCCCTTGGTGTCGAAGCGCATCTCACTCCAACATTGTGCCCATGCTACTGACAGGTCAAATTTTGGCGTGAATTGTGGCAAAACCTTAGCAGCTAGGATAGGCTTTTCCTTCGTCTTTTTGGCAAACCATAATTTGCCGAACCATGCACTACCCGTTCCCAATCGTTGCGGCTTGAAGAAAGCCACCGTCGCTGCAAACAAGGCTAAAGAGACGCACGACCACAACACACGATTGAACAACAAGATGCCGCTAAAGCTAGGAAGCAGATTATTCGATTCTTCGCTCGTAAAATACTTGGTCATTTCAGCCAATGCGCGCACACCAAACGGGTCGAGCATGACCGCTACATTTTCCGCACCGGGAAAACTACGCAAAGCCCCTGCTACTGCCCACAACACCATAAAAGCCAACACACCGACATACACCAAAATCAGCGAACGCGTCGTCGCAGCCAACAACATCAACAAGGCAGACACGAATAACAAGTTCGGCACGATGAAGACAAAGAAGCTCCAAAGATACGGTGCTACACTAAATTCGCTCAAACGTTCAGGGTCGATATAAGACATGGTCGAACCGATTAACATCGCCAGCACTACCAAAGCAAAAATCACGAGGCAAACTAAGAAACCCGCCAAGAAGCGACCGAGCAGGTAATCAAATTTACGCATCGGTGTCGCAAACAATAGATCGGCGATACCCACCTCCTGATCACGTAGCACGGTACCGGCAATAAATACCGTCACCAAGAACATCGCAACAATACTCAGAATACCCAGTTGATTCGCAATGACCACTGGCGCATTCAAATGGATATTTCCGATCGCTCCGCCTATGCGCGCACCATCGCTGCCAGCGCTGACAAACGCAATGACCATCATGGGTACGGTCGTGATCCACAACATCCATTGGCGCAGTTGATAGCGCAGGTCAAACTGAAAGAATTCAAACCACATAATAAACTCCCCAATTTTGATTTAAGCCGCTAAACGCGTTTGCATACTGCGCAATTGCAGGAAATAGACATCTTCTAAATCAGGCTCGACCTGAATGAAGCCATCATCAGGCTGGGTGTCAGAGAAAATATTAATGACGGGCTTGCCACCGACCAAGCGGGTCGACAACACCGTAAAACGTTTTTCAAAGTCGGCTAAAGCGGCTTCACTCACGCTACGACGCCACACCAGATTATTCAGTTCAGCAATCGCGCTCTTCGGCTCTCCATTCACTAGCACCTGGCCTTTACCTATCATCGCCATGCGCGGACAAAGATCCGTCACATCGGCCACGATATGCGTCGATAAAATCACCACGACCTCTTCGCCAATTTTTGACAAGAGGTTGAGAAAGCGATTGCGCTCATCGGGATCAAGCCCCGCGGTTGGTTCATCGACGATCACCAATTTTGGCGCACCGAGCAAGGCTTGCGCAATGCCAAAGCGTTGACGCATGCCGCCCGAGTAGGTCCCCACACCACGCTTACGCGCTTCCCACAGATTCGTCATCTGTAACAAGGCTTCCACCATCTCTTTACGTTCCGCACGATTGCTTAAGCCCTTGAGCACAGCAAAGTGGTTCAGCAAATCAACTGCGCTTACTTTCGGATAGACACCGAAATCTTGCGGCAAGTAACCCAACTGACGTCGCAATGCATCTTTATTCTGCAAGACATCGACACCATTAAAATGGAGGCTGCCGCTGTCTGGATCTTGCAAGGTCGCGATGGTGCGCATTAAAGACGATTTACCCGCCCCATTCGGCCCGAGCAAGCCAAACAAACCTTTAGGAATGTCCAAGCTAATTTGATTGATGGCATGTACGCCATTGGCATAAGTTTTATTCAGATTTTTTATGGATAACATGTCGATCACTCCTGGCCGAAAAAAATGAAGCAACGTCTGCGATCTGTCGCGCAAGGTCACTACTAGCTCATAGAATAAAAGAAGGCCATGGCACAAGCCACGCTGACTATATGAATGGGAATTTGGCGTGATGAACGGTGAATTTCCTATGTGAACGGTAGCTGTGCTGCGATGTAACTACGAAGTGCATTCAAGGATTAAGCTCTATAGACACAGATTGGCAATTGAAATAAGAATCTGAGCTAAGTAAGCCTAGCAAGTATAATCAGGCTTAGACCAAATACTGACCTCAACATCATGCAACTCATCATCGCCGCTGTTGGCCACAAAATGCCCTCCTGGATAGAAAATGGCTTTCAGGAATACGCCAAACGTATGCCGCCCGAAGCTCGTATTCATCTCAAGGAAATCAAACCGATTGAACGCTCAGGCAGCAAAACCGCCGAAACCGTGATGGCATTGGAAAAAGAAAAGATAGAAGCGGTGATTCCCAAGAATGCCAAAATCATTGCACTTGACGAGCGTGGCAAAGATTTAACGTCTGTCGGTCTCGCGAAACAACTGACCGATTGGCAGCAAGAAGGTCGTGATGTGGTGTTCGTGATCGGTGGCGCGGACGGCTTAGATGCCGAATTCAAGGCAAAAGCCGACGGTTTGATCCGTATTTCCAGTTTAACTTTGCCACATGGCATGGTGCGTGTATTATTAGCAGAACAACTATATCGCGCTTGGTCGATTACCCAAAATCACCCGTATCATAGGGTCTAGCAAACGTCTTTACCACGCACGATTTCTTTTAACAGTCTTTGCTTGCGGGGTGTCCTTATGCATCTGTTTCGCTCTATCTGTTTGCCGGTATTACTTGGGCTTTCCTTGTCTTTGCTTCTAGTCTCTCAGCCTCGTGCGCAAGTAGCTGTGATCGATCAACAGCATGATCTCAGTATGCGCGGAATGATACGTTTAGTTCATGAAAAACCCGCGCAATTCAACAAGATTTGGACAGAGCGACGCCGCAGCCAAGAACGTACAATTTCTCCCAAACTAAGCACCAGCGAACGCGCCGCCGCGCTACGGAATGTGCAGTGGCAATGGGCGGCGGGTTTGATCAATTATCCTTATTTTCATCAACGAGAAACTGGTGAATCGGTCGCTACTAATTGGCAACCGAAGCGCGATGCAATTAAGTCCATCCAATTCAATGATGAAGCTAGTCTTGAGCAAAGCAATTTCCAGCTCTTGATTCAAGCCTGGCTGCACGACAGCGCGGGGCGACTGGTGAAACAAGATCCTGCGCTACTGCGCGGTGATAACCGCTGGTTACGTGCAAACTTTAGCGCACTAGACACTGCAATCGGCAGCCACAAAGTGAAAGCCCATTTCATGAGCAAACTGCTGGTGGAGCATATTGATGACAACGGTGCCAAGAATGTCTTGCCGCAAATTCTTACCGCAGAAAAGAACGGCGTGGCCCCAGAGCAAATCACAAAATTCCGCGCCGCCTATGAGCAAGAAATGCAAACACCGAAAGATCATGTCGCCTACACTTACCAAACAGTCGATGACGTCGATCTACAACTTCATGTGTTCCCTGCAAAAGGCGAAGGCAAAGAAGCCCCGGTCTTTATTTGGTTTCATGGCGGTTCATGGAGTACGGGGCACTGGAGTTACTGCCCAGTGCTGTGTCGCGCCTTGCAAAATCGCGGCTTTGTGGTGGTCCAAGTCGAATATCGCACTTCGCAGCGATTTGACGGAACACCACTGAACGCGCTGGCCGATGCCGAACGTGCGATCGATTGGACGATTGCGCATAGTAGCGAATTACAGATCAATCCTAAGAAACTGATGGTCGGCGGCTTTTCCAGTGGTGGCGCCTTAGCATCGCAGATGGCGGTTCTCAATCATACGAAAGTCAGCGCAGCCGCCTATATGTCTGGTGGTTTTGATCCCTCGAAAGATACTTGGTATAACAGCGTGGTGGGGCCTTTGCGCGATACCAAACAACTGTCCCCGCTGCTTATGGTAAATCGGAGCAGCCCACCGCAAATCCTGTTTCATGCGAAAGATGATGAAATGTGTGCCTATCAAGATGCGCAAAGTCTCGCCGCCAAGTTGACGGCACTTGATATTCCCAATCGCCTCGTCAGTTTCGAACAAGGCGGGCATTTCTTTGTTTTTAAGAATCCGGCAGATCGCCAGCGTATTTCCACGGAACTGGGAAGTTTTGTGGAACAACTGAAATGGTAACGATCACCCGTCGTTTTCCTTTGCCACATGGCATGGTGCGTGTATTATTCGCAGAACAACTCTACCGCGCTTGGTCGATTACTCAGAATCACCCTTACCATCGGGTATAAAGGGTATTAAAAATGTAGCGACCGCGCCATGCATCAGGATTTTAGTTATGCCGCACCACCAAAAAATTTATCTTGCCTCCAAAAGCCCACGTCGACGTGAATTGCTGCGTCAGGTTGGCATTGATTTTGAAGTCCTGCTACTGCGCGACTCACCGCCACGTGGACCCGATGTCTCTGAGATTGTGTTACCGGGCGAGCTGCCCGAGGCCTATGTCGCCCGCGTCACCCAAGAAAAAGCCCAGGCGGCGTGGAATGCCGTCGTTGCCCGGCATTTGTTCGCGCACCCTGTGTTAGCCGCCGACACTACGGTGGTTATCCACCAAGAAATATTAGGTAAACCCGGCAATCGCGACGAAGCGATTGCTATGCTGAGCAAACTGGCTGGCAATACGCATCAAGTATTAACCAGCATCGCGATCAAGTATCAACACCAACTTTTACAATGCACGCAAATCTCAAAAGTGACTTTTGCGCCATTAAGCGACGCGCAAATCGCTGCTTATTGCGACAGCGCCGAGCCTTACGACAAGGCCGGCGGCTACGGCATACAAGGCATGGCGGCGCGTTTTATCACGCATATCAGCGGTAGTTATTCCGGCATTATGGGACTCCCTCTATACGAGACCACGAATTTGCTAGACCGCTTCAAACAGAATTGAATTTTTAAATAGATAGAAACCTAGCCATGAGCGAAAATCTTTTAATCAACGTCACACCGCAAGAAACCCGCGTCGCCCTGATTTTTCAGGGCGCAGTACAAGAATTGCACATAGAACGCACGCTATCACGCGGCTTGGTCGGCAATATTTATTTGGGTAAGGTCGTGCGCGTTCTACCCGGCATGCAATCAGCTTTTATCGACATAGGATTAGAACGCGCAGCGTTTTTGCACGTGGCCGATATCTGGGATGCACGCCCGCAAGGTCACGAAGGCACTTCCAACAATATGCCGCTGACCCCCATTGAAAAACTCCTTTATGACGGTCAGGCAGTCACCGTACAAGTGGTGAAAGACCCGATAGGAACCAAAGGTGCACGCCTCTCCACACAAATCTCCATTGCCGGTCGTATGTTAGTGTACTTACCGCAAGACTCCCATATCGGTATCTCGCAACGTATAGAAAACGAAGAAGAACGCGAGGCCTTGCGCACCAAAGTGCAAGGCTTGATGTTAGAAGACGAAAAAGGCGGTTTCATTGTACGCACCATGGCCGAAGATGCCTCCGAAGAAGACCTACGTGCCGACATCGAATATCTGCGCCGCACTTGGTCCACCATCAGCAAACTCGCCAAGACCAAACCGCCGTGCAGCCTCTTGCATCAGGATTTAAATTTAGCGCAACGGGTCTTACGCGATTTCGTCAATGAAGAAACCAGCAGCATACAAATCGATTCACGTGAAAATTTCATCATGCTGCAAGATTTTTGCCGCACGTATACACCCTCCGTACTTCCCAAACTTCAGCACTACACGGGCGAGCGACCTTTATTTGATTTGTATGGCGTTGAAGAAGAAATCGAACGCGCCCTAGGACGTCGCGTCAATCTCAAATCCGGTGGCTACCTGATCATAGATCAAACCGAAGCCATGACCACCATCGACGTCAACACCGGCAGCTTTGTCGCAGGACGCAATTTTGACGACACGATTTTCAAGACCAATCTAGAAGCTGCACTCGCCATCGCGCGCCAACTGCGCTTACGTAATTTAGGCGGCATCATCATCCTAGACTTGATCGACATGGAAAGTCAGGAGCACAAAGACGCGGTGTTAGCAGAGCTCAACAAAGCCTTAGCACGCGACCGCACCAAACTCTCAGTCTCCACATTCTCAGCATTAGGCTTAGTCGAAGTCACCCGCAAACGCACGCGCGAATCACTAGCACACGTCCTATGCGAGCCCTGCCCGGCCTGCAGCGGCAAAGGCCAAGTCAAAACCGCCCGCACCATCTGCTACGAAATCCTGCGCGAACTACTACGCGAAGCCAAACAATTCAACCCAAGAGAATTCCGCATCATGGCATCGCAAGTCGTGGTCGATATGTTTTTAGAAGAAGAGTCACAGCATTTGGCGATGCTAGGGGATTTCATTGGTAAGCCGATTTCACTGCAGGTGGAGAATGTGTTTCATCAGGAGCAGTACGATATTATTTTGATGTGAATAAAATTAAGTAATTTTTTTAAATACCATGAAAAAATATTCATTAACATCGTTATTTCATCAATTCACTAAAGAATTCGTAAACCCTCTTTCATCACTATCGACGATTGGATGGATGAAATATTTTTTTACTATGTTATTTTTTATCGCTGGTAACGTTGAAGCCAATCAAAAAAATGAAGTGATTTGCTCATATGCTCCAAGTCAAAGCAATAAAATAGCCAGCTTAACTGCCGTCGCTGGATCATTGGCAATAACCGGTGCTGTCATCTCGGCTAGTGGTCTTACAGTCACGGCAGTCGCACACAGTAGTGGAGCATACATATTAACTGGCACGTCTGGGTATATAGCAGGGACTCTAGGTACAACAAGTGTGGTTGCCTCAGCACCTGTAATTATCGGAGTTGGATTAATAGTAGGAGGAGCAGCCGTAACTGTTGAATTGATTTGCGCAAGAAAAAATCATCCAGAACAAGTGAAGAAAATTGAAGCTGCAGCAGCAGAATTTAGCAGCCGATTTGTAAATACTATGGCAGATACAAAAATTGCGGCAGAAAATTTCAAGAAGTCGGTAGAGCCTGCCACCAATTCTGCTGCGATTAAAGTAAAGAAGATCGCATCTGATGCGTGGAAATATTCGTATCAAAAAGGCTCCAGTCTTGCGCACGAAATTCAAAAATAATTAATAACAGTATTTTCGAATATCGCCTCACCAATAAACTATAAGAACCAATAGTTCAACGGCTCTAATATCATTCACAATTGATACAAAGGTGGCTTAGATTCAAACGGCCAAACACAAATCCAAGAAAGTTTAAAAATGATTGATTTTCAAAAAAATGTTATTTTCAAATTGAATCCTATTGAGTCATCAAAGATACTGCCACCAATTCATGAATTTCTAATTGAAGGTGAAAATGTCCTTCAAGTATTTCAGACAGTTCGTGACCAATTGGTCTTTACTAACAAGCGTATCATTGCAGCAAACGTTCAAGGTTTTACTGGTAAAAAAGTTGATTACACCTCTATTCCATACAGCAAAATTCAAACATTTTCTGTGGAAACAGCTGGAGTACTCGATCTCGATTGTGAGTTAGAAATATATATCAGTCCAATTGGCAAAATTCGCTTTGAGATAAAAGGCAATTTTGACGTCGTCAAATTCAATAAAATTATTAGCGAATATGTTCTTGCGTGATCTAAAGCCATGTGGATACTGTCTCGTCCGTCAAGCAAATTCTGGATTATATGAGCCGTGCAGGGTGGGCACGCTTTTGTGCCCACGCGGATTGTTTGGTTTATCGACGAAAACTTCCCAATGCGCTTAACACATTTCACCTTTTTCGACCACAACGTGTGGGCATAATGAGACCGTGCGCACTCTACGAACTAAAATAGCGGACACTCAAGATTTATTTGTACCTATCACTTATGAAAATTATTCGCGAAAAGACAGTATGTGAATGGGCAAATGTCACACCATTCGAACCAAAAAGTGGCTCGAAACTGGGTTTAGCTCTTAGCACTTTGGGGCAACAGCCGATTCATGGACTGAGAATCGAGCCAAAGAAGGGCACGAATGGTTGGTATGTTTGGTGCGGTGGCGAAATGTCGGAAGACGAAAATTTCTTTTCGCCACTCCATGTCGAGCACATCGAAGATTACCTACCTGTAGTAAAGGAATACCTCAGTTTGCCAGTTGGATATCGTTTTCTAATTGACGATAAAAACTTCGAGGACGTTTGGTTTGACCAAACGCTATTGACCACCGATCCAAGATGAAACGTGGCTTCATCCCTCAAACTCAACTGTCGTAAAAAACTTCTCTAGTCTCATGAAAACAGCCGAAATCACAGCACTAAAAATTTTAGACTTAAATTCAGAAATCGATCTTGAAAAGTTGGTTTCGTTCGATGCTATTGATGAAGAAAGCGCTTTACTTCTGGTCGCCAAGAAAGAGCTAAATTTACGCGAAGAGAAAAACATGGCGTCGTTCGTAATTACACAGCCAAAAGGTGGGCAAAATTTTGTAGCCTACCTCTTAAAATCTGGTCAGACAAACCAAGTTCTACATATCGAAAACGAAAAATTTAACATTCATTCGATCCAAATTTTACCCGAAAACAAGTATTTGCTAACGTGTGCTCGATCAGAATTTCGTTCGGAAAAGGACTTCGATAAAAATGGTCGTATCTACAACATTCATGGTGATTTTATTGGAAGTCTTTTGCTAGGAGATGGCATTCAAGATGTTCAAACGTCGAAGGACGGCACCATTTGGACAAGTTATTTTGACGAAGGAGTATTTGGAAATTATGGTTGGGAAGAGCCAATCGGTACTTCCGGACTTAAAGCTTGGAATGAGAAAGGTGAATCATGCTTCGAATATTCACCAACGGAAAATCTAGATCACATCTTCGATTGCTATGCGCTTAATGTGAGTTCCGACAGTACCACATGGGCTTACTACTATACCGATTTCCCTTTGGTCAAAATTGAGAACAAAGTCATCGTCGATTACTGGATGATGCCGGTTTCAGGGGCGAATCATTTTGCAATCTTTAGAAATTTTGCATTATTAACTGGAGGTTACGGTGCCTCGTCATCTCTAAGTCTCATACAACTCCTTCCAGACCACAAAGCAAAAACACTATTGACTATGAGGATTTCAAATATTGATCGGCCGTCAGCAATAACTTGCAGAGGCAAATCAATATTCATTTTGGAAAAATCTAGTGTCTATCTCATCACACTAGACGACCTGCTAGCAAAACTGAAAATTGATCACAATACGTAAGGTTTTTCTGTTCATGACCCTGTAATCCATGTAGATACAAGGGTGGGCACGCTTTTTGTGCCCACGCGGATTGTTTGGTTTATCAACGAAAATCTCTCCATGCGCTTAGCACATTTCAGCTTTTTCGACCGTAACGCGTGGGCACGATGAGACCGTGCCCACCCTACGCATCGACAAAATAATTCGCAGCGCGTTCCAACGCACTCGCATCCTGCATCACCTCACCCGGACGATTGCCATAGCCAATCAAACTACCGTTCCATGGCATCTCCATATACCCCGCCGTTAAACGCAGGCTTTCCACCAAGGCTTGCGCATAGGCTTGGTCTTCATCCGCGGTCACCGTGATATTCCACAAACGACGACCTCGCATTTTTTCTTTGAAATCATAACCAGGTACGCGCATCCAGCCCGACCAATGATCGAGGTATTTTTTGGCAGCGGCTGGCAAACTGTACCAATACAGAGGCGTCACGAATACCAAATCCGTCGCTGCCAAGGTGGCATCGAGTAATTCACGCATTGCGCCTTGTGGAACCGGATACTCGCCATCACCCGTATGTCTTTGGTCGACAAAATCGGGCATATCGTAGTCGTGCAGATTGATCCATTGTTGTTCAAGCTCGGCAGGCAAAAATTGGGCAGCATAGCGAGCTAGTTGTTCGGTATTGCCTAGTGCTCGGCTGCTGGCGAGTAGAAATAGAAAACGACGTGGTTGGGATTGCGTCTGTATGCTTGTCATAGCTTGCTCCAAAATGCTGGGATAAAGAATCAATGGGATCGCAGTGTAAGTACCGCTAACCCGCCTGACAAATGATGATTTTTGCGATTCGGATTAGTTCTGCTAAACTGAACTCATGACGAAATCTATTCACATCCGATCCGCGCCACTGGGCGCCATCCGTGCCTTTGAAGCGGCTGCCCGCCTTGGTAGTTTTAAATTGGCGGCGCATGAGCTCTCGGTCACGCCAGCAGCAATTAGTCATCAGCTCGCTGCCTTGGAAGACTATCTGGGTACAGCGCTGTTTATCCGTTCAAATCGCTTGGTACAACTCACGGCGAAGGGACGACAATTATCCGAACAAGTGAGCGCTTCGTTCACGCAATTGCAATCGGCATTGGAGCAGGCCAGCAAACTAGACAACGACGATCCAGTGTTGGTGGTGAGTGCCGCACCGTCCATCGCAGCGAAATGGTTAGTGCCGCGTTTGAGCCGTTTTCATGCGCGATATCCTGACATCGATTTGCGGCTATCGTCCGAGAATCAAACCCATGATTTGATCAAAGACACCAGCATTGACGTGGTACTGCGTTATGGCAAAGGTGGTTACGACCAAGCTTCCACTAGCGCAAAAAAATCCAGCTTGCATGCGGAGAAATTATGGGAAGAAACTTACTTATTTCCAGTTTGCAGTCCGGCTACTTTGCACTCAGCCAAAGTGCTAAAAAAAACTGCTCGTCAATCATCACGTCTCCAACTCGGCGATCTCAACCAACTTCGCCAACACACTTTACTCCGTCTACCCTTACCTCCCGATCGCGAAACAGGTGTAGTCGGTGAACGCTGGCAAGCCTGGTTGAATCACACTACCGAATTCCAAGCGCTCAATCATGAGGATCAAGAAGCCTTACTCGCGCACGCCAAGAAAGGTCCGTTTTATAGCCACGAACATTTAGCCATCGACACTGCAAAATCGCATCACGGTATTTGCTTAGGACTGGATGTATTGGTAATCGAAGATTTATTAGAGAAGAAACTCATACGTCCACTCGCGGTGCGCAGCCGCGATCCGTATTCACATTGGCTGCTGTATCGCGAACAAGATGCGCAGAGGGCGAGTGTTCAGGCATTTGCACAATGGATCAGGGACGAGGCAGCTGCTTCTTCGCAAACCCTGTCCACGTGTCGTTCGCAGGAATTAATTTAAAAATAATCTAGCCATGATACCCACCGTCATGATCAGTCCCTATTCAGAAGAATGGCCGTGCGCTTTTGAGAAAATGTCTGGATCTTTTAACGATATTCTCGTTTACAAATACGCGTATAGAACATATAGGCAGCACTTCTATGGTGGAGCTTTCCGCTAAGCCTTTGATTGATATTCCTCTTGGCGCAAATTCGCTAAGCGAAATTGAATCGCAGATCGCATCGCTTGAAGCGCTTGGTTTTACTGATGTTTCTAAGTACGAGAAAGAAATACCGATGCGGCGCTACTTTATTCAATCGCCCGCTCACGGATTGCGTATTCATTTACAAGGTGTTGAAATTGGATCGCGCATCTGGCAAGAACATTTAATGTTTCGAGGCTTACTGCGTTCAAACGCCCAACTGCGATCTGAATACCAGCTTTTGAAATTAAGTTTAACGGACAAATACGTTTACGATATGTCAACCTACACGGCTGCAAAATCCCCTTCCATCGAAGTGGCTTTGGGGATTTCACCTAAACAAGGTGAGAGCTGGCAGATTTGAAGCAACTTATCGGGTGGATTACCTGATTTTAAGAATTAAAAAAACAACTCTCATTTGTTATAGGACTTCAGATCACGCATCATAGAGCCAATGTCTTTCGCGACACATATTTGTCACAAAAAATGGCACGAATTTATTTGCATGCCATTTCATTTGGCGCGATAATCACAAAACCAGCCACAAGTAGAGAAGATCATGCCCAAATCAGGCTTAGCTCAAGAGTTAGACCAGCTCGCCGAACTTATTTCCTTACACGATCAGGGTATTGGCATAGAAGCACTTCTGCAAGTCGTCGGCAATCAGCTGACACGACGAACTTTGCAGCGCAGGTTGGCCGTGCTGATAGGACAAGGCCGGATTCACACTCGCGGTGAGAGCCGCGCATTGCGCTATCTATCCGCTCCTCGCATCACTAAAGCATCAGCTCAAGCATACGTACATGCAATTAATCAAGTGCAGTCCGAAATTTATGTACCGACGTCACCTGAAGGCGAAGCGATCAAAGCCTATGTGCGCCAAGCACGTCATTTACGCTCGCCAGTAACTTATCAACTAAATTTTCTCGAAGCTTACCACCCCAATCAGACTGCTTATTTACCGCAAGCGCTAAGCGAACAATTGCACACGATAGGACGCTCATCGGCTGATCAGACTCCTGCAGGTACTTTTGCTCGTGACATTTTGAATCGACTATTGATAGATTTATCGTGGGCGTCGTCACAACTGGAAGGCAATACTTACAGCCGTCTTGATACGGAGCGGTTAATTGAGTTCGGTCAGGCGGCAGAAGGCAAAAATGCCACCGAAACGCAGATGATCTTAAATCACAAAGAAGCAATCGAATATTTGGTACGCGACCCGGAACAGGCAAAGCTGAGCAGTGACACCATCATCGCACTACATGCATTTTTATCTGATGGCTTAATGCCAGATCCATCGGCTTGCGGTCGACTTCGTAACCGGGCGGTGGAAATCGGCGGCAGCGTATATTTACCCGTCGCTTTGCCGCAGAGGCTGCAAGAGTTATTTGGCATCGTTATTCAAATGGCGACAGAGATTCTCGATCCATTCGAGCAGGCTTTTTTTCTGATGGTGCATTTGCCCTATCTGCAACCCTTTGAAGACGTGAATAAACGCGTCTCTCGACTCGCCGCGAATATTCCTTTCATCCACCATAACTTATGTCCCCTGTCATTTATCGATGTGCCACAGCAGGCCTATATCGATGCCATGATAGGCGTGTATGAGTTAAATCGCATCGAACTTCTACGCGATGTTTTTGTATGGGCATATGAACGCTCTTGTCAGCAATATGTCGCAGTTAAACAAAATCTTATGCCGCCAGATATCTTTCGCCTACGCTATCGGCAAGCATTGACTGAGGTGGTTGCGGCTATCATTCGCAGCGATGAAGTCGTCACTGACACAACGATCCGTGCCAACACGCCGGCAACGGTGGCAGAAGCCGACACAGCTCACTTCATCGCATTAACGCTTGCAGAATTCAAGACTCTGCATGCGGGCAATGCGGTTCGCTTTGGTATCAGACCACTAGAGTTTGCTGCGTGGCAGGAAAAACATGTCGGACACGATTAAATCGATCTCATTTGGGCACAGCCTTGTCACCAAAGCCATATAGCGACTTTGTCCATTTGCATTACAATAAAAAACGCCCCCACTCACACCACCTTCTTATCCAGAACCCGCTAAAGCTATTAATTTAAAGATTAATTCAACAAGGCATCCAAAGCCTCGCGGTAACGGCGGCTACCGTTGACTTTGCTGCCATTTTTCAATACCGCGACAAAATCACCGTTGAACATGTTTTGTAGCTCTTGTACCGAATTAATGTTGACGATAGACGATCGGGCGATACGGGTAAATTGCGCTGGATCTAGTCTTTGCTCCAGACTGCTCAGGCTTTCACGTAAGAGATAAATTTTATTACTCTCTGATCTGTGTACTTCTATCTCGACATAATTGCCAGCAGCCTCAATCTTATCGACATCATTGATGTTGATAAGGATTACGCGTCCATTGTGCTTAATCGCCAATCGCTTACACCAGCGTTGAGGCTGCATCCATCCTAGTTCTTGCAATACATGCTGTATTTGCTCACGCAACACCGTTGGCATTGCATTGGTAAGGCTAGCAATGTCAGCCGTTGTTTCGGACTTCACTTGCTGCGGCTGCTGCCTGTTCTGCATTTGCCGCCTGGCCTTCTGCAGTGCTAGCTGCATGCGCTGTGGATCAACTGGTTTTAGTACATAGTCAAGTGCGTGAACTTCAAAAGCGCGTATCGCATAGGCATCATAGGCTGTCACAAAAATGACCATAGGCATACGTTCCAGACCGATCGCTGCGATCACATCAAAGCCGCTTAACTCAGGCATTTGTATATCTAAGAACACCAGATCGGGCTGTAATTCTGCAATGCTGGCTATCGCGGCCGCACCGTCTGCGCATTGCCCTATGATTTCAATATCATTTTCATTGTGCAAAACCTGTTGCAGACCGCGCAAGGCAATCGGTTCATCATCGACTAATAATGTGCGGATCGCTCTCATGATGCCTCTTCGCTTTCTGCGCCTGCGTTAGTCAACAAGATAGGTAGCAATATCGTGACCAAAGTACCGCCTTGTGGCAAGCTCTGAATATTAAAATGCGCACGATCGCCGTATAAAAGCGCCAAGCGTGCTTTGGTATTCGATAAACCGATCCCATCTTGGTTCGACAAAATTGGATTCCACTGTGGAAGTCCTTTGCCATTATCTTGTATTGTCAGCCGCAGCATCTGCGCTTCACGCTGAGCAGCAATGATGATCTTCCCTTGGGTTTGACGTTCCGCCAAACCGTGACGCACAGCGTTTTCAACTAGAGTTTGTAATAAGAAACTAGGAACCTGCACCTCTCCTACATCGTCCGCAATTTCAATCTGATAATGCAACCGCTCTTGAAATCGCGTTTTCTCCAAAGTCAGATAGATCTCTAAAAAAGCGAGTTCTTCACTTAAGCTGATGCGTTGCCCTGAGGTGTTTTCTAATGCACGACGTAGCAGACGACTTAATTGCAACAATACTTGATGCGCCAAATTCACATCTTCACGCATCAGCACGGCGATGGTATTGAGGGCATTAAACAAAAAGTGTGGCTGTAATTGTGCTTTTAATGCTTGCAAACTTAATTCGCTCAGTTGCGCTCTTAATTCCGCCTCACGTCGCTCACGCTCACGATGCAGCGCTATCATTTGCACCGCCTGAGCGATGGCGATGATCAACCAATATACGGGCAAATTTAGTAAGACCGTGGTAGCAAATAATTGTGAAAATGTTGCCCACCAGTTGATGCCCACACTCATCGCGCCAACATAGGGCGCGACTAAGGCATAGGCGGCAAGATCCAGACTGGCGATCACAATACTGGCCAGCAAATGCATCAACAAATGAGCACCGATATGCGGCTTACTAAAAGGAAAGCGCCGCAACAGACTTAGCGCCAATGGTGTGAGTAGCGCCCACAGATAAGACCAGGCTAACCAGATCGCTAATGTATGTAACAACGCGATGGGGTCGCCACGTACTGCGCGAGCGACCCAGGCTTGTGTGCCGAGCAAAAGTCCCACCAAGGTCCAGGCCAGACCAATGATGATGATTGGCGATAATAGGAACTTTACTTGGCTCTGCTTTTCCATAGACTCACTTTACTTCGCTGCGCTACTGCCAGAACTCGCATTGGGGGCGGGCAATAAACCTAATTGCTTCATCAAACCTAAGGCGTCCCCAGCGGTCCATTCTTCTGCAATTGCGCCATCCACAAAACGGAACACCGTGGTACCACTGGTTTGCACATATTTTCCGGTAGCGGGTATACCGTTACCGGTACCGCTATTAGTACCGCGTGCCGTCCAACGCACCGAAACTAAATCGCCTTCTGCTACGACCAGATCGACATTCACTTTTAAATCAGGGAATGCCTGACGCCAGCCTTTTGCCTCTTTGATGCCATCTGCATGGGTGAAAGTCGCCGTACCACCACCACGACCAACAAAATCCTTGGTGTAAGCAACTTCGAATTTGCCCTGACTCAATCCCTCTTCATACACTTTCATCGCGGCAGCTTTATTTTTAGCTAGTTGCCGCTCGCTCACCGCCGGTCTGTCTAATAAGTTACTCGCATAAGCGAACTGTGTACTGGACAAAGTACTGCCCGCCAAAATGGCGGCTAACATGAGTGTAAAGATTTTCATATTCCTATCTCCAAAAGTAAAGAGCAATGCGCTCTGAGATAGCAATCTAAGCTGTGCATTTTTTTAATCGTAAGAATTTGTGATGAGCGGTGAAGCTATTGGGTCAGACCGTATTTTTTTCGTGACCAGGATGACTTGAGAGTTCGCTTTTTTGGTGGCAAACAAGATAGAGCTTAGCTGGAAAGAGCTTGGCTTTAACTATGAGCATGCTTCGATAAGCTAATTTTCGACTCACCCAAACCACATTCAACAAGCCAAATCAAAAATAATAAACGAATGTGGATAAAACTGGCGATTTGCTTCTATAATTCTACATCTCTAGAATTATAGAAATTTATTAACTCATCAATTCAATCCATGGAAACCAAATCGGCCATTACCGCCCTCGCCGCTCTGGCTCAAGAATCTCGCCTAGCAGTTTTTCGCTTGTTGGTGACGGTCGGCCCCGAAGGTCTTGCTGCCAGTAAGATTGCCGAGCAACTCAAAGTGCCCGCATCTTCGCTATCGTTTCATTTAAAAGAGTTGTCGCACGCTGACTTGATCGTGGCGCGTCAGGATGGGCGTTTTATTATTTATTCGGCGAATTTTGATGCGATGAATAATTTGCTAGGATTTTTGACTGAGAGCTGTTGCGGCGGCAACCCTTGTGGGCCTTCGGTTTCAGCCAAAACTGCAGCGAAAAAATCCACACGCAAAACCGTTCCCTTGGCCTGATTCTTTTTCTCTTTCTTTATTATTTCAATTGTTATGTCTTCAGAAAATAACTTCATCAAACGCGTGGTTGCCGAATTTCTGGGCACTGCCTTTTTACTGGCCGTCGTGGTGGGTTCCGGCATCATGGCGCAAAATCATTCGAATGGAAATGTGGCCCTGGCTTTGCTGGCAAACACTTTGGCCACCGGTGCAGGTTTGATTGCTTTGATTTTGATGTTTGCCAATTTATCGGGCGCACATTTTAATCCAGTGGTCACGCTCTCAGAAGCTTGGCAAAAAAATCTGCCAGCGAACTTGATACTGCCATATATCCTGGCGCAAGTAGTGGGCGCTTTCGCAGGTGTAGCGGCGGCGCATGCGATGTTTGATTTGCCCGTATTTTTTGCTTCGACTCATGTGCGCACTGGCGCAGCACAATGGTGGAGTGAATTTATTGCGACCTTTGGCCTGATCGCCGTCATCATCAGCACTTCACGCACACGTCCGGCGACCACGCCGTTTGCCGTGGCAGCCTATATCACGGCAGCGTATTGGTTCACGTCCTCGACATCATTTGCCAATCCAGCGGTCACTTTGGCACGCGCAGCGAGCGATACTTTTGCGGGCATACGTCCTATCGATACCTTGGGCTTTATCGTAGCCCAATTCCTAGCGGCAGACTTGGCCACTTTGCTGTTTAACTGGCTCTATCCCAAACCTCAGACCGATTAAAGCAACAAAGGATGGGATTTCGATTTAGTCATCATACAACTGGCATTTAAACGAGTTTTGAATAGTATTTAGACGAGCATTATTTTCAAGATATCCGATTTCTACTTATTTATCTTATCGGTTATCATATGAGATACCACGAATCAAAAAATATACTGTGAGTATCTTCTGACACGCTCTGCTACTTTGAAATCAACACAGCCATGACTACCAATCCACTTAACGATCATCCCATCCCCGTCCGCAGCAAACCACGCAATCTCGCTAGTGTGGTGGTCGAGCATCTGACCACGCGGATCAAAAGTGATGATTTGAAAGTCGCAGAAAAACTGCCAACAGAATCCGAAATCATGCAAGTGTATGGCGTCAGCCGCACGGTAGTTCGTGAAGCGATTTCGCAATTAAAAGCAGCCGGTCTGGTAGAAACGCGGCACGGCATAGGCACTTTTGTACTCGCGCCCTCACATCATCTGGGCTTGCAAAATTCTTCCATCGTCACGGTCAGAGATGTATTGGATGTGTTAGAAGTTCGTATCAGCTTAGAAACCGAAGCCGCCTGGCATGCCGCAACGCGTCGCACAGAATTACAAATCACCGAACTACGCGAAGTACTACAACAAATGCGCGACACGGTAGCGAGCGGCGCTCACTCCGTAGAAGCGGACGTACGTTTTCATTTATTGATAGCGCGTGCCACCGGCAATCAATACTTTATGGAACTGCTGGGGCATTTGGGACATACATTAATCCCTCGTGCACGCTTGAATACAGCGCAATTAAATCGAGATGATCCGGCGGCTTATCTGGCACGAGTACAGCATGAGCATGAGGATATTTTCAATGCGATTTTGCGCAAGGATCCTGAAGCTGCACGGGCGGCTATGCGTACCCATTTGAGTAATAGCCGGGAGAGATTGAGGGTGGCGCAGGAGGTGATTGAGGGGGCGGGTTGAGTTTCGACTCCGACTCCAAGGTCAATCCAATTACATTAAGTATCCTATCGTTTCCTAGTAGTTTCGCAGGATTGGCTAGCGCAAAACTACCGTTCAATGCTTAAATCACTTATGTCGCGTGCTTCAATTTTGGCAAATTAGTTGCTGGACTTTTGCGTTTTTTAATTATTTTCTGATGTGCTCATCGCCCACAAGGGACGTAGGGTGGGCACGGGTTTTGTGCCCACGCGGTACTTGTGTTTTTGGTTGGCTTTTTTCTTGTTGTATGGTGAAGTATGGTGGTGATTTTTGAGCCTGTAGGTCGGGTGTGGCCCGACAGCCAATCACCTTTTTTGCTTCGCCAAAAAAGGTAATCCAAAAAAGGCGACCGTAGACTCGCCCTGCGGGTGCTTACGCTACGTTTCAGCATAATTTTTGCATCACAAAAAATGGGAAAGTGTTGAAACTCGCTACGCTCAAACACAACACTTTCTTATCCATTTTCTGGGACGCACAAATTACATCGTCTCTAACGGGGGTAGGTCAAAGGCAAATTCAAAAACAACCGCCATCAACGGCTAATTCTACGTATCGTCATTCCCGCGAAGGCGGGAATCCAGCGGCGTACAAGCCGAACGTCACTGGATCCCTGCCTACGCAGGGATGACATCTCGATTTTTTGAGCTTAACTGAGCGCCAATACGGTTGATACTGTTTGTTTTGATGTTGGGGCTGCTTTTTGATGTTGGGGCTGCTTTTGACTTTGACGCTGTTCCACTTCTGACACTGCCAATTGTGCGGGACAGAAAATGGATAAAGAAAGCTTCGTTGTTTGAGCGTAGCGAGTTTCGAAGCTTTCCCATTTTTTGTCTTGCACAATTGGGAACCCGAAGGGCAGTGGCAGCGTGGTCGCCTTT
>NZ_JBXARG010000019.1:0-104969 GCF_058808015.1 Undibacterium sp. GW821-FHT11H02 | reverse complement strand
GACCGATGGCTACATTTCTGAAACAGCACCCACCGCTAACCAATTGAATTTATTCGATTTTTAACCGGACACTAGTGGTCTTAACTAAAGTATAAAAACAGGTGCCACAAATCTTTTGTGACACCTGTTTTTATTTAGAGTTTAAATATCTTTCTGATTTAAGCTCAAAATTCAGAGCGCTTTTGCGATGTCCGCATATGCGTGTTCTTCTCGTTTCTCTTTCTCTTTATCTCTATCCATTGCCGCCAACAATAGGCACATCACGCACAAGGCAACGCTGTACTCACAACCACCTTGACCCCATTCGCCAACGAACCAACCTAGGCGCGCATGTATCGTCAGTATGCCACCAAAACTGATAGCAAAAAATCCCAAGGCCACCCATTTCACCATGCGATTGAAAACCAATAGCAGACCACCGACAATTTCTATTGCGGTCGCGATGTAGGGCAAGGCATACGGCAGTATTGCATTGCGTTTTTCAAGATAGTCTCCAAAAGTATGGAAATAATCTGGCACTGTAAAGCGTAGCACTGCATGCGCCATAAATAGGCCAGCCAAAGTCCAGCGAAAAATCAGATAGCTGTGTGCTACGCTCAGGTAAGGAAAATCACGCCAAAGTTTGTTCATCAACATCTCCTGAAAAAAAGTTTTGAGATGTCATTATGCTGAGCTTGAGATTCACAGGCTTGACTCTGTGATGAGTCGCCGAAGCTGTGGGCTTAAAGAGCAGATTCGGGGAATGTGCTTATTAGAACAAATAGGACATCAAAATTTCATCGATGTAACTATCTTCACTTTTGAGGTAAGTGAAATGGCGCAAAATGCCTTCGCGTTGAAATCCACATTTTTCGTACAATGCAGCAGCGCGAAGATTGTGCACGCCAGTACTTAATTCAAGACGTTTTATTTCTTTAGACTTAGCGAGCGCAATAATTTCTTGCATCATACGAACGCCATGACCTTGGCCTGCGAATTTGGGATGAATAGCAACGCCACCCAAGTAGGCAATATGTGAAGTGCGATGTTTGAGTTGAATTAACTTGAACATGCCAGTCGGCGAGGTGCTGTCATCGGATGCACTAAAGACATACAACACAGCATCCGCGAGCAGGCCTTCAAAGATAGGTCTAAAACTATTTTCATCCATCAACTCATACAATAAAAATGGGTTGATATCGGGGTGCATATAAAGGCCATAGATGAAATCGAAATCATCTTTGTCGGCAGATCGGATCATACAGCGCCTAATTTTTTATGATAGAAATTCCGAAAAAATTTTAACATATGCCAGACAACATATGTTGACATGCGACTTAGGCAATTCGCTTTGCAAGTCTTTAGTTCACTTAAAGTATTTAAGGTTCAGACATAGGATTATTGGGGCGCTCAGAATCCCAGGTTTCGGACAATATCCAATAGCGAGTACCATCGAAATAAAGTTGAATATTATTGATCCCTCGACCGGTTACCGGGCCGTTCGGTGTGCTGCGCGTTTCATAGGTACTCCAGACATGGAAGGTGCGTCCAAACGAACTGATTTTGCGTTTAACTTCAGTTTCGTAGAAACCAGCATCATAGACAGGCTTACTCCACTGATGAAATGATTCAACGTTAAAAACCAGTAATTGTGGTTTTCCTTCTTTATCGTGTACTAATGGAAATATCTGGGCATTGGGGTGATGCAAGGATTTATCTCTGGCGATATCGCGCGGAGTATTGGCCGCACCAGACACGACCTCGTAATAGGCTTTCATCAGCCCGTCTATACTCGTGACATCTTGTAATCTGGCCTCTTTATGTAGAATCTTGCTCGGGCTAGGCTCTTGCGCCATCACAACAGGCGAGAGTGTGAATATAGCCATGACGAAAAAAAGCAAACTAAACCTGGTTTGAAAATAGGTGAGTGCCATTGTGTTCATGCCGGAATAGAAATGTTTCATGCGCTTGCGCCTCTGAGTTAAAAACCTTAGTATGAATGACCATGCGATGGCTCACTAGCGACAAATTTTGAACAGCCTGTTGAGAAAAATTAACCACGTAGTTTGAACTGCAAAATCACCATGAAAAAAATTCCCGGCCTCAATGATTTGCGTATCTTCGAAGTGGCCGGACGTCTGCAAAATTTTCGTCAGGCTGGCGATGAGCTACACCTCACACATAGTGCAGTGAGCCATAGAATTAAATCGCTGGAAGATCAGTTAGGCTTAATCTTATTCGAGCGCCAAAATGGTGTTCAGCTAACCGACGTTGGGCGCGAATTACACCACACGGTCAGCCTTAGCCTGACTCAACTAAATGAAGGAATTGCTCGCATCACACAACATCATGTCTCGAAAAAGAAGCTGGTCAGACTATCCGTGTTGCCGAGCTTTGCCGCTTATTGGTTGCTGCCACGGCTGCATGATTTCTATCAAAAATATCCAGAGATTAATTTGCAAATTCAAGCCAGTGTGGATTTAGCTGAAATTGGTGAGCGTGGCGTCGATATCGCGATACGCTTCGGTAAAGATATAGGAAAATGGTCTAAGCTGAAGGTCCACATATGGCTAAAAGAATTTTATTACATCGTCGCAGCGCCAGATCGTTGGCAGAATATTCACTGGGCAGCACCACAAGAATTGCTCGCTCACACTCTATTGCAGCACATAAATACACAAGGCGCAGGGTCGAGTTGGGCGCACTTATTTAAGCGATTAAATATCGATGCGGCAGCTGAATGTCGTAGTATCAGTTTTGATGATAGCAATTTGGTGTTACAAGCAGCAGAACATGGGCATGGCATTGCTTTTGAACGACATAGCTTGGTCGCTGATAAGATAGAGAGCGGCGCCTTAAGACGATTGTCCGATTTTGGATTAAAGACTGAGTTTTATTATTATATTTTGTCGGATCTCAAAAGCCCGGCCGACGCGGCGGTGCTAGATGTGATTAATTGGCTCAATGAAGCCGCTGCCGATTTTACAGCGAAGCACGACATTCAAATGGCCGCCATCAAATGGTTAGATGTCTGAGAATTTTTAGCTTGATATTGCAGACTTAGGGTTTAATTTTGCAAATCAAGCGGCGGCATCAGATGGCGATCGACTTTGCGACGCCATCTAATACCAGGCCAAGCTAATGCGGAGACCTTAGTTACGCATTTCTCCAACTTTGCTGCGGGCCTTACATCAAAGGCTTGCTGGCTGTGCTAGGCCCTAGACCAGTGCAATCTCCACCGATAAAGCTAGAGTATGGACCTGCTTTGACGCCAAGCTCGCGCCTTGGCGAGTGTCCTATCTGATAGTGCGCTTTGGGTTGGCCTTCTGCGCCGACTTCGAGTTGCCAGATATCTGCGTCCAGTCCCTTAACATTGATGTTGAATTCACCCCGTCCTTTATCATAGTGAAATGTAGGCAAACTTAACTGCGCACCCTTCTCTAGTGGCAACGCCGCAAATGTGAGCCCCCATAAATTTGCATCCCAAATGGGCCCCGGTATCGCTACTTCTATCGCTTCAGTAGCACCATCGGCTTTCATTCGTGTACCACGAATTTTGTCGTTGCCGTAGCTCAGACGAACGTGTTGCTTACCCTGCCGCTCATTCATAAATTCAATCGCTCGCAAGTCTTGTGCATCGACTATAAAGCTGTCGCGCATATCAAATTTTCCACCGAACATACGCTGATGTATAAGAATTTTAAAGACCTCGCGATCGCCCACTTTACTGCGCTCGATAGCTTGCAAGGTGTAGCCGACGATTTCAGATTTCTCGGCTTTTTGTACAGTCGTGGTGTAACAGGTGGTTTCGTTTTTGATTAGCTTGCCGTTAGGTGTACTTAAAATGGCGGCCATGAACAAAGTTTCTAGAAGCATGATTCTCCTTCAAAAATAAATTAAGCAATAGAGGGCGTAAATGATGACTTCTCAAGTAAATTGCCTAATCCGTTGAGAGGATACGAGCAGAGTTAAGAGAAAGTACTTCATCCTATCCCAGGGTTTTTTAGCGCAAAATCGCGGTGCGATGAAAGGGCTAATGTTATGGATGGCTAGGGCTTTTTTTAGGATGAAGAGAGGGGACGAGTGTGGGTCGAGTGGGGACGCTCAGAATGCAAAGGCAGCGAACGTGAATGAGTAAGCTGCCCAGCGGTGCGCGCGGCGCAATGTGCCGGAGATCGATAACTTTATTGCTTACTTAATCCTTACCCGCAAAAGCTGCTACCAGAAAGCCAGTATCGCGGCGTAACAGGCTTTCGTTGAATTGTAAACTCAGTTTGCCATCGATAACTTTTCTGGCGCGTATGTTGGCTTCTTTAAGCCTTTGCTCTAATCCTGCTTGACGACTTGCCGATACTTCCAGTGTTGCGATATTGCTGCCTTGCTCAACGCGATGGACCGTAAATCCACTCAATTTTTCTAATCCTGATAACAGGTTTTCGCCAGCATGACGAACTGCAGTGAATCGTTGTTCGACCCCATCAAGTGCGTCTAAGGCAGGAAGCGCGGCATGCCATCCGGTGGACTGCGTGCCACCCAATATATGCCTTAGTTCACGCGCTTTCTCCATCTGAATTTTTGTGCCAGAAAGTATAGCGCCGTAGGGTGATCCCAGATATTTATATAGTGAGACATACACGGTATCGAAAGCCGCGCAATAATTTTTTTGACCTCAAAACCCGGCATGCCACACATCAGAAGCAGGCGAGCGCCGTCCAGATGCATGGGAATGCGTTTGCTGCGCGCCAGCTTAGCAATTTCTCTTATCTGCTCCATACTCAGTGTGCCACCCTGCGTACGTCGCACGGGGCTTTCCAGCGAAATCGCGCCTACCTTAATCGGATAGGGGCCGATTTCTGCACGATTTATTGCATCGCTTATTTCACTTACGCTGGGTGCTGTTTTGCCAGCTGCCAGTGGCACCATATTAATACCGCTGAGTGTCGTGACACAATTACTTTCGTCGCGGTACACATGGCTTTCTTGCTGTACCAGTGCATGCTTAGCTTCACCACACAAGATACGGATCGCTATGTGATTTGCCATAGTTCCGGTCGGCATAAATACACTAGCTTCTTTACCCAGTAAGCTAGAGAATTTTTCTTCCAAGGCGACGACCGCTCCACCGCCAAGGTAGGAGTCAGCGACTTTGGCGTGCTTGAGTAATAGCCCTTGCAATCTGCTCGCTTCGTTTTCAACTGGATAGGGCAAGGAATCGCCCGCCAGCCATACCTGGGTGTCGGCTTCCGCGCTGCTAGCATAGTTGGACGACTTTGCGGCATTCGCAGCAGATCCTACAGCGACTAGTGGTAAGGCAGATCCCAGAAATTGGCGGCGATTGAGTGTCATAATGTGGAAGCGAAAGGAAGATTTAGGAAAGTAATATTTTTTTAGGATTATTTCACGATCTTGATGGCGAGCTTCCATCCCAGAAACGCCATAGGTAGATAAGCAAAACCAATATCGACCAGCATAAACCAGACCGGAGCAGGTAGCATGAATGCGCTGGCTATGCCACCCGCCAAAAACAACACGCCTATCCCCAAAGCAAATCGCATTTTATGGCTGGCTGCAATCAGCGCAGCCAGGAGCGCGCCGACCAAAGTACCCGTAGCATGCGCTATAAACGGAAAGATAAAATGCTTGGCTTCAAATAAATGCATGGATGCCTTTAGGCCCTCTGTCGTCGTGACTATGGCGCCTTCTGGCGGAGGAATGATGACTGCACTCATCGTGATGAAGGCCATATTCACCATGCTGCCGACAACAGCGCCAGCGATGATAGCCAAAATGTTTCTTAGAATCGGATGCATAGTGCGCTCCTGAATTTAGCGTGATGTGGGCATCACATTGTAGAACGCTTGATTCCAGGGTGCCAAGACTTATAAATCATTTCGGTAATGATTTGTCACGCCGTTGCACGCTGCCATAGCTCACAGACATTCGACATTCAAAACCTCAAACTGGAACCTATATTGCCCTTTAATGCATCAATTGAAACTAACTGCTTCAGACTACAGTGTTGCTAAGACTATTTCCATGTTTGCTAATAAGCATAAGTTTGCCTTTGCCTTGTTTACTTCAAGTCTGGAAGCCGCCATTGCTAGTAACTTTATTAAGGACCTAAGAGATGCCGAATTGGATTACATTGGGTGCAGAAGAAGAATTGCAGATTGTTGATCAACACAGTCTGGAGTTAGCTGCGCATGATTTCGAACGCGGTCAGTCTGACTTTCCGGATCGTAATGGCAGTTCTTCTTGTGAGTTGCACAAAGCGGTTGTCGAGTTGCAGACACCGATTTGTCATACGCCTGATCAGATCGTTGCTAGCGTCAGTGATATGCGCGACATCATTCGTTTGCGCGCTCAGGCGCAGGGACAGCGCATACTGTCGGCAGGTGTGCATCCATTTTCGAATTGGAAAGAACAAGAAATCAATAAAGACTCCGATAAACATCAGCACTACATTCGTTTAGTCGATGAGTATGCGGACATTATGCGTAGCTTGGTGTCTTACGGCTTTCATGTGCATTTGGGTTTGCCCAAAGGTATACCAGCTATGGCGATTTTCAATTCACTACGCAATAGCCTAGCTCCCGTGCTTGCGATTTCTCTTAGTTCACCATTTTATGAAGGTCGTGATACTGGCATGCAGAGTTGGCGTCATTCTATGCTAGACCGTCTACCTCGCATGGGGACGCCCGACATTTGGCAATCTGAAGAAGCGTATTTTGATCATATAGAACTATTGCGTAAGGTCGGTACTTTGGAAGCACAACATGGCATGTGGGAAGACTTACGATTGCATCATCGTTATCACACCTTAGAAGTCAGGATTTGTGACGCTACGCCGTCCTTAGAGCATATTTGGTTGATCACTGCTTTACTACAATGTGAAGTCGCAACCCTAGTACAGGATTTTCAGCGTGGACGTTTACCAAAACCGCTGTCACGTGCTTGCCTGGAGGAGAATAAATGGCGGGTGCGCCGCCGTGGTCTGGCAGCGACTTTGATAGACTGGTATAGCGAAACACCGGTCAGCCTGCACGAGTATTTTGATCAATGGTTGTTACGCCTGACACCTGCTGCTGAAGAGCTGGGATTACTGAAAGGTCTGCGTGAAAAACTGGCAGCCCTGTTCATACAAGGTGCTTCTGCTGATATACAACGAGGCATTTTTAAACGTTCGGAAAATTATCAGAGCTTAGTACAACATCTGATCCATGAGACTGAGGGAGCGCAGTTTGCACCTGGGCGTTACATGCAATAAGTCTATGCCGGCAATTGATCATCCTTTCCATGCCCTGAGTTTCGAGCTACAGAAGAGCGCAGCACAATCGAAAGAAAGCATTCATCATCTGTGGGCGCAATGTGCAGGTAGCAGTCACCTGCCTGCGGAGCCAGTGCTATTTTCAGAATGGCCGCTGATCGCATCGCAGCGTCTGCAAGATATGCTAACGAAGCGAGTTGCGGCTTTGTGCGACATTCTCAAGCCGAATTTGCAAGCGGAACCTATGCGCACCAAGGGGTGGCAACACGCTAGTGCTGCTGATGTGCTGACGGTCGATTACGCCATTATTTTCGATGAGGAAGGGGATACTGATGCTTGGGATATTCGTTTAGTTGAATTCCAAGCCTTCACTTCTTTGTTGACCATGGGCTATAGACTGCATCAAGCACATAGTCAGTTATGGCCGCAATTGGCGGATTGTCCGCCGTGGCAGAAAATAAGTGGAAATACAGATTGGTTGCAAACTTGCCGAGCTTGGGTAGCAGGTGGCGACAATCCAGCGCTGTTGGAATATCAGCCCTGGCAACGCGGCACACTTTTTGATCTGCATGCGACTTCTGTGCTATGGAATTTACCCATCGTCGAACCACATCAAATCGAGATCAATGCCGATGGGCTTTTATTTTCAAAGCAGAACGGCAAACGCATTCAGCATGACAAGATCCTTAATCGTTTGATTCTGAGCGAACTCGATGATAATGATGCTTTTCTCAAACAGCTACAGGCTGCTAAGGTCAATTGGCATAGCCATCCTGCCTGGTATTTTTTGGTGCACAAAGGCTTGGCTTCAGAAATTAAGATTCCTTTTGAGCCCGAGAATGTCAGAGGGCATAAGTGGCGTGACCTAAACCTAGCTGCGCGGCAACTGGTCGCAAAAAATATTTTCTCTTGTGGCGGCAAAGATTTACGTATCAGTCCTAGCGAACAAGAATTGGATCAATTGGATCAGGCAGAGAACTGGCTAGTGCAGCCACGTTATCGCCCTTATCCCGTGATGACCAACAAAGCTGGTGAGAAAGTTTATGCTGAGGTGCGCCTGATAGTGAAGCTCGATCAAACCAAGCAAGCATGGATTGCAATGCAGATCGTGCGCATGTATTGCGCAGAGCAGGCCTCAGCTAGCTTTTTTCAAGGCCGCGAGGGCGAGGGGGCGAATATTCTGCACAGGCCACCAAGCGAGTAGGGGGCGTGTCTACCGTACGTGATGGCAGCTGCTTGATTTGCCATCACTTTGCATCTCAAATTTAAACGCTACTTAATGCGGCTCAATGCAGCTCAATGCAGCTCAATGCAACTTAATCCTAGGATTGCGCACTCTGTCTATGGTCTCTGCCCAGGTCGATAACCAGGTATGAAACCAGCCATTGACTGCCACCTGATGATGTTTGTGTAGCGACCAGTACATCCATTTCGCTAATGTACCTTCGATAAACACAGAACCGCTGGCAATCGCGCCCATCAGGCTACCGACAGTGCTGTAATTACCCAATGAGACCAGTGAGCCGTGATCTTTGTACACGAAGTCTTTGAGTGATTTTCCGGCTAGCGAGCGACATAAAGAATCTGCCAGGCAAGACGCTTGTTGATGTGCAGATTGCGCGCGCGGTGGCACATTCGGTAGACCTTCTCCTTGTGGGCATGCACAACAATCGCCGATAGCAAAGATAGCCGGATCGAGCGTGGTTTGCAAATTGCTGTGTACCACCAGTTGATTAAGTCGATTGGTTTCTAAACCATCGAGGTCCTTTAAAAAGTCGGGCGCCTTAATACCTGCCGCCCACACCACGATACCGCTAGGGATAAATTTACCGCTCGCCATCGCGACGCCTTCTTTGCTGACTTCAACCACTTTTTCATTGGTATGAATTTCAATGGCGATGCTGCGCAATTCTTTAGCCACCGCATCGGATAAGCGCTCGGGCAGCATCTGTAGTAGGCGTGGTGAAGCATCGACGATGACGATTTTCAGTTCTTTTTCAGGATGGAAATTTACCAATCCGTAACTGGATAAAATCTTGGTGGTCATATGCAGTTCCGCCGCCAGCTCCACACCAGTGGCGCCACCACCGATGATAGTGACAGTAAAACGGCCTTCGCCCGCATTTTGGTTTTGTGACTGCGCACGCAGGCAACAATTGATGAGTTTGTGATGGAAGCGTTCTGCCGCTTGTAGTGAGTCAAGCATGATGCAGTTTTCTTTAGCACCCTTAGTACCAAAATCATTAGTCTGGCTACCTAAAGCGATGACCAGTTGATCATAGTGAATAACTTGTTGCGGTAAAAGTTCATTGCCGTCTTCGTCTATCGTTGGTGCAAGGTAAATTTCTTTCTTTTCACGCGATAAGCCTTGCATGCGACCGAGACGGAAATCAAAGTGCTTGCTGCGAGCCAGGGCAAAATATTCACGTTCATCCGCATGACTGTCTAAAGTGCCAGCAGCGACTTGATGTAACAAAGGTTTCCATAAATGGGTACGACTCGCATCAATCAAAGTGATACGCGCTTTACGTTTTTTACCTAGCCGTTTACCTAAGCGCACTGCAAGTTCCAATCCACCTGCGCCGCCACCTACAATCACAATTTGATGCAGTGTTTCTCCTATAGATCCGTTCATCTTATTTCCTTGAAGTTTAAAAAGCTATTTCAAGAACCACTACACTGAATTAGATCAAAACATGAGGCAGTCTAATTTCTTCTTGAAATAGATTCTCTGACTTAAGTGGCAGTATGAGTCGCTCCTTATGAAATATTTGCAGTCCAGATGTGCGAATTCTACTCCTGCTTAGAAGTTTGCGTTGCAGGAAAATAGAGAAGTCTGAGTTTTGCGATTTGCAAAAAGCTTGTTACAATAAAAAAACGAATCGCTAATTTAATTGCGATTCATTTTCCTCGACGTGCTTTAGCGCTTAAATAATTCCGATAGCGCACCTCTATTGAGCACGCTCAGACTGTCAATAATAAAAATAAGGAGTCCACCATGAACCCATCCAACCTGCACTTACAACACGCTTTTATTGATAGCGGGTTGCGTCAGGCATAACAGCTTTTCCTTTGTATCTGTTACTTCTCGATTGAGGTCGCAGCTATTCAGCCGACACGCTGCACACCCGTCCTGACGATGACCTGCATTTTTTTACAGGTTGATCCTTATGGGCAATTCTTCTTTACAAATCATCGCAGAAAATATTTCTGTGATCGCCTCAGCAAAAACATGGATTGAAGGAGGCGCAATCCAGCAATTACAAACTACAGCAAAACTACCTGGCATGAGCCGGGTAGCGGGCATGCCTGATTTACATCCTGGGCGTGGTTATCCTGTGGGCGCGGCATTTTTCTCTGTTGGTCGATTGTATCCAGCCTTAATCGGTGGAGACATAGGTTGTGGTATGCGTTTTCTTAAAACGGATATCTCAACTGCCAAATTATCGGTTTCCAAATTAGTGAAACGTCTCGGCAATATTGATGCACCTTTGGTCTCGCTCAGTGACGGGTGGCGACAACGGGTTGCCGATTTTCAATTAGCGGACACTGGTTTCGAGCAGAGCTTAGGTACGATAGGTGCTGGTAATCATTTTGCAGAATTACAGCAGTTCGATGAAGTGCTTGATAGCAGCTTATTTGCTGAACATGGACTCGATGCTAAGCAAATTATGCTGTTGGTACATAGTGGTTCGCGGGGTTTTGGGGGGCAAATTTTGCGTGAACATATTGATCTGCACGGACATGCTGGTTTGCTGGCAGGTACCTCATCTGCCACAGCCTACTTAGAGAAACACGCGCGTGCATTAACATTCGCTAAAGCCAATCGTGAGTTAATCGCAGAACGCATTTGTTCGAATCTGTCTACCCATGCCGAAACCATACTCGATATTCATCATAATTTTTTGAGTGAAGTGGTGATTGAAAATGAGACTGGTTACTTACACAGAAAAGGTGCGACACCAGCCGATCAAGGCCTAGTTCTTATTCCGGGATCTCGCGGTGATTACTCGTATTTGGTGCAGCCACTTGAGTCTGAATTTGCTATCGCAAGTTTGTTTTCATTGGCGCATGGTGCTGGTAGAAAGTGGATGCGAAGTGAATGTGAAGCGCGTTTAAATAAACGCTATACGACGACGCAATTGACCAGAACGCATTTTGGTAGCCACGTCGTGTGTCAAGACAAAGCCTTGCTGTTTGAAGAGGCACCGGAAGCCTATAAAGCCATAGATACGATTATGTCATCCTTGCTAGAAACAGGCTTGATTCGTTTAGTCGCAAGACTCAAACCAGTGCTTAGTTATAAAACATCAGGAGGGTGCTGCGTATGATTTTGTTACAAATCAGTGCAGGGCAAGGTCCTGAAGAATGCTGTCTCGCCGTTGCGAAAGCTTGGCAAGCTTTACAAGTTGAAGCGCGCATTAATCAATGTGAACTCATACTTGTAGAAGCGGAAGCCGCAGCAAGTCCAGTCACCTTTAAGTCCGTTTTATTGAGTGTTCAGGCTGCTACCAATAGTAGTCAAAATGACGCTAGTCATTTGGATTGGATTTCGACCTGGCAAGGGACTTTGCAATGGATATGTGAAAGTCCTTACCGAGCGCGTCATCCACGTAAAAATTGGTTTATCAGCATTCGCCTATTTCACCTTGCAGAACAAGAGAACAGTAGCAGCATTCACTATGAAACTTGTCGTGCCAGTGGCCCGGGAGGGCAGCATGTCAATAAGACAGATAGTGCAGTACGGGCGACGCATGTAGCGACGGGGATCAGCGTGAAGGTGCAGACTGAACGCAGTCAATTTGCCAATAAAAAATTAGCCAGACTCTTGATCGAAAAAAAGCTAATTGAACTTGATGAACAACGTGGTCAGCAACAACGAAGCGAACTAAGAAATGCGCATCACAAGTTGGAACGTGGTTGTGCAAGGCTGGTGTTTAAAGGGATGGAATTCAGACGTATGACTTGATGGCAGATCCTAAGCCAAAGTGAAACAAGAACGGAATCGAGATTCGATTCCGTTTTTTAATGGGATTAAGGTGTCAACGCGAAGGATTGAGAGCTGAATCCTTAGTTTTTCTCAGTTAGTAAATAATCGTCATACCAGACGTGCTCCAGATTATCGGCTTCTGATAACCATTCTTGTACGCTAGCACGCTGTAATAATTGCTCACCCCATGTTGCCACCAGTGGGAAGGCGGTGAGATCAGGATCATGCCGGAATAGGCGCAATACCGCAGGGACAAAATTTAAATCAACTAGCGACAGAGCGCCAAATAAATAAGGTCCGGTGCTTTTGCATAATTGCTTCTCCCACACCTCAAATAGAAAAGCGATCTGTGTTTTTTCCGTTTGACTTAGTGCGCGCTTCTCAGGATAAAAAGCGCTTTCAAACGATAGGCGCTGACAAATATTCGATAAGCCGCTGTGCTGCCATGCGAGCATCGATCTGGCGCGGGCACGTTCTATGAGGTCTTGCGGCAAAAGCGGCTGACTACCAAGTTCGCTCGCTAATTCCATGATCGCGAGGGAGTCAAAAATCACTTCATCATCCGCTAGTAGAACAGGAACTGCACCTGGAGGTGAGAAAGTAGCGATGGCGGCGAGATTTTTGAAGCGCTGTGGACGACGTATGTCAACCACCCGTTCTTCAAAATCCAAACCTTGTTCTTTCAATGCTAGCCAGGCGCGCATCGCCCAGCTGGAGGCATTTTTTGTGCCAGAGTAGAGCACTAATTTCATATTTTTTTCCTTCGTAGTCTAGCAATGTACAATTTGCGTGGTGTGAATGATGGCTAAGATCTTGCATGCAGCGATATCATAGCGCTGGGTGGGTGTAGTAGGACTGCAAAAAAACTTCATCAATGCCGCGAAACATTAAATTTTTTCTAAAAACGCCCTAATCCTGCAAAAATGAATCAGCTAGATAATTTTGATTTAATCATACTGCGCGAATTGCAAAATGACTGTCGCCAAACTTCCGAGCAATTGACGCAAAAAGTCGCTTTGTCCACCACCGCGATACAGAGGCGTATAAAACGATTGCGCGACGAAAGAGTGATAGTCGCCGAACAAGCGAGGATTGACCCTAAAGCACTTGGCCTTAGCTTGACTTTGATTGTGTCGGTGAGCCTAAAGATAGGCAGGGCCGAGACTAATGCACAATTTAAGAAGATGATGAGTGCAGCGCCTGAAGTGCAACAATGTTATGCAGTAGCAGGCGATCAAGACTTCGTATTGATTATTTCTGTTAAAGATATGAGTGAATACGAGTTACTTACCCATCGTCTTTTTTATAGCAATGCAGCGGTGCAAAAATTCCATACTACGGTAGTGATGGAGGCCGTGAAAGTCGGCTTGCAGCTACCGCTGGGCTGATTAAGCGAATGGCGCCAGGTAGGACACATTGCCAAAATATAGTGTCAACATGTCTTAGGGCCTACCGTTTAATTCGCTGCTTCGCGCCCCCGTTCTTTGATGGCAACACCCATCACTTTCACCCTCCCGCCGTATGGTAAAGCGGCAGCTTGATAAATCGTTCTTGCGGGTCTTTGACCCTCCGGGAAAAGCTCAGTATACAATTCATTGACCTCGCTAAGCTCGTTTAAGTCAGTGAAGGCAATATCGACAAAGGTTAAATCACTGATAGAGAAATTTGCGGCCTTGATAGCTGAAAAAAGATTGGCAAAAGCACGACTCGCTTCTTCTTTTGCAGAGCCCGGAATGTACTGTCCATCTTCGCTAATGGAAAGCTGGCCGCTCAAATAGCAGATGTTATCAACCACAACTGCATGGCTGATCGGTGTAGACCATTTAGGAAGTCCATCACCGGACGTAATGAATTGCCGCATTTGTAGCCCTTTTTGAATGTTGAATTTAGCTTATAGCACAGTGCTAGCTCATGTCTTTTTGTTGGTTTCTATTTAACCAAGGAAGTAATCTTGATGCGTATTTTTTTCGCTAAACAATAACTTCGCTTTTCTGATATTTCTCAACTAGTGTTGCCATGGCATGCGCAGTGTGATTCTGACTTGATCTGAGTCCGGTCACAATATTGACACGGTCTTGCTCAGACCTGTTTTGACTCACTTTCCATTTGCCCTGCAAGCGGGTCAATGGAATTTCTATGCCGACGATGGCGCTCAGTAATTTCTGGATATAGTCGTCCGGTGCCTCACTGAGTTTCCATGGTGTCGTTTGCGTACTTTCTTGTTGACTACTTAGACTTTCAAGATGTTGTCGTAGCCACTGCGCATCATCTCTCACGCTTAATTTTCCGTAACCATGCACTACGGCGTAGTTATAGGTGGGAACCACTTTTCCGCTGAGTGCTTTTTCTTCATACCAGGCAGGCGTAATGTAGGCTTGCGGTCCTTGAAATATCACCAAAGCGTGGTGTGAGAGATCGGGATTTTTCCATACGGAATTGGCGCGCGCTACATGGGCTCTGAGTGTGCCAAATGGCGCATCTTTGGTGGGTGCGATGATTTCAAATGGTATGTGATTAGCGTTGATGCCACCCTGATCTAAGCTGATTAAAGCACCCAAAGGGTAGCTCTGTATCAGTTGAAACATGGAGGCAAGATTTGTTTCATCAAAATGTTTGGGTGTGTACATGTGCTTATGTCTAAAAGAGGCGATGCTTGATTTTGCTTAGGGCCTGTTAACATTTAAATTGGGAGTGCGAATGCGGAAAAACGGGCACAGGGCTAGGCGTCAAGGCGCGCCGCAGTGCGAGCACTGTAAGCGACTTGCAACAACGCCATGTGCCCGTTTTACCCATTCCCGAAGGGTTCAAGCCAAAACGCGCGATGGACAGCGTTGCAGCTCTTGCCGAGGCACCAGCCTCGGCGGCGAACTACGCCTTGCCATCCCGCCTTTTGGCTTGAACGCATCTCCCAATTTAAATGTTAACAGGCCCTAGTCTGATTAAGTTATTGCGTGCGTTTGATCGTCCATCCATTCGGCACGCCCTCGAATCCCACTTTCGGGTAATAGGCCATTGCTGCGGGTGCGGCGAGTAGTAGTAAAGTGGTTTTTGGCCCTATTTTTTCTTGGGTCAATGCGATCAATTGTTTGCCTATGCCACGGTGCTGATAGTTTTCATCGACCGCCAGGTCCGATAAGTAACAGCAAAAACAAAAATCGCTTAAAGAGCGCGCCACGCCGACTAATTTGTCAGCGTCCCAAGCGGTGATCAAGAGATTGCCATAAGCCAGCATTTGCGCCATTCGCGCTAAATCATCAGTAGGACGTTTCAAGCCAGCGCGGTCAAAAATGTCAGCGAGCTGAATCGCTGTAAGTTCGTAATCAAAGTGGTATTTGATATCTTGCATAGGACGCTTTCGTGGTATCGATGCCCTCATTTTAGTTTTTCGATTGGTTGTTTAAAAGTGCCAATAAGAAGTAATATTGAGCTACCAATTTAAATTCGAATCAATGCTAGTCCTGCCCTTTGAGAATACGCCTATGTCTTTATTCCTCGATTCATTACAACTTGATAGAACCTCAGATAGACCGCTATTTCGTCAACTGTATACAGCGGTGAAACAGGCAATACTGACGGGGGCGCTACCTGCTGGTATGCAGTTGCCTCCGAGCCGGGAGTTTTGTCAACGTTTATTGATTTCCAGGCAAACCGTGTTGAATGCCTATGAATTATTGCTGGCGGAAGGCTATTTGTCGGGCGCGGTAGGCAAGGGCACTTATGTCAATGTCGATCTGCCCGATGTTACTAGCGCTACTGCAATCATAAGCAGACCGCACGCAGCACCCACGCGCAATGTGGAGCGAACTACGCCTGCGCTTTCAAAAAGAGGCAGGCAATTTGTTGATTGCGCCCGACCTGTACCTGTGCATCAAGAAAAGACCCGAGCATTCAGAGTGAGTATGCCAGGTCTCGATGTCTTTCCATTTGATGTCTGGGCACGCTTAGAGGCGCGCCGCTGGCGCCATCATGAAGATAAATTAGGCTATGGTGATCCGGCCGGATACGCTCGCTTACGTGAACTTTTGGCGGTGTATTTAAGGGCTGCCAGAGGGGTGGTTTGCAATCCTGAGCAGATTATTATTACCTCAGGATCGCAACAAGCTTTGTATTTATTATCGACCGTGCTACTCGATCCTGACGATGCTGCATGGGTAGAGTCGCCCGGCTATCGAGGTGTGATTGCGAGCTTGCATGCAGCTCAGGCACAAGTGTGTCATGTACCGGTCGATAGAGATGGTCTGGATGTCGACTGGGGCGCGCTTCACTATCCCAAGGCAAAATTAGTTTATGTTACGCCTTCGCACCAGCTTCCCTTGGGAATGACCATGAGCTTACAAAGACGCTTGGCCTTATTGGCGTGGGCGAAGCAGCGGTCGGCGTGGGTGATAGAAGATGATTATGATAGTGAATATAGATACAACGGTGCGCCTATCGCGTCATTGCAAAGCCTGGATAAAAATGATTGCGTCATTTATGTAGGAACCATGTCGAAAGTCTTATTTCCCGGTTTGCGACTCGGCTATATGGTGCTGCCGCCCACACTGGTCACTCCGGTCACTCAGGCCAAAGCGATTGTTGATCGACATACCGCGATTGTGCCGCAAATGGTCTTGGCTGATTTCATTGCAGAAGGCTACTTTGGCCGGCACATCAAACGTACGCGCAAACTTTACGGCCAACGTCAGGCTGCATTAATGCATGCAATTCAAACGCATCTTGCGGATACCCTCAGTTGTGGTCCCAGCGATGGCGGTTTAGATCTCGCAGTCCATTTTAGAAAGCATCGCTCTGAGAACGCCGTGGTTAAAGCGGGTTTGGCCGCAGGCTTAGAGCTACGACCGCTCTCGTATTTTTTATCGCCTGACGCCTATGAGATGGGTGCGTCGATTTCACCTGGACTATTGTTGGGATTTTCATCGCTGACTGAACAAGAAATAGAAAGTAGTAGCTTGTTGTTACGTGATGTAATGCAAGCAAAGCGCTAGGTCCTGTTGCGCCGTCGGTGCTTCCGAATAACATGATGACATTGTTAATAGGCTTATGCTAAAGTGGAAACGAACAATGCGAGCGACCTTTATGCGAAACTGGCCTGCAGTCCGTGTATGGCTTTTCTACCCACTCGATCACGAGAGTATGCGCAACCATGTTAATTCGATCAATTGACGCTGTCGTTAATTACTTACGATGGGTATTTGTTCTCGGTTCGCTTTTTTGTGCTACTGGTCATGCCGCACAATTGCCTATCGATTTCTGGTGCGGTCAAGCGCCTTCCGGTACCGTGACCCAAAACACTGTGCTTGATTGGCAGAGGACGCAAACTGATATCGTGCCGCTTGATCCTCGATTTGATACATGCTGGGTGCGGATCAATCAATTACCTTTAGCACCGCAACATCTCACTGTAGAAAACGGTTGGGCCAATCTCCAATTATTTGATGCCTATGGAAACTTGCTAGCGCGTGGCGAAAGAGTGGGGACGCGTGTCAATGCCGTTCTCAGTACCAATCATATTATTTTTGCTAATGATCCAGCGTGGGTTTTGCCACTGTATCTCAAAGTGTCGACGCGATCAAAAGGCGTGCTAATCCCCTTAGCCATAAGCATTCAGGCGAAAGAAACTGCGGCATTGATAGAACATGACCGTGCTAGTGCCAATATTAGTTTGGCCGTTGCAACTGCTGTTTTGGTGGCGGCATTCTTTTGCACCGTCTTTGGGATTGCACTTCGCGATAGCGCATATGCATGGATGGCAACGTATTTATATTTGAGCGTTGTTATCCGCGTTTTCAATCCTTTCGAACCCTTGATTTTCAATTTAAGCTCGAATTTTGACTATGCACGCTGGGTATCACGGGCGATGTACCCTTTGATCAATGCGGTGTGGATGTTGTCATTTGCCCGTATCGCTGATTTTGCACAATTTGCACCTCGCATCAATCAATTATCGCGCTTGACTGCGGTGTTGTTTATCTTGGAAATACCTCTATGGTTTGTTCAGGGAAGCCTAGGTCAAACGATTAATTTTGCTTTGATTATCTGTGCGGCCTATCCCTTACTCTTTTTGGGCTGTTGGTACGCATGGCGGCGAGGCAATAGTGCGGCCGGAATTCTCCTCCTGAGTAACATCATGATCTTTACATTCTGGGGACCCTATCAACTCAATGAGCTATGGCCTACTGCATTTTTCGCGTGGTTAATCGTGAGCCCTTCCTTAAGCAGCATACTCGGCGTGACTTCTGATCTGGTGTTGCCATTGTTGTTCTGCGTGGCGCTGGCAGTGCGTACCTTAAACCTGAAACAGGCGGCATTACGTCTGATGTCTTATGATATTTTGACTGGCCTGCCCAATCGCGAAATGATAAGGCGTGCGGGTGAACAACTGCTACAACGAGGTCAAAGTTTTGCTGTGCTGGTGCTGAATATAGATCGCTTTCGTGCGATCAATGGCGCCCTGGGTCCTGAGATTGGAGACAAGCTATTGGCCGTCGCGGGCAATCGTTTGACGGCAATCGAAGGTGCGCAAGTAGGCCGTCTGCATGCCGATCAATTCTGTTTGTTATGGACCGATGTGTCCCAGATTGCGACACTACGGGCGAAGATAGAAAATGATTTTTCGCATCCAGTAGATGAACATGGTCAAATGGTTGATTTGACTTTGTCGATTGGTATCGTGAATACCAATGAGGCAGGACTCAGCATGGCGCAGCTATTGCGGCGTGCTGAGATTGCATTAGAGACGGGACGTGCGCAGCACAAAGCATGGATGGAATACTGTGTTGACTTTGAGGCCGGTCGACGCGCTGATCTTGGATTATTGTCCGAATTGAGCCGGGCCGTTGAGGAAGCTGAGTTGCGTATGTTTTTGCAACCCAAGGTGCGCTTGACAGATGGTCTGGTGGTGAGTGCAGAGGCCTTGGTGCGCTGGCAACATCCGATTCGCGGTTTGGTGGGACCCTTTGAATTTGTGCCTTTCGCAGAACAGACGGGGAGAATATGTTTAATCACGGAATGGATGATTGCCAGCGCAATGAAGTTTTGTGCGCAGGCACGAGCGGCAGGTTCACCTTTGCAATTGTCTGTGAACATCTCAGCGGTGGATTTGCATCAATCAAATTTTGTGCATAACTTGCAGAATCTTGCTACTCAATTCGGCGCACATCCTGAAGACATTCGGCTAGAAGTGACCGAAAGCGCCGCTATGCACGATCCCAGAACCGCTATCGAGATTATGCAAGCACTCAAGAATGCCGGCTTTAGTTTATCCATTGATGACTTTGGTACTGGCTATTCCTCGCTCGCCTATTTGCAAAAAATGCCCGTTGCGGAATTGAAGATAGACCGCTCATTTGTGCGCGATGTTGTGGCCGGCAGCGACGCAGCGGTATTGTTGAAGTCAACTATAGAAATGGCGCATCGCTTGGGCTTGTCGGTAGTCGCCGAAGGCGCGGAGACGGCATCTGAATGGGCATTATTAGAACAACTACAGTGCGACTACATACAAGGCTACTTCGCCGCAAAACCTATGCAGACAGATGCGTTTTTATTGTGGCGTAAGGCGAACTCACCGTTTATTTCACGCCCGGATTGAAGTAGTTCGCCTTATTTCTGTCAAAATTACTTCTGCCATTTTTTTAGCATTTCTTGCGCTTGAGCCCGTTGCTTAGCTGTGATTTGTTTTTCAGCCAGCGCCAGATTCTCGATGGCGACAGGCTTATTCTGTGCAGCGGCCAACGAAAACCAGAAATACGCTTTTACGATATCGGCTTTCACACCCGCACCCATGCCATACATCATGCCCAGATTGATTTGCGAGTCAGCAAATCCCTTGGCTGCCGCTTTGCTAAATAGATCGAACGCCTGTTCAGTATTTTTCTGTATCCCGCGCCCCTCGAAATAGATCACTCCCAAATTGTGCATTGCTTCAACATGAGCTTGCTGCGCGGCGCGGCGATACCAGATCACAGCTTGCGAAACATTTTTTGTAGTACCACGACCATCATCATAAAAGCGCGCCAAATTATATTGGCCATCGGCTAAGCCTTGATCGGCGGCTTTGCCAAACCATTTGAATGCTTGCGCATCATCTTTCGCGAATCCCAAGCCAGCACTATAGAATGAGCCTATATTGTTCTGTGCTTTTGCTTCGCCTTGCAAGGCAGCTTTGGCTGCCCATATTGCCGCTTGATCGAAGTCCTTGGGCACACCTTTGCCGTTGATATAAAAGGTACTTAAGTTATGTTGTGCGGCGGCTAGACCTTGCTCCGCTGCTTTCCGTGTCCAACTAAGTGCTTGAGCGATATCGATAGGCGTGCCAACCCCATTCTCGTACATTTGACCGACATTTGATTGCGCCATCGCTAAGCCCTGTTCAGCATCTTTCAAATAGTAAGTAAGCGCTAAGGCCTGGTCGACGGGAACACCAAAACCATTGGCGTAATGTAGACCGATATTGTAGTTCGCGGAAATCACACCGCGTTCGGCTGCTTGCGAAAACCAGTACAGACTCTGTTGAAAATTTTTGGGTGTGCCGAGCCCGTTAAAGTAAATTAATGCCAGTCTATGTTGCGCCGACGCATCCCCAGTTTCTGCTAAATTTTTATACAAGCTGGTGGCAGTTGCATAGTCCTTTTTATCGAAAGCGCTGTGCGCATCGGCCAAGGATTGCGCATTTACACCGCCGGCGAATACTACACAGAGAATGAAAATGCCAGTAATAAATCGACGCATATATATACTTTCAAAAAAATGGAACGACGTGGTAGTGCTCGATCAAGAGTGCATCTGTAGCTTAACGTAGAGGTTTTCTTACTGACTCTGCCTCGTTATGATCCCGGCGCAATTTTGTTAGCTCAAGAAAATTCAAAAAAGAACTTTACTGAAAGTGCAAAGAAAGCGATGCAAGTATGTGATGAAACCGGAAAATTTTGGTATGAGTTGACGATATTGTGGCAACAAAATACAGACAGCCAGTGTTTTTCCAGCGCTTAAGTTCCTTGCTCGTTCAAAATTCCACCACCAATCGGCAATTCATTCCTCTATTTCTGCAGATCGTCTTCATGACAGAAAAAAATGGCTTTAATTTGAATATGCTCTTTGTTTTCATGCATAGTCATTTTCGATGCTAAGACCTGTGTGACGGCCAGGAGAAAATCAGCGTGCATGTTTCGTATGAATTTTTATGAGAGGAATAGACTATGTTAAATCAATGGATAGTGCTTATTGCGGCGCTTATTTCCAGTTCAACGGTGGGCGCATCGGACTACAAATCAAAATTTGATCCAAGCCGTCTAAAAGCATCGCAAGCAAGTGTGCCCAATGAAGTGTTGGTGCTTGGTACGCCCCATCTTTCCGAATTGCCTGCGAGTTTTACCCCTAAATCTTTGACGCTTTTGTTGACCCGTCTTGAAGCATGGAAGCCGCAAATTATTACGGTCGAGGCCTTGTCAGGGATGCAGTGCGATAGTATGCGTCGCTACACTGCCCGTTATGCTGAGTCTATTAAATATTACTGCTGGGACACGACACCTGCCCGTATGGCGACCGGTCTCGATGTGCCTGCCGCGACGGCAGAGGTCGATCGTTTACTAGCCGCCTGGCCAAGCAATCCCGCTGCTGCACAGCGCCGTCATTTAGCTGCGGTTTTTTTGGCGGCGGGAGAACAGGCTTCGGCATTGGTACAGTGGTTGCGATTACCAGCCGCTGAGCAAATAGAACAAGATGGGCTCGATAAAGTCTTGGTGAAGCGTCTGCAAGATTTAAGTGTTAAACGCAATGAAGATTTTCAAATCGCAGCACCATTGGCTGCGCGTCTTGGCTTAGAACGAGTTTATCCTATTGATGATCACACAGCTGACACGGCTTCAGGCGATGAAGCGGAAGACAAAGCGGCTGGCGAGATTATGCAAAGCCTCTGGAATAATCCGGCATCCGCTCAGCGTAAAACAGAGAGTGACGCGCTCTACAAAAAATTGGACAGTGCTGAAGGGGTGCTTGCGATGTATCGCGCATACAATCGCGCTGATCAGGCCATGTTAGTCTACCAAAGTGATTTTGGCGCTGCGATCAAAGATCGTTCTGTCAAACAAGTTGGACGTGCTTATGTAGCCTATTGGGAGACTCGTAATCTGCGCATGGCATCGAATATCCGCGAGGTGTTGGGTACCACACCCGGCAAACGCACACTCACTATCGTTGGTGCTTCACACAAAGGCTATTTTGAGGCCTATTTGAATATGATGCATGATGTAAAACTGGTCAATTCCGATCCCTTGCTAAAGTAATTTTCGAGTGGAATGACTGCAAGTCGTGCAACTTGCAGTCGCCATATACCACTGAGCAATTTACTTGGCGCTTACCTGTTCCTTTTGCAGTTGTTGAATGATTGCCTCTGCCACTAAGGCTGAGGATTGATGATTTTGTCCTGTCACGACACGTCCATCGACTTCAATATGAGCATCGTCCGGTTTTCCAAAGCGGAATGTTCCATTGCGACTGAGTATGGTTTGCTTGATTAAGAAGGGAAACTGTTTAAAGTATTCAGCCGAAGTCTTTTCAAAATCTTCCGGATAGCCGCTAATTCTCTTTCCATCGACCAGGTACTTACCATCTTTTGTCTTCAGATGAACGATGCCCGCTGTGCCGTGACATACGGCGGAAATAATGCCCTTGTGTTGTTCGTAAATTTCCATCACCAAGCGCGAAATTTCTGCATTATCTGCTACGCCATACATGGCATTACCCCCGCCTATGTAATGCACTGCGCGATAATCCTTTGCCACCAGTTGTGTCGCTTTCTTGGTGTTCTTTAGGGCAAACATAAATTCACTGTCATACAAATGCGCTTTATGCAGGGCATTCGAAGTATCGATATAGGAAAGTGGTATGGCACCACCTTCTGGACTGAGAAATTCAACGGTGTATCCGGCCTGCTTGAAAGTATGGTAGGCATTCACGATTTCTGAAAAACTGGCGCCTGTGGGCAATTTAGATGTGCCATGAAAATGGGCGTTTGAAACGATAAACAAGATGCGTACCCCATTTTGTTTTGATGTTTGTTTTGCCGCAGCTTTGCTGATGATTTGCCAATGGCTATCGATATTCTTCAACAGAAAAACATCGATGAAGCGGCGTTGTTGGCCAGGGATAATGATTTCTGCCTTGGCCGTCGCCAGGTCACCGCTGACGTCAATTTGAAGAATTTCACCTATACGGCCATTGAATTTTCCCTGATTCTCGGATTTGTACCAACTGAGATAGTCACTCACTGAGACTTTGGTAAATGGCTGACCTTCTTTTTCTAAGAGTAAATCTGCGGCAGGGTTGAATGCTTGTGCAATTTGTTGCTTATTGTTATACGAAGTTCCTTCTATGTAGTCTCTCAATACTTGTTGGATGGCATCGACACTTGCTTGGTCGTTGTTCGCAAGCGCTGATGCCCAGCCGGATGTCAGAATGAAAATAGAAATGAGTAGTGCAAAAAAATAACGCATTGTTGCTCCTGTTTTAAGTGAGGGAAAACCAGGGGCAACAATAAGATTTACTTGGCCGAGGTGCTAGCGTGGATTACGATTTCGGATTACGAATCTATAATTCCGGAATTCTTGTCTGCCTGCAAAGCCTTATATTTCGCGGGTGTCAGCTGTGTGTGCTTTTTGAATGCGGTATAGAAAGTGGAAAGGGAGTTGAAGCCAGAACGTTCTGCCAAGTCTTCCATTTTCATGGCTGTGTCGCCTTGCAATAAGGTTTTTGCATGTTCAATCCGGTAACTATTTACAAAATCATTAAAGGATTGATGGAGATTATCATTCAATAATTGCGACAGTTTAGGTGTTGACCAAACTAACATTTTTGCCAACTTTGGCAAGGCCAAATTCGCATCCAAAAAGGCTTGTTGATCAATTATGAATTGCCTTAGTTCGCTGATTAAGGGGGCGGCATCTTCCTGAGCTATTTTCTTATTGAGGTAGGGGATAAGTGTTTTGTTCTTTTGCTGTTGAATGTGCAGAAATGCCGTCAATATCCCTACACTGATTAAAAAAGTAAAAGTTAAAGCACCCGAGATATAGGAGGTGTAACTCGCAAAATAATAGGCAGACCAAATAAGTCCGCTTCCAAACACAATAGCAAGCACTATGACGACGTCGATTTGTTGCCGCCAGTTGCTTACATTGACGGAGACAATTTTTGGCCATAATACAAAGATCGAAAGCAAGGTATAGGCTAGCCACGCATAATTAATGATTTTGTAAAATAGCCCACCCCAAAGCTGTGGATGCAAGTGATAGGGGAACAGTCCTCCAATTACGATGAGCAATAAGCCAGGAATGATTAAGTGCAAACGCTGAAGTGATGATGGGCGGAAAACGCCAAGGAAATGGAGGCTATAACAATAAAGCAGCGGGCCAATCAGAAAACAGGCAGACAAGCCTAGCTGCAAAATTTGTTTTCCTATGGCAGGGTTGAAATGGAATAAGACCGATTTCAGTACCCGAATACTCAACATAAAAATGAGGCCGGCGAGAAAACGGTTACTCCACTTGCCCGGCTTACGGAAGAATAAATAAGCGGCAAGAATCAAGCCATGTATGCCACCTAGACCACTAAACAAAAGCAGAAGTTGATCGAAAATTGCCATGAGTTTTTTTGATTTTGAGATACGGCATTATCTCATGGCCTAGACAATTACTATGAAATGTTGAGTGAGAATAGTGATGCAATTCGCCTGCATTGCACTCATTCAAATTATCCTAACTTCCTTAGTTGGACCGGTTCGGGTGTGCATTTTTTCGTCACTCTGGCGAGGGTGAAGCTGGGAATTTGAGCAGCATGCTGCTCGCCAGCGCAACGGTCTGTACCTACAAGCACAGATGCGCCCTGCAAGGGCGACGACGGTGCAAGCTCCACGTTGCTAGGAGGAGTAACGAAGTCCAGAGGGCTGGAAAAGTGGGCAATCGAGCCTGTAACGTTCGCACCCATTTGGTGAATGGCAAAAACACTGTGCAAGTTAAGGTCCATGAGGCTTCCAAGACGAAATTGAGCGCTCAACTGAGGAATCTAGGATTATCGATCTGGTGGAATATCTTCGGACTTTGCAGATACTGAATCAGCACTGTTTTCTGTCTCTACCAGATCTTTCTTCGTCTTCCATTTAGAGTAAAAATAGGCAGTGCCAGCCACCGCGCCAGTCACGGTTGCAGCAACACCAATGACTGGCGCCGCTGCGACGACGATAGGCGGTCCTATCATCGCTGCGCCTGCTGCGACGCCTGCGGCAATACCGAGACCCATAGACACAGTCTCCGTTTTTTCTTTAATTTCGAGGTGATTCTCTTCTAGCTTATCGTCTAACTTTTTTACGCCATCGACGACTTGGTTGCCGACGAATTTAGCGCCTTGCGCCGCATTATCTGCTATATGTTGACTGGTTTCTTTGACTTGCTCCATCAAAGCCTGTGTCGTTTCATGCTCGATAACATGGGTCAAAGATTGTTGCATAGATTTACTCGCGGCTATTGCCATGGATGTTGCCGCATTCGCTTTGCTCAATGCTTCTTTGCTCACCGCCTGAGACACTACCTGTCCCAGATCCTGAGCCTTGGCTTGCACATTGAGCAAACTACGGCCCGCACTATTAGCCGATTGCAGCGCTAATTGACTCAGTTTCTCAATACGATCTTTCATACGGAACTCCAAACAGTAAGGTGGGCAACATCGAATCGTGAAATTTTAACAGCAGAAGCTAGTTCGGCAAGACACGAATGTTCTGATTAATAAGTCAAAAAGCACGTCCAAACCACGCCCTATGGACGTGGTCATGGTACACGTTTAGATGTTTCTTTGTTTGATCACTTGGTTGATAAATTTGCTCGGAAAGTTGACTACCATTTTGGTGAAACTGAATGCTAGTCAACTTTAACTGCGCCAATTCAGGCTCGCAGACATAGACTATTCCAAATTGCGTTTGCGCTTATCCCTTTCCTTAACCGACCTCACCAACACCTTCCACTTTGACCTTGCTGCAATTTTATCGAGCGGGGTTTGTTGATTACGACGGGTTTCGCGTAATAGCTTTTGGTAGTTTTTGAGCCTATCTTCATTCACTTCAGCGCGCACAGCGCAACCCGGTTCGCTTTGGTGGCTACAGTCACGAAATTGGCAAGCGCTGGCTAAGGCATCGATGTCAGTGAAACTCTCGTTCAGTGCTTCTTCATCCAGATTGAGTTGCAGGCTACGCAAGCCGGGAGTGTCTATGATGCAAGCACCGCTTGGGCATAGGTGTAGCGAGCGTGCCGTGGTGGTGTGATGACCACGATCGTCGCCTGCGCGTACCGCACCAGTCGCTTGCTGACTACTTGTCAGAGTATTGGTCAGTGTTGATTTCCCCGCACCGGATGAACCTAGTAGTATCAGGCTTTGCCCGACCGACATCCAAGGTGACAGCAAATCCACTGTGGTGTTGCTCAATCCGTTGACGGCAAATACGGGCACACTGGCCGATAGGCGTTGCTCCACCTCTGCTTGGCGGGCAGTGGCATTTGCGTGCATATCTGCCTTGGTTAAGAGCACAAGCGGCGTAACTCCTGCGGCCTGCACCAGTGCCAGATAACGTTCCAGCCTGCGCAGATTAAAGTCATTATCCAATCCCATCACTAATAAAGCGGTGTCGATATTGCTAGCCAAGGCTTGCAATCGACCTTCATTATTACGTCGAGTCAGGTGGGTCATTGCAGGCATGCGGGCGACCAAGTTGTAGCCCGTATCTGCGGTGCCGCTGAGCAAGCCCCAGTCTCCCACAGCCAGGCTTAGCTGGTCCACAGCAAGTTCATGCAAGAGGCGCGGTAAGGCGCGACCTTGCAGGCTGGTTTTTCCATTGTGGAGCTAGGGCCTGTTGACATACATTTTAGGCAAGCGAATGCGCGCAAATGAGCACAGGGCTAGGCGCAAGCTGCGCAGTAGTGCGAGCACTATAAGCAGATTGCAACAACGCCATGTGCTCATTTGAGCCATTCCCGAAGGGTTTCAATCAAAACGCACGATGGACAGCGTTGCATCTCTTGCTGGGGCGCCCAGCCGCAGCGGCGAGATGCGCCTTGCCATCCTGCGTTTTGATTGAAACGCTTGACTAAAATGTATGTCAACAGGCCCTAGGCAATCACGGTGTACTTCGGTAATGCGCGCGACTTGTAGCGTGGGGTCTTCAATGAAACTGCTTGCCAAGGCGTGTAATTGATTGCCGATGGCGGGACTTAAGCCAATCAGGCGCAGTGAAGCGAAATCAAAATTGATCATGATATGTGTGTCTATCCAAATTCAAGCTGCGCAAATTTTTGTCGATGCGCAAAGTAAACCTGTCGACGTGACAAAGCCACGGCCTACAGGAAGGAATAAAAGAAAATGGAAGTCGGCGCCAGATCAGACTCGCATCAACACACTAGCGAGGTATAGATTGAGCACTTAAAGTACTCGTAATACGCCAGAAGATGAGTTAGGCAGTGATGTACTCAGATCAGACAGCCGACAGGAGGGCAATATCTATTGTTTTCATGCTTTTTTTCTCCTGTGGTGGTTGATAGAGACGTGAGTGTGCCAGCAGTAGTGCCGGAGGTCAAGTACGAGATGCGCGTATGAACTAGCTAGTGGTGCAAAGACTTGGAGACGTGCTTACTATTTCGAGGCCAACATCTCTTCTATCACTGTTTCCAGCGGTGGATTTTTTTCGACAATGTCGGTCAAACTCAGGCCTTTTTTTTCCAGCAAATACACTAGTGCGAGGTGATAGCGAACATAGAGTCCGGAAGCGAGCTGCAGCCTATGTTCATGCGATTTTAATTGCACCAGGTTGCCCGCGTAATCGAAAGATTTTTTTCCTATCAAGTCGGCGTAGCCTTCTTTGATCCAGCTATGGGTTTTCGATAATGAAGTGAACAGCCCATTGTGGTTGACCATCATGCCGTGCGTGATCTCGTGTGAAATAAAATAAGCCAGATCTCTTTCTTCCGCATCAGCCATCGTTGCACGTGGTGGAATAATACGATTTTCAGCGATGATACTGGGTCGTATAAAAGAATTGTTGGGACAGATTTCTATATTGAATCCGCCCGCATTTGGCCTCAGGTTAGCGACCAAACGCCAGCGCCAATTCTCATTCGAGATAAACACTTTGTAGACATCGTGCGCATTGTAATAGGCAGATCTCTTTATTCTCGCCAAGATAGTTTGGCTGAGATCTTCAATGTTGGCGGGTAATTCTTGATCACTATAGATGCGCACATTTTCATTTTGGTACTGATACCGGTAAAGAAAAGAGGGAAAGCAAATGATCGTGCCATATATGCATGCGATTGCAAATAAGCCGATCAAGACTTGTTTGGCAACGCGTTTAATTGCCACTAATGTGGAGGTATTCATTATTGTTTAACTTTATTGAAGAAAAGCAGTTGCCATTTTTTGTGAAAAACGCTTACTGGTTTAATTTTAACTTATGGAAGATGAGCTGCGTTCTATCTCAGCAATTTGCAGGATATAGGCCGGGGGGGAAGTTGGTATCTGCCTAGGTTGGTTCACGATAGTCATCGCCGAATAAGATTTTGGCGTTGGTATGGCTGATGTGTTTGAAAAAGGGGTAGGGTCTGTTGACCTCTATTTTAGCCAAGCGAATGCGCGCAAATGAGCACAGGGCTAGGCGCAAGCTGCGCGGTAGTGCGAGCACTATAAGCAGATTGCAACAACGCCATGTGCTCATTTGAGCCATTCCCGAAGGGTTTCAATCAAAACGCACGATGGACAGCGTTGCATCTCTTGCTGGGGCGCCCAGCCGCAGCGGCGAGATGCGCCTTGCCATCCTGCGTTTTGATTGAAACGCTTGGCTAAAATAGAGGTCAACAGACCCTAGCCCCATAATTTGAGACGAACATAAAATACTCGCCATGGTCATTTCTGGCATAGCAGGTCAGAGAATAAGAGTCGATGAAATCACCTTCTTTGATAAGCGATTCGTCTGACTTAATTATTTCAGCTTGTGCTCCGGAGAAGGCCAGTTGTGGTGTGTGAGATCGCACCTGAAGCTCCATGAACTGCTTTTTTGCTTGAGATCTATAGACCTCAATTGGTATCGAATTTTTGATGTTTCTCAGCGAGGCTATAATTGCCCCCACGATCAACATGAATACGCCTGCGCCGAAAATATAGTCCATGAAAATATGTGATGTGCTTGCAGTGAGGCTGTTTATTTAGCGTTGAGATTGGTGATAATCAGTTGCAACGTTTGTCAAAATTTGACCCTGCGTCGTAGTGCACAATAGGCCATATATTCTATATCTAGTTCCCCAAAAAATGCGCCGAAAAAAGCTTGGCAATTGGCACATTTTGACATGATTTCAGCTCATCTGGCATCCCCTTTTTTTGGAATATTAGTCAGGAAAATGTTCAATATGCGTTTCGCCTTGACGACCAAAATATGAAACATGACGACCTTTGATCCACACAAAATAAGCTATGCAGCCCGCTGCTTGCGATAGTCTTTTAAACTCGGGATACATGACCTCACCCCGTTGTGCTCCCAAGATCGCTGATTTCACATCGGTCTGGGAAAACCTCGCTGCTATTTCGTCATCGCTTGAGTCGTAGGTCAATGAAACTGTTTCGTCGGAGGGGAAGTAGTACGTCACACGGCGGGTGCGGTAATCGACGAAATAGGATTCAACATCAATGTCAGACAAGGCACTGATTACTTGGCCGAAATGGATGGTTCCAGCTTGGGATGCTTCGAAAGCTTGATGTATCACGGCTTCTTTTGTGTTCATGATCTTCTCCAATTGTGATCGTTCTGTTAGGGGCGCATAGCCTTATTACATGGTCAGCGAGCCGTGTGATCTACGGCAGACTAATTTGATTACAAAGCCTATTTATTTGGTAGGTAGTTCTTTCATGTCGTGGTGCTGAACCAGGTCTCGCATCATAGACATTAATTCCGTTCTACTTGACTTGCTCAGGTGTCCAAAGAAGAAATCATCGTTCTCGTCTGCCACGGCAGCGAGTTTTGGCAGCAATCGCCTACCAACTGGTGTTAATGAAAGTACTTGCTCGCGTGCGCTGTCTGCCGCATAAGCTTTCGACACCAATCCTTTTGCTTCAAGCCTGGTGATTACTTTTGATGCCGCACCTTTGGTCATCCCAAGTTCGTCGATTAAGTTAGCGTGCTTTCCTAATCCTGTTTTCTTCGATTTTCTCCTGCCTGTTTATGAAAAAATTCTATGCGCTATCAAGCGACACCTCGTCCCGCACATTGGCTTATCCACTGCGTCAGCTTTCAAAACCAGAGTGTCGTCAAGCTACTTTTGTGCGCCATTTTGCTAGCGCCTTGTTGGTTCTTACAGCGGCTTGTGCGAGCGCCAGCGCTAATGCTCAGCAAGCGACAGAAACGAATAAAAAAGAACCCCTTGAACCAACACAGAAAGTCGAAGTACATGCCAGCAAATCCGTGCAAAGTACGAATGAGAAGATCAGTCTCACTGGTGAAGAACTATTCAAAATGCCGGGCTCTGGCGGAGACCCGCTTAAAGCCTTACAAACCTTGCCTGGCATAGCGAGCAATAATGATGGCAACAGCGGTGCGGCGGTTCGAGGTGCCAGGCCTTCAGACAATGCTTATTATGTGGACTTTTTACCGGTAGGCTATCTATTTCATATGGGCGGTTTTGTGAGTGTCTTTAATGCCGATTTGATTCGTCGTTTTGATTTGTATAGCGCGGCATGGAGCCCGCAATATGGTGATGTTGTCGGCGGCGTCTTTGACGCCTCGCTACGCAATCCAAGAACGGATCGTGTGGGTGGGAAAATTCGTACCGGGGCCTTAGACGCCAGTGTGTTATTGGAGGGCCCTTTGTCCGAGAACACCTCGTTCTTTTTGTCGGCACGTCGTAGCCTGATCGATTTGTTTGTGAAAGAGATTAAGGACGAAAAGGCAGGTACCAGTTTTACTTTCCCATCTTATAGTGATGTACAAGGGCGATTCTTGTGGAACATCAATAGCAAGAATCGTTTTCGTTTTGATCTCTCTACAGCGCAAGACCGAGTTAAATTTAATTTGAAAAAAGATTCCATCGACGTGCAACACGATCCAATTTTGCTAGGCAAGAGCGCTGAGAGCAGTTCGTTTAATAACATGGCTGTTGTGTTAGAGTCAGACCTTGGTGCAAAGACCAGTAATCAAGTCGCATTAGGTCAAATGGTCACACATCAAAAAACCAAAATTGGCAGCGCGGGTGCATATGCGTCTAGGTCTACCCTCAAGTACCTGAAAGAGCAAGTTACGACCAATATTTTTGACCATCACCAGCTCACCGCAGGTGTTGATCTGAGCTCCAATACACTAGACCTAGACGTGAATATTAAAAATCCACGTTGCACAGAGTTTGATCCGAATTGTGATGCCACCAGTGCTGATATTTCGCGTACTAAGCGCAGTCAACGAGATAATAGCGCGGCGGTCTATGTGAACGACCGTTGGAGTTTGTCGCCCCAATGGACGCTTACAGGCGGCTTGCGCGCTACTCGTGACGATTATCTGAAGGAAAGCGTGCTTGATCCGCGCCTAGGCCTTGAGTACCGCTATTCACCACAAACTGTATTTTCTGTCAGCCTGGGCCGACATCATCAAGAACCATCGAGAGAGCAAAGTCTGAGTGAAATCGGTAATCCGTATTTGAAATCGATACGTTCCAAACAAGTCGTGTTCGGTGTGACGCAAGATTTGGAACAGGGATGGTCATGGCGCGCTGAGTTATACAACAAAGATTTTGACAATTTCGTGGTGAGTGATCCGCTACAAAATTATCGCAACGGCGCGAGCGGTAGCGCACGTGGTTTAGAAGTCTTGGTGAAAAAGGAAATGGGATACGGATTGTCTGGTTTTGTCTCGCTCAGTGTTTCGAAGTCTACGCGTCGTAATGATGTGACCGGAGAAAACTTTAGCTTTGGTTTTGATCAACCGGTGATAGCCAACGCCGTGCTGCAATACAAAGCATCGGAAAAATGGCAATACGGGGCGCGTTGGAGTTATCACACTGGACATCCAGACACACCCATCATAGGCACACGCACGGATGCTGATGGTCGTGTCCGTCCTCTCTTTGGTGCGCTCAATTCTGAACGTATGCCGGCTTATCATCGCTTAGATTTGCGGGTCGATTATCAATACAGCGATAAGTTGTCTTACTACGCGGAATTGATCAATGCCTATGCACGCAGTAATGTGGGACGCTATGAATATAGTGCCGACTATAAGACGCGCAAACCAGAAGCTCAAATGCCGATTTTCCCATCAGTCGGCATGCAATATAAGTTCTGATTAGCTATCAAGGGGACTTTATGGCAGACTATGTACTTTGTTTTGAATCAAAGAGACTATAGACACCATGAGCGCTAATGACACCCTAGACAATCGCGACACCAAAGACTGTCCAGTCTGTGGAGAGACCATCAAAGCGGTCGCGATTAAATGTCGCTTCTGCAATACTGATTTACAGGCATATGTGGCTCATACTGAACATGATGCGGAGAAAATTCTGTTTGCTGGACACCCCGCTACTATTGCTAGTGCTTGGCAATGGATAGCGGTTGTGCTGACGCTCGGTATTGGCTACCTATATTACTGGTTCAAAGCGCGCGGACTTCATTATGAAATCACGACACAAAGGGTGAAGCTAGAACGCGGTATTTTTTCTAAAGTCAAAGATAACGTTGAACTTTTCACGATAGAACATTTTGACTTGAATTCTCCATTTGGCATGCGTCTGATGGGCTATTGCATATTGCAACTCAGGTCGTCCGACACCAGCTATTCGCAACTGCACTTGTATGGCATTAGAAACTTAGAAGCACTCGCTGACACCTTGCGTGAGTGTTCTATGCGTGAACGCGCGCGACGTCGGGTTACGGCCATTATTCAACCATAAAAGCGAACGATGCTTTAACGTAGGCACATTTTGCCTAGCACTGCATGAATCGCATTCCTTAGAGATAGCCCGTGGGGTAACTCGCGCCTATGCTGAGGGCGGCGCAGTGCGACCTACATCTATTCAATATTATTGCTTGTGTTATTCGATGACATACAATTTTCTTCGGAGTAAAACGGCACCGCTCATTTAGCTAATTGTAGGCGCGCTTGGATTGATTCCGAGCCAGAACAATCAGCCGCTTGTGGCATGCCTTGATGCGTGAGTCTGCAGATTATTACAATTCCGATGATATGATGCATGAATGCGTAGATGTTATTTTACTTTGATAGATCCGCATCTTGCTTCCCCTGATAATCCTCTTCCTATTACTCGTTTATGATTTTACAAACTGCTACGATTTTGAAAGCAATGACTTTCCTTATTAATTGGAGATGCATCTTCTGTCTGTCCATGGTTTTGTTTCTGAATGCTTGCGGAGGTGGTTCTGATACGTCGGCGTCTTCAGTCTCTCCTGTAAAAATCAATGTGACTGCGGTGAATCCTGAAGTCGAGGCTGGTGCGCCCAGTTTATTGATTTCGGCGGACGTGAACGGGAGCAGTAGCCCTACGAACTGGAGTCTTGAGGGCAGCCTGGGGAGTCTTAGTTCAAACACTGGGAATACAGTTGAATACATCCCACCACCGCTAGGTACGGTCGACACGGTGAGGAATATCAAAGTCACCGCAAGTGTAGGTTCTGTGAGTAAATCCATCACGCTGGTGTTACGCCCAAGCGCCAGTGGTGCGTATGCCTTTGCAGGAGCGATTCGTGGTTGGGGCATGATTGATGGAGCAGGTAATGCGGCACGATTTGCTTTTCCTGGCGATATCGTGGCGGATGCGGATGACAATTTGTATGTATGGGATCAAGGAAATAATCGCATTCGTCGTTTGACGAAAGAGGGGATGGTCAGTAGCTTTGCTCCAATTTTAAGTTCAGTCACTTCGTCATACAAATTGTGGATTAAGTTGCGCTATTTCTCTGGCAGATTTAGGTTTACAAATCAGGCCGACGAAGCTCAATTAATTTACCCTGATGGTCGTAGAGTCCCGATTGATTACCTTGAGTTACCTGAGATAGTTGCCAATCGCGATATTGACGGCAATGTCTATCATCGTGCACCGCATTTTTACGAGAAAAGTTTAGGTGTTGTCGCCAAAAATGGCGTGATACTTGCTGGTCATGAACCGGCCTTAGTAGCGCAAGATGGTGTCGGCAGTGACGCGAGATTTGTCTCAATCAGTAATATGGTGGTGTTTCCCAATAAGATGATTTATGTATTGGATCAGGAACTCGTTGGTAGCAAATTTAAATTACGACAAATAACACAAGAGGGTGTGGTTACTACGCTGAGCACGGCGAAATTTGAATCTCCAGCCCGTATCATTCCTAACTCTGGGAGTTTGCCTACAGTCTTGGATCGCAATGGCATACACAAATTACAGATGGACGGTAACTGGAGTTTCACGCCGATTAATGATGCCAAGCTCATTCCCGGCAAAAACATTGAATTTGATACGCCAGATGCAACGGCAGATAAAGCGGGCAATATTTATCTGACAGATCCTAATCAGGATAGAATCATTCGGGTAGCGGCACAGGGACGTGTCAGTGTTTTCGCTGGCATGCTTGATTCAAAACCAAGAGGTAGTCGCCTTGATGGACGAGGCGATGCTGCACGTTTCCTGCGCCCGTACGCGATGAGTAAAGATCGCGCAGGTAATCTATATGTCATGGAGGATACAGCAGACCGTCTAGATTCTTACGGACAAGCTTGGAAACAATATGCGCTGACTTTACGCAAGATATCCCCAGACGGCCTAGTCACGACATTATCTGCGCCGGGTGTTTGGTGGGGGCAAGTCGACAATAAGCAAATCGCTGAAACATTTACTGCGCCTTCTCAGCTTGTTGTCGATAACGAGTCGAACATTTGGATTTTTAATCGACTGTTGATGGTGGGTAGTGCTTATGTTCGACCAACTCCCCTTGGCGAAAATGTCATATGGAAAATTTCCCCAGAAGGTAAGCTAACTAAGATAACTACAAAAATTGCAGATTGCCCTTCTGGCGCGAGTGAATGGAGGGTTTGCGATATCGCTTTCGATGGTAAAGACAATTTATTGGTCGCGGATGGCGGTGCTGTGCATAAGTTGCACGCTGATGGGAGTATGACAAAATTATCTGGAATGGAAGCTATGGGGCCGGTAAGTGCTTTATCTTTCGATAGTAAAGGCAATTTGTATTTTGCCCGCGATCCTAGTAGTGATCCGGGTATTTACAGACGATCAGCCGCAGGTGCTGTCACTAAATTGAATAATGCCGGTCGCTATTTGGGTAACAAGATGCTGGCCGATGAGCAAGGGAATGTGTATTCTTCTTATGCTTGCGCATTGTATAAAATTAGTTCTTCAGGTGTTGAAACCTTGATCGCCGGTATGCTTGGGCAGTGTGGAATGCAACTTGGAAAATTACAAAATACCAGACTGCATCACATCACAAGCATGACCTGGTTGGGATCAAATTCTCTGTATGTTACTGCCGACGATGCGATATTAAAAATAGCCTTGCCCTAGAAGAACATGGCGTACTAGCTTGGGCTGCAATGCCCAAGTTATGCGCTAATATTGATAGATTTTGCAGAATGGCGTTTGCCTCAACGACGTCAGAACTAACTCTAAGTTGTAATGGAGCCCATTAAATGCTCGACAAGATGGACTGCTATTTTCACCTAGTGTCTCTGGGCATTTACGTCGAAGAATTTCTACCCTCGTAGGAACGACATACTTACAGCTAGTTCAGTTTATCGGCTCAACTGCATGGCGTGAGGAAACACTCAGTCTTTTTTAGCATTCAGCCATTGCCAATAATCCTGTCGTTCTTTGTATCGCCCAACGTAGTCAATTCCTTCTATATCAAATCCCCAATCATGGAAAAGTGCCATGACATCGACTTCATCCATATCTTGTTCCGGATCGTCGCCGGCGCCAGTTTCTTTAGCGAATGCATCGGCATGTTTTGAAAAATGTCTTTGGGTCCAATGTTGGAGGGCGTGTACATATTCTTCAAGATACATGGGTAGCATCAAATTGGCGAGCTCGGGAACCTCCGCGAGTTGGAGGCGTTGATCGCCTTGAGTTGGCAAAGGAATGCGTAGATTGATTCTATTCGTGCCAGGAAAAAACATCATATTCTCGCCGGTTGCCAAGGCGTTCGCGACTTCCCGGTAACTGGTATCGGAATCTAATGTCACGGCTTCTTCCGTTGTGCGAAGATCGATACCTATACTCGCTGCCGCATCGCGATCGCTAAGCAGTTCAAATGCTACTTGATACTTCTTCGCTAGGTAAGCACCTCGTGCTCTATCGATGAGTGCCCCAAGTTCTTTCGCGTTTGGTCTGGCTATTTCTGCTCCATACTTGCGTTTTTGGTAGGCTATTCTTTGACGCTCAAATTCTGCTGCTTCTTCTTCCAACATTCTTCTTTGCCCCTCGAGTTCTTCTGAGGATTTCCCTTCCATAGGGGCGACCATCTCTTCGGGAGGTGCTTGTATGTGGGTACTGACTGGAACAGAAGTACCTGTTTGTGCGTTTTGTCTTTGTTTTCTTTTCCAGTGCCTATAGCCAATATACCCGCCTATGATGGTGCCAAGTACCGGAACGATGGTCCCAATTATGGCGCCAACCGCTATGGATCCCGCTTTGCCGAGCAACTGCGTAACGCCGCCACCTTGTGCGGAAGGGCTTCCACTCTTTTGTGTTTTTCGGTCGCTATTTGAGGTAGCTCTGGGACTCGATGTGGATTTCGTTTGCAGAGCCTTTGCTCCCATCACATCTGCCTCATGCTCCAATCCTTGATCATCATTGACCGGTACACCCGTTTTCATTTGCATGGTCGGCTTTACCCTTCCTTGTGCTTGCTGCACCAAATGCCAGGCTTCATGTGGCAAATGTTGCTCTTGCCCCGGCGCCACATGAATTTCACTGCCTTGTGCATAGGCATGGGCATTGAGCTGCGCTGGTTGCGACGAGTTGTAATGAACCTTGACATGATTCATGCTCATGCCTGAGAGTGATTCAATGCCAGATTTGAGATTGTCGGGCAGCCCGGTATTATTCGGGGTCTGTGTTTTTGGCTCATCAACCAAGCCCTCAGCTTGCATTGATTCATCTAGCGATTCGGCTTGCCAGGTTTGCTCTTTCTCCATGCGCTGCACCGCAGTTGGATTCATGCTTTTGAGCTGCATTGCACGCGCACTGTTTTGCACCATGTGCTGCAAGGATTTGAGTTGCAGGTTTTGCGCGTTGTGATTGGCCGCGTGCTGCTGTTGGCGCTGCGTCATGGCGAAGGAGCGCAAGTCGGACAGCCCACTGTGAGTTTCTATCGTGCTGTCTGCTTGCGGATGCGTGGCTAATTGGCTGCTGTGTTGGGCGGTTGTTGATGCAGAGTTTGCTTTCGCTTGTTGTGTCAGAGCAGCCGAACTCATGAATCGCCTCGCATAGAGAAAATGCTATCAAAAGAAGCGGCTATTCTAACGCTAAAAATTAAGCAAAAAGAAAGAATATTAAAAAATAGAATGCAGCGCAACGCACATCAATGAGGACTTCATAGACATCGGTTGCGCCTGTCAACCCTAGTTAATTGCAGTGCGCATGGATGGTGATTATTTCGCCAATTCCACCAGCACCGCGGTATACATCTGCAAATTCAATAGCAACTGTTTGGTAGAAATAAACTCGTGCTCCGAGTGCCCTGAATAAACTTTGCCAGGCATGGTGGGGCCAAAGCTTACGGCATTCGGAAACAAGCGCGAATTGGTGCCGCCACCAACGGAGATCGGCTGTGCGTTCTTGATTCCTGTGTAGTGCGAAAACACAGACAGCAAAGTCGGCAATTGTGGCACCTCTTTGCGTATCCAAGGATCACTCAACTCTATAGTGACATTGCGCAAGGCTACGTGCTTTGTTTGCCAGGCATCGAGTGCGGCTTGCATTTCTTGCTGCAATTGTGCGCTTGCTTTTCCTTGAGGGCGACGAATGTTGATACCTAGCTGTATGCCTTCTGGTGTTTGTTTGATGACAGTGGGGGCGACACTCATCGAACCCATGAAACTGTCATGATAAGCCGCTGTACCAAATTTTTCGCCATACAGGCTGGTTCCTATTAATTCATTAATCAGATTCACCATGCTGCCCGCGGTGCTCTCTGGCCACGTGCGCAGATTGAGTGCGTCGGCCAACATAGCGATCGCATTTACACCATCTTCCGGTTTGGAAGAGTGAGCCGAGACGCCACGCGCTTTGATCTGTAATTGATGATCTTGCCAATGGTAGCTGTACTGCATCTTGGCTTGCTTGGCCGCACGTTGTTTGATCGCTTGTTCTATCTCAGGTGTCGCATTGGCTATATTGGCGTAGGCGTCTTCTGGAATCTGGCTGCCAAAAAAACCGCCGCCAAAGGCTGTCAAATGGGTTTCATTGGGAGCTATGCTTGGTTGCTGCGGTGGTACTGTTAATTGCACGGTACCATAACCTTTTTCTGCAATCACGACGGGATATTCTGCGTCTAAAGTGATATTCATCTGTGGCGGCGTATGCGTCTTCAAGAAGGTTTCTAACGGCGCCCAATCGGACTCTTCTGCCATGTAGATATACAGTTCTATGCGCTTGTTCAATGCGAGTTTCTTGCTCACTGTTTTGTCTTTGATTGCCTTCATCGCGTACAAGCCACTTGCGATCGGACCTTTATCATCTTCTGTGCCCCGTCCTAATAAGCGACCGGGCTCGCTTTTCGCATCGAGTTGAAATGGTGACTGTTTCCACTTAGTGGGATCGACTGGCTGTACATCGCCGTGCGTGATGACACCAACACGCTCGCCGCCCTTGCCAAAACCGATCACGACTATATAACCATGATCTGTGAAATCAAAGCCTAGTCGCGCCGCTTCCGATTTCAAGTATTTTTTAAAACCCTGATGCTCCGAGTTTTGTTCAAAGGGGATGGCGGGGTTGGCAACCGTATTAAAGCTCACCATTTTCGCCAGTGTCTTGATCATATCTCGCTCATACTTTTGCACCGCATAGCGCGCCGTTTGCTGCGCCATAGCACTAGGTTGATCCGCGGCAAAGCAAGCAGCTATGCTCAAGCTAGCGATACTGATGCTGAGTGCAGCAATGGCAGGCAGACGCATAAGGCGCAGTGCAGACCCTTGCAGAGAAGTGGATGTAGAAGAGCGAGCGAGGTGAGTGGAGGTAGCAGGCATGAGCAACATTATGTGAGGAAAAAACATAGTGTAGCCCAATTGGAATATTCTTCCACTGCCATTTGCGTCACCGAAAATATTTCAATGAAACCGGACGGATGTGGCCGTTAAATTGGTGTGTCAACTAATCAGAGTTTCCGCTTGGTTTGAGTTTGCGCTTAGGTTGCGTTTAGGTTGCGCCTAGTCTGCGCTTAATCTGCGTTTACTCTCGGCTGGCACTGTTTGTGCGAGTATTTTGGTCGATGGCACGACGTAAGAATGGATAGTCCCAGAGGTCGTGCGCCCGAACACACCATATTTGACTTGAGTCACGTGCTTTTGTTGCTCTCCATGAAAAATCGCTCGAAACGCTTTTTCTTTGAAGATGGATTTCAGCAAAGGCAGCAAGCGAGCCACTTCTGTGGATTTGATCTCTTTTGAGAAACGAATTTTACATTCGGCTTTAGCGGTTTGCTGATTGAAGGAGATCTGCACGGAAGAGCTATATTCACCAATTTGCCTCAATTGTTGTGCCAACTCTGTTGGAATAGTGTTGCGAAAATTCTGCGAGCTATCAGGGGCAATACTCTGCTCCCATACCAATTCTAGCTGTGCGGGTATAACTTCGGTCGTTTCAGTTTTGTTATAGCAAGCGCTCAATAGTAAGGACACGCTGATCAGTAACATCGTAAAAATTCTGTTCTGGGTTTTCATCATGCTCACATCTTTTTAATTAAGGCATCGTCAATGCTGCTGTCAATCACTGGCATGATTTCACTGTGTTCAGTTCAAATATTTTTTCTAGCCAAGGAAGTGCCTGCGGTACTTAAAGCAGCGATAAATTTGATCTATTTCATGACGAATTGTTTGAAATCGCGGAATAAGTATTTTACGTGCTTTTTTTATACGTATGAAAATAGTGTTCAATTTTTCTCACTTAGGGTCGAGTATTTAAGAATGCCAGGAATTGAGTGCCTGTTCGATGAATTGGCATGTAAAAGCTAGATTGACAGCGTCAATTCCATAAATTTACATGTAAAAAAATAACTGTTTTATTGTAAGTTGTAAGTGGCTATACTCATCTACCTTACAAGCACGACGTCGACAAATTCAGATGCTGCGATGTGAGTTTTATTTTCTCAGCTAATTGCGACAATCTGAAAATGTCAGCCTTCTCTAGATCTAAGTGAAAGGAATCATCATGCAAACACGTTCATCTCTGCGAGCAGAACAATTGCGCTCTCATCAAGCGAGCAACTCAACTCAATTAAAACAGAATGCGGCGCACGTGCTTGATACCCGAGACAGTCAGTTTGCACAACGCCAAGCGCAAAGCACTGCGAGTCATAGTTCTGCAGTTAGCCAACTGATGTTATTGCAGGAAAAAATGGCAGGTAAAGCGGAGCTTACTCAGCGCGTTGAGGAAGAAGAACCACTGCAAGGCAAATTCGACGCGGTACAAAGAGTGGAAGAGGAAGAACCGCTGCAAGGCAAATTCGACTCAGTACAAAGAATGGAAGAGGAAGAACCACTGCAAGGTAAATTCGACTCAGTACAAAGAGTGGAAGAGGAAGAACCGCTGCAAGGCAAATTCGACGCAGTACAAAGAGTGGAAGAGGAAGAGCCACTGCAAGGTAAATTCGACGCAGTGCAAAGAGTGGAAGAGGAAGAACCGCTGCAGGGTAAATTCGGAACAGATTCAGGAGCAATTCAACGAAAAGAAAACGCTCAGCCCAATAATACTGGCCTGTCAAATCAACTAAAGTCTGGCATTGAATCACTCTCAGGCATGAGCATGGATCATGTCAAAGTGCACTACAACTCACCACAACCCGCGCAAATGAACGCGCATGCCTATGCGCAAGGCAGCGAGATACACGTCGCACCCGGACAGGAACAGCATGTCCCCCATGAAGCCTGGCACGTAGTACAGCAGGCGCAAGGTCGGGTCAAACCAACTATGCAATTAAAAAAAGGGATTGCCATCAATGATGATGTGGGCTTGGAAACAGAAGCCGATGTGATGGGGGCAAAGGCCATGCAAACAGGTGAAAGCCTCCATTCGGGTGCAGCTACTCAACTTGCAAGACAAGAATCGCTGGCACCTTCCATAGGAATCCAAAATGCCTCTATACAGCGTACTGTATATTATGCAGCCCATGTTACCCAATTCACCAATCTTGAAGCGACCGCGTGGAATGCATTAGTCGCGCAGGTTGCCGGGCTCCCAACCGCTGAGGCATTTGTTGAACAAGTGGAAGCAGATATTTATGTGACCCCACAAGTGGTAACCCTAACCAATTCTATGGCGGGACTACGAGCTGCTGCTCGTGTCGATATCAATGCAAGAGTGCGCGACCCAGCCGATGCCAATGCACTAACATGGGGGGAATTTCATCCTATGTTAGTGGATATGGCGACGACCTATGGCACTGTGACAGGGCCGGTAAATACTGGAGGCCACAGTGCTAATACCTACACCTACACGGCCGGTGGCGGCTCGCAAGGTATCGCAGAAGAGACATCTGCGCACGGAAGAACCCCGGGAAATCTCACCACCAGACGAGCTCAGATGCGCGCCGCGATAGGCTTATTTAATCTCGCGGTGGCTGCCGATGCGGCGCGGTTTTGATTAGGTCTTTTAGCATTTGACGCCTCTTGTTTTTAATGAAGGCAACATCATTGCTTTAGTTTTTGTGCCCGTGTGATTGATCAAGTATATGCAGACAACGATACCCATTTCAGCGAAGACGACACAGAATGTGGAGGCACAACATTCTGCACAAGCGCGCAGTAATTCACCGCTCAGCATGATCGATGATAGGCCTGCGATGCAAATGCAACGTCGTCATCAGGAGTGCGCGAATAGCAGCACTCAAAAGCAGCAGTTAAGCCTGCGATCCACAATGATGAATGCCTCGGCATCGCTGGCGCAATTGCAGCAAATAGCACCGCTTCAAATGAGATTGGACACAGCCTTGGATGGTAGCGACTTTTATAAGTCGGCCATCACCGATACGATGAAGCTGGAAATGACTCAATCAAAAAATGCCTTTGCGGCGCACAAACTAGCTTTTCAAGGCAGAAAGAATTTGTTGAATGGTTTAGGGATAGCTACGCCACAAACGACAGCGCTGTTTGCAGCGGCCGATGCCGCCAATCGATTGTCAAGCTATTTGGTGGGTAAATTCTCGAAAGCAAAAAGAGATGGATTACGAGCCGACCACGCAATTGTCACTGCGGCGGAAACCGGTGATCTGGCTGGTCAGGCGACCGCAGAATTAGACGGGCTTTACCCTGCGCGAGCGGCAGCTGATAATTTAGTTATTACGCAAAACAATGGGGAAATTAGTGGCTGGTTAGCTGCCGCAGCTGAAGGCAGAAGCGCTGGGTTGACACGTCTAGTCGAATTTTTGGCATTCGACGATGGCAATTTCGCGCATCGTTATGGGCGTTTATCTTGGTTTAATAATATGGCTGGAACCAGCTTATTAGAATTGAAGGTGGCAAACGTCAAGGCGTCATCAGCGCGATTGAATACCGTGCATGCAGCGATTTCGCCGCTCGCCGGGAGTCAGCTTGCGGGTGCGCGGCGAATGGGATCTGCGGCGACGGGATTTTACGAACTCTTGAAATCCGCCACCAGACAGCCAAATGTGGATGATTTACGTGCTACTTCTGATGATATTCATACTGAAGGAGATCACTTCGATAATTTTGATTTAAAAGACCTGCAATTACAGATAGTCCAAGCCGCAAGAGCCGTCTATCCTCGTGATGCGGCCTTACCGGGTTTGGCATGGGGGCCTGGAAACGCCGGTGGAGTCGCCGAGAATAAGAAAGAACATTTCAAAAAGCATTGTCTCCGATTGGGAAATGTTGCCAATCCAGATCAGGCGGAACCCTGGAAGTGGAAAACTCACTTAGGCTATGACATACGACGGGATCATGTTGAAGCGGCGTTTGGTGCCGCCGTAGTGAGTCCGGATACTTATTTTGGCGGCGATGGCAGGGTAAGCGATCAAGATAGGGCGAATCGTTTTTTTAACGAGTGGCTTCCAGGGAAAAATGCCGTAATCGAAGATTTGTATACGCGTCACGGAGCGACCTACGAAAATGCGATTACAGGAGCGACGGCGGGCATGGCAAACAAATACGTCTCACTTGAGAATGGCTCTCTATACGCACAGGGTCAGGCAGGTAATATTTATATCATCGCAAAATGGTATGGTCAGGCGGTGCAGAATTTCCTCGTTTCTTCGGGTTATATGAATACGAATAGGATCAACGATAATCGGGCTTATAAATTGTGGGGGCTGACTTAATTATTGCCATGTTATGCTAGGCCGCTGTACCCGCATTTCTATTATTCGTATCTAGCTGAGAAGTCAGTCGAAGATGCGTCGTTTTGTAGGGACATAGCCAATCTTGACTTTATTGAGGTTTATGTCTTTGATCTAAGCTTGTTGAAGACAACAAATAAGTAAGAAACTAGCTTCGAAATAGTTACCAACAAGTTAGCAGTGAATTGATCAGCCTTTACAAAATTCCCGACCGCCAAAAAAATACCTAAAACCAGGGCCGAGAAGGCAGATTTTTCTACATTGCCCTCGCTGCCTACTTATTACGCAATGTCATAGCCATGTTCCTCTAAATCACGTCGATCTTCTTCGAGGGCGACTTCGAGATCACGTTTCAAAGCTAAACGCAATAATGGCGTGAGTAGCACAAGCGCACCGCGCACTGGCATGTCGACAGTAATGTGTACGCGCGTGCGATCGGCATTGACGGATTTAAATTGTTGAGAAATTATTAGGCCCACATTGCTACCAGAAATGCTGCGCAGCGTGGAATTGCCAGCGACATCGCGCATCACTTCCATCTCGTCCTCTTGAACAAAACCGAATACACGCCGGCGTCCAGTAAAACGACAGCCACCTTCCTGAGCGCGCACATTGCTCACGGCCAGATCGGCATGAACGCCAGTAGTTGCGTGGCGCTGCATATCCACGAATTGGGATTGGACTACCGCAATCGGTCGCGCGATAATTTTTTCACTTTGAACTGTGATGACGGCCATGTTTTCCTCCCGATAGCTGATCGATTTGGTGTTGGAATAGCAGCGATTCTGTTCGCCTAAGCACATTTTTCTTACCTGAATTTTGTGTTGGATTGTAGGATATTTTGATTAAATTGACGAGCGAGTTTTCTACCTAGATCGTGGAAATTGGGGACCGCTCCTTTGTTCTGATTTCGATTTGCAAGCCCCAGGGTTTCACCCTGTTCGGTGACGAGAACAGAGGCGGCGTATAATTTGATGATCTAGGGAGTGAAGAATTAAGATGAAAATTGAATTGAAAGAAGTGAACTATGACAATTTTGATGCCGTCGTAGAATTACAACTGTTGAAGCATCAAGAGAACTATCTGGCGAGTAATGTCTATTCGATCGCGCAATCGAAGTTTGATTCCGATTATCATCCGCGTGCGATTTATGCGGACGACGAACTGGTGGGGTTTTTGATGTACAACACTTTGGATTGTGATGTCGCACATCAAACTGGCATACACCGCTTTATGATTGATCATCGCTATCAAGGTCAAGGAATAGGGCGGCGCGCAATGCAAGCAGCCTTAGTTGAAATCCGACATATCCCGAATGTAGAGCGCATCACGATTTGCTATCATCCCGAAAATCCTCTCGCCAAGGCCTTTTATGCCAGTTTTGGTTTCAAGGAAATCGGATTAGATGAAGATGGCGAAATGATTGCCGTGATCAATTTAGTCTAAAAAGTCTGTGAACTTAGATCAAATTGCAAAAACGAAGCGAGCCATAACTCACTTTGTTTTTGTTTGAATTTGCAGTGGAAATACGCTGACTTTCAGCGCGTTTTTTTAAGCCGCGAAGGCGGCAAGATTTACAGCCTTCAATTCAACTTTACACGCTGGGTCTTGAATGGCCGAGGGCCAATCGGCGCAAGTCTTAGGGCGTATGTTCAAGCCGTTCACAGAGTGGATATTTTTATCAAGTATTGAGTGTGACAAAACTGTGCTGTGCCAGTACTGTGGTCTGATACTTAGTTGTACTGATTTTCTCTTAGACCATCGTCGTTATGCAGGTGGCCAAACGTGATCCAAAAAGAGATGAAATTCACCTACGTTCGTTACGTGAAGCAGGGCTTGATTGTAGGGGTATAGACGCCTAAGCATGCCGCATTTTGCTAGCATTCCAGGATCTAAGCACACGATGGTGACGCCGATGTCGTCCTTCTCCAAGGGCAGAAATTCATATTTCTCAAAAAAGCTACGGGGCCTGCCACAAAGCAGCTCCTTGGGTATCACTAGATCTTTCCGGTATGCTTCGTAGGGCACACAATGATGGCGTGCCAGCGCCCGTCCAATGGCAGTGGTGCTCAGTTTGAATTCCTCGATCAACACCGTTTCAAGATCAATTTGATGGCGGCGCGCCCAAGCGATAGCCATCTCAAGTTCCGCGCTAGACACTGCACCATCGGCAATCAGCGCATCGTACTTCGAGCGTATAGGCGGTGCCCGCATACGTTGAGCGAAGGCGATTGCCAGTGCCTCGCATAAATCACATAGACCTTCTTCCGCTAAGGCTGAGAATTCACCACCCACATGATCATTGATGAGCTGAACCACGCCCAATAATGAGCCGTGTTCGCTATCGAGTATAGGCTGCACCATCATTTGACGTGAAGTGTAGCCAGTAATTTCATCAATCTTGCGACAAAAAACTAAGTCACGTTGAAATTGCTTGAGTTCTTCGGCGTCATAAACATTATTAATGCGGACACCAAGTCTGTTGAGCGCAACATTGCCCGCAATACTTCGCGTATCGATAGGTAAGCTAAGATCCTTGCTCGACCGTATCCCAGTTTTTATCTTAGAAAAGATCGTTTTACCATCGGCGCTTACTGCATATAGCGTTAGGCGGCTACAGGCGAATAGAGCGCAAATGCTTGGTGCCAATTCCAGCATAATGTCATCGATGTGCTCAGTGGCGTGAATACGGTTGCTCAGGTTTTGCAACTGTTTGGCAAAACTGCGACGCGTGATCAGCTCCTCTTTCCGCGAAGGGGACGATGGTGCTTGCTGTGTTTTGGTGAGTTCTTGCTCTAATGACTTCAGACGTTGACGTAAGGCGATCGCCAAAACAGTGCATAAACTAGTCAATCCATCTTGCGCAAAGCTGACAAACGCCTTGTCTGCGACGTGATTGACTAATTGAACGACGCCGAGCAAAGTGCCATCGGCTTGTAAGATAGGCGCCGCCATCATTTGCGTGCTGCGGTAGCCAGTGAGTTGGTCAACTTTATTACAAAAGCGTAAATTGGGATCAATCAGCGCAAGCTCAGCCTGATCGTGTACATCAGCAATATTAATAGCGTTTTTTGTGAGCGCCACAAAGCCAGCGATGCTGTGTTTATTGATAGGCAAAGTCAAGCTCTTGCTAGAATTAATGCCAGTGGTAATGATAGAACGTATGGTTTTAGCGTCGTCGCCCAAGATATACAGCGTGAGTCGATCACACGAAAACAAATCGCAGATATCGCGCGATAATTCAGACAAGATGTGATCGAACCGATCAGCCCCATGTATCTTATTACTGACCGCCTGCAAGCCATCAGCAAATCGTATGCGTGCTTCAAGTTCATCAATTTGAAAATCCAAAAAACTACTCATAGCCTAGCCTCGTTAATGTCGTTAGCTTAGTAGGGTCCGCAGCGGCAAAGCTGGATGGCACTATCCCAATAGCTGATCAATTCTAGCCTAGTTCTTGATTAATTTATTAACGCTCTGTTGTTCTGAGACTAAATGCTTAGCATTGCTTTCTTATTTTGATGCTGGCTTATTTGTGCTTACCTCTGCATGCTTCCTTGTTAATGCAGGTCATTTTGTGAGTCTGGATGGCGAGGCATCGAGGGAGATTTGTTAGAGTAAAAGAAGCCAGTCGTAATGGCATTGTTACGAGAAATAAATTGGAAGCCGACGCAATTCACACACATGCACGAAGCGAAGCAACAAGGCACGATGAATTTTCGATGCGAACGTCTGATGTTGCGTTAAAACTTTTTTCTGGTATTTTTCGAGTATTCGGTTCGATTACATGACTACCGGGGGCCAATGAGCGCCCCTATCGTTCGCGATGTGCCTGAGGTGCTGCAAGCTGAGCTGAGCTCAGCTTAATGCGCTTACTTTGAATTGATCTTCTTAATGATCTTAAATGCGCGGTATTCGCCGATTTTCGGATCGAAAATGTTTTGGTTTTCAAAGGAAAACTGTAACGATTTTCCTTGTAAAGACTGATATTGATTCGCCATATCGATGCTGGTTTCGATTGGGCTGGTCCAAAATAATTTGCTTGAATTGCCATTGGATTCACGCACCACGAATGACACGAAAAAATCTTTTTCTATTTTGATGACTTCGCCAGAAATAACTTGAATGGGATTGCTAGCCTTGTCCTTGTCACCTTGAGCATTTGCTAAAGCCAACATGGTGGTTGGACAAACTGGTGCCATTTTCATGCCAATTAGTTTGCCGATTTTCTCTCCATTCTTATCGATCTCATTAAAATCTAAGTTGAAGTCTTTTTTAAATTTCTTTTTGTCTTCGGCATCGGCAGCGTTCAAAATGCAAAACCCTATTTCCATAGAACGTGTTTTGTCATTGTTATTTTTGAGGATGGTTTCTGAACATTCACAAGCACGCTTTGCAATTTTATCCATATATTCTTGGGCAAATGATTGGGCGCTAGCAGAACATAACAATAGCAGGAAGGCGATTTTTTTTAACATGATGGTAATCCAAGAGAAAGAGAGTAAATCCTAGCAGTAAATGGTTAATTTGACCAATGAATTGTATAGACCTCGCTGTAAATTCGAAGCGAGTTTCTTACGGAAAATGCACAAATGATAGCGGCAAGTCATGTGCTAGGGCATTTTTGAAGATAGTCTGGCGGCAAGATTTGCCCCAAATTTTCACTGATCCAAATTGTTCAGAGGGCTAATCGGTGATCTCTTGCCTACAACCAGGCACTAAGCACGAATGAATGCTGATGCTGGCAACTTCCTCAGTTTTGAACAACTCACACCTCTACTTTTGCAGTTCATCGGTTTTCGCCAACAGATTTGACCGAAGCCATTTATTGTGCCGACATGGACAACCGACTTACGCACCAATGAAGGTTGTTGTGAGTCTATCTGTAGGGGAAAATTATGTTAGAAATTCAGAATGTCGTTAAAACTTTCGGCAAGGCAGTGATAGCCGTCGACCACGTCACTTTATCGTTAAAGCGCGGTGTCGTTGGCTTAATTGGTCACAACGGCGCAGGCAAAACTACGTTGATGCAAATGATCGCCACCCTCACCAAACCGACGAGTGGCGAGATTAATTTTCAAGGCGTCAATATCATCAAAAAGCCTGATGCAATTCGTCAGCGTTTGGGTTTTCTACCGCAAGACTTCGGCGTCTACCCCAATTTATCTGCACTTGAATTTATGCAGTATTTTGCCGCACTGAAAGGTGTTAAAGATCCACACCGTATTCGAGAGTTACTGGAACTGGTGAATCTGCAAGATCACGCGAATCGCTCAGCGGCTGCTTTTTCAGGTGGTATGCGTCGACGCTTAGGGATTGCGCAAGCCTTGCTGAATGACCCTGATATTTTGATTGTTGATGAACCCACTGCAGGACTCGATCCAGAAGAGCGTCTGCGCTTCCGCAATCTTTTAGGTGATATTGGTCATAGCAAATTGGTGATCATGTCCACGCATATTGTGTCCGATGTCGAGAGTGTGGCTAGTGAGCTGGCGATCATGCGTTCGGGTAAATTGATCGGTTTTGACACCCCCGATAACATGATAGAAAACGCGCGTGGTCAAGTCTGGTCGGCGCAAGTTTCGCCGGCAGAATTAGAAGAATTGCGGGTTCGCACCAACGTATTGCACATGCAGCGTCAAGGTGAGGTAGTGAATGTACGCGTTGCTCATCCCCATGCACCATGTGCAGGTGCGGTAATGGCTACGCCGAGTTTAGAAGAAGCGTTGATGGCACAGCGTTACGCTAATCATGACAGCATTTTGTGAAGGTAGATTAGCATGTGGACACAGAAATTTCTCGTCATAAAATCCTTGGTGATGAATGAAGTCAGACTTCGTTCTCGCCGCCTCAGCACCTTGGTGGTGTTGATACTGATAGGACTGCTTGCGCGCTTGATTTTCGGCTCAGGCGAGGGCAATTTGAGCATGTTGGTGATTAATCAGGCGCGTACTGTCTACAACAGTGCTTCACTTGCTTTGGGTACCGCTTGTTTGTTTGCGCCGCTACTCGGATTATTGAGTTTTTATCTGACTCGAGGCCGTATCGCTGAAGATGCGCGCTGTGGAATCGGTGCTGTGATCGCCTCCACACGTATTGGTAACGGCACTTTTATTTTCAGTCGTTGGTTAGGGGCGGTGACGTATCTCTTACTTATTCTCGCGGCTTATTTGATGACGGTCGTCGGACTACAAATCGCTCGCGGTGAATCGGCTGTACAGTTGATCGTCTATCTGAAAGTGTATGGACTAGTCCTGCTCCCAGTCATCTTCTTTGGTGCGAGTTGTGCAATTTTGTTCGACAGTGTACCCCTTCTCATGGGTAAAGCGGGCGACGTGATCTATTTTTTCGTCTGGGTCTTTGAAGTATCGATGCTCGACAAAGTCGGACACGACCATGTGTCCAGCATGCCGCCGATTATGATCCTAGAGGGATTGGGAATGACGATCGTCGACTTTATCGTTCGCACTCAATTTACTGTGCAAAGTATTTCGATAGGACTTGGTACTTTCAATCCCGACTTGCCAGCCAATGTTGTCGAGTTAGCGGAGATTCCAAACACTATATTGCTATACCGCTCCATCACGACCTTGCTGAGTTTCATCCCTATGTTGCTCGCTATTCCGCTGTTCCATCGCTATTCGCCTGATAAAATAAAATTGTCGAATATCAGAAAACGGAGATCGCCATTTGAAATTGTCAACGCTGGCTTACGTCCTGCCTCGCGTCTGGCAAAACCCTTATTCGCTTACGCAGCGAAGACCCCTAATTTCGTCGGACAAGTAGTCGCCGAAGTCGCAGTTACCTTGGTCAATTCACCGCTCGCCATTATTGCAATGATCGCTTTCTCCATTTTTGCGGCATTGATGAATGTGAAAAATTTGGCTGGTATTTTGGTCTTTGCCTGTGCCTTGTGGGGAGTATTGATTAGTGACTTGAGTACGCGAGATCACCAGGCACAGTTGTCTGCTATGGGCGACGCGGTGGTCGGTGGTGCCGATCGTCGTTATCTACGTCAATTTGCGGCTAGTGTTTTGTTAGGCTTCATGCTATTCGGCGTGGTCTTATATCGCTGGAGTTTCCACGCACCGCATTTTGCTTTGGCACTCTTAGTTGGCGTGCTGTTCATGAGTGCATTGGCATCGATGTTAGGGCGATTGACTCGCACCTCCCGTACTTTTTTGGGACCCTTTATGTTCTGGTTTTACCTGGCAATTCAAACCAAGGGGGCACCCTACTTCGACGTGTTGGCGTTCAATGAATCCGCCAGCAATAATTCGATACTGTTTTACAGTGAAGTCGGAGTCGCCGCCTTGATATTGGGGTTTTTATATAACCGTTATCAAGCGCGTTAAGAGTCCGACTTTGTTAATGCCGCGTGGCCTGGTGCTTTGCAGAATCAAGTTCACGGCCACGTTCCCCCAAGCTACATATGTTCATTCTCAATCTGTCTAAAGCCGAGTTAGTGAAGTGAACATGTTGGTTTGAAGTTTCTCATTTACGAATTAAATGCACTTTAAGGAAAAATAAATTATGCAAATCAAGGCAATCGCCAACAATCCAAATAATATGGCATCACGTCGACAGTTTTTAACAGCTATGGCGGCAGTCTCTGTCATGGCTGGGTATGGTTTGACAGGTCGCGCAATAGCGCAGGATAAAGATTCCTCTGCAGCTGTGGCATGGCCATTGTGGCTAGTGGAGAAAGCGGGAAAAACCGTATATTTAATGGGCGAGACCCCGGCGCGTTCGACAACGTGGAGTGACGCGCGAATTGAAACCTTGCTCAAAACATGTTCTGAAGTATGGACTGAAACCAATCAAGTGCGCCACAAAAATCCTAAGGAGTTGATCGCCAAATTTGGGCTCGATACGAGCAAGACTATCACTGAAAGACTGAGTGCGAACGACTTGACTCGCCTCAAACAAGTGGCTGAACTCGCCAAGTTTCCATTTGACGCGTTAGCACCAATGAAGCCTTGGCTGGCAGCATTCACGATCGAATCTGCCTATTTTGAATCATTGAAATTAAATGAGCAGGGCACTGCAGAACGTGTACTCTTGCGCAGCGCTAAGGCACTGAATATTCCGCATGCGAGCGAATTTCAATCACAGGACGATCTGATTGAATTCATGGGGGGCATGAGTGCACAGGAAGACAGTCAATTCCTCCAATACACACTCGACCATATCTTGGCCGGACAGGCAGAGAATGAACGTATTTACGCCGCTTGGGCACGCGGAGAGAGTGGGCCAGCAGACGCGTTTGTTGCCAATATGAAGCGAGCACAGCCCGATCTTTATGCCAAGCACATCGTGGCTCGTAACCGCAGCTGGTTACCCAGATTTGCAGAAATGCAGAAAAAGTCCAAACCCTCGTTGGTGATTGTTGGCCTGTATCACATGGCCGGTCCCGATAGCTTGCTGGAGCAACTCAAAGCTGATGCTTGGCGCGTGCGGGCGGCTTAAGAAGATCCGGGGAAATATCTGATAGGTGAGCCTTGAAAAGTTTGTGGGCTAATGGGAAATCATAGGGGTAATTCTTGCATAGGCGGATTTTTGAAGGAAATATTGCATGCCAAGACCCCCAAAGTTCACATGAGCCCAAAAAGCTAAAAAACACGTCTGATTATTGCCGCCACACCTGAACATTACTAAACCCACGCTCACGCAAGTGCTCCACCTGCATGCCGCTCATTACGCCTTTATCGCAATACAAAAAATAGTTTTTTGATTGATCTAACTTAGTGAATTCAGTCAAGATTCTGTAATAGGGGATACGTTGTAAACTCAGTTTGGGATACTTGCGCAATAGGGGGGCTAGAGCAGTGCTTTGGGCATCGGGTCGTACGTCTATGAGTACGTCACCGGCGTTTGGCATCACCCCGTCAGCAAGCGTGCTTGCGACGCAGCGCAGGCCTGTTGGCGGTGCAAGGGTCTGCAGCTCTTGCATCATGTCTTTCACATCGAAGTAGTGCACAGCGTCTATCGCGTTCTGGAATATTTCAGCATCCAAGCGCTGCTCGTCCAACTCCACCTGCGCTAGTTTGACTCTCGCATTGGGATTACTAGAAATGGCAGCGCAAAATTCGGGAATGGACGCAGCTAACTCTGCTACGCCTATGTGACGCGCCAACTCGATGATATCCGGCTTGTCCCAACTCACCAATGGGCGCAATACTACCGTCTCACTCGCACGGTCGATGGCATTCAGATTTGTCAGAGTCTGACTCGATACCTGACCCAAGGCTTCGCCCGTCACCAAGGCTGGGATTTCCCAACGCTGCGCCAAACTATCCGCGACGCGTAGCATGCTACGTTTCAGTACGACCCCTTGATTGCCAACCGGTATGCGCTCAAGAATATGTGCCAACACCTGTGTGAAATTCACTTCGAAAAAACGTACCCGATGCGAAGTACCAAAGCGTTGCCATAAACGTACCGCCATTTGTTTGACGCCGTTTGAATGCTGCGCACCTCCCAAATTAAAGAAGCAATAATGCACCTTGCAGCCTCGTTTAATGAGTTGCATAGAGGCGACTGCTGAATCAAATCCTCCCGAAATCAGCGACAAAACTTCTTCCTGTGTTCCCACCGGATATCCACCCAAACCGGGATATTCGGCTTCCACTAACAGCGTATTCTTAGCGTTCACTTCTAAGCGTATCAGCAGCTGTGGATTGTCCAAATCAACACCACCATTCGGGAATTCATCTTGAAGCGCACCGCCGATGTGACGCGCTAAACCTAGAGATGTGAAATTATGCGAGCCACTACGCTTAACGTGCACCGCAAAAGTCTTTCCGTCCAACTTACGACCAAAGGCAGTGCGTACCGCGGCCAACATCATGTCAGGATCAAGCGTATCGAGAATACGCGCGGCGAGAATTTTCTGAATGCCCGGAATACGCCCGAGCGCATCGACCAAAGCCGCTTGATCAGCGCTAGGCGTAGCCTGAATCAGCAACCTATCCCACTCCCGCAGCACTTTAATTTCCGGATCTATTGACGACAAAATCGTATGTAGATTGATCTGTAATGCAGTGATGAAGCGCCTGCGTAGTGAGGTGCTTTTTAAAGTAATTTCGGGAAAGAGTTTGACGACGTAATTCATGGTGAAGATGGTTTTCAAGCGAGCAAAACCTTGCATTATAAAGGATGTAGATCACTTCTCTTGATCAAACCTAGCTATGGAGTTGACGGTTGCGGCGACGCTGGTGTAGAAATTTGGGGCTTGGTCGTGTTCGATGTTGATAAGCTGAGATTTAAAAAAATACACTCGTCTGGGTGGAATGCCGTTCAGATAAGCGAACCAGGTGGTTAATTATGCTTCAAAACCCCTCAACGCCGAGACGCAGAGTCGCCGAGGAGCGCAGAGAAAAGCGAATATTTTACTGGGTTACTCTGCGTGTCTCTGCGCCTCAGCGTCTCGGCGTTGAGGGGTTTTCATTTTTGTCCAAAGCTACAAAGTCAATTCGGATAAAATCTCGCATTTTCTCGTCTGGGTGGAATTTTCTCTTTGCATAAGATGAATTCTGCTCTTCGTTCACTTAGTTTTTTATTTACATGATGGAGCTTTGGAAGGGGCCAAGACTCATTCGCCGTGAATAAATTAATTCCCCTTATGCTTTCGTCATTTGCCCACTTTTTACTGATACAATATTTTCATTTCATCAACTTAACATCTAAACCTTCTTAAAGCTAAGCTGCGCTGTAGTTGATACTGTTTTCGTAAAGTGTCAGTCTGCCTTGAACAAAGAATCAGGAGGCAGTTTTGACGTTTTATTTGACGTACTATTCGACGCTAGAAATATAAAGTGTTCGCTTAAAACAGGTTTTTCCAAAAGACGCTTTAATGCTTATCTGCCCAAGATGATTGAGGCCGGAAGTTTTTATCGATTGCGTAAATTATTCTTACTGACCAAGCTAAAAGACCTTTCAATATGCGTAAATATCTGTTGCTTTCTCTGATAGTCATTTTCTCGACTTTGTTGGTCTATGGGCTGGTTAGCAAAGTAGGCTTACAAGGTTTTTTATTTGCTTGGATGTTGAACTTAGTCTTAATGATGTGTGTTTTCTTTTTTACCGAATCACTCAAAGCTGAATTGAGTTCTGATTATTATTCAGAGAAAGCTTGGGAGAAAAAAGGAAGAACCTATGAAATACTAGGCATAAACATTTTTAGAAAAATACTGGTGTTGGTCGGATGGGAAAAATTAAACAAACGAGAAAATCCTGTAGCGAAAAATTCTGAAGCGCTGATTCATTTGGAATATCGCACGAAGCAATCAGAATTGGGCCATCTCATTATTTTCTTTATTGTTCTCGCCTTTACGATCTACGTTGCAATCACTATCAGCATACAAGAATCATTGTGGTTGTTGGTACTAAACCTTCTATTGAATGTTTATCCAATTTTATTGCAACGCTACAATAGGCCAAGGCTAAGAAGAGCGATCAGTATAAGTAAACGAAAAAAATCAAGCGCGACAGTGACTTCGGCCGCTTAGGCAGTGGGATGTTCTAGCAAGAAAGCAATCAAAAGGCGCACCCACTAGCAGCCCCAGTTTAAGTAATATTTACAGTTTCAACGCGACATACGGCACAATACGCTGCGCTATTGACGCACTACGACAAGATTGCGCCTTACTGATTCGTTGCGGTTTTGATGCTGCGCTCGAAAAAGTGTTGTTTGATCAGACCTGATTAAGCCAAAACTTGGACTTGTGATCATGGGGTTAAGGTAAAATACTTCGTTCAAGCTGCTTGAATTTCCTATCCTTTTAAGAGGCTGGCATCGAGGAAAAATCGCTTGAATACTTTACCTACATAGCACATACTCAAATCAGTAAATTGATCCTATGCTGATCTTTCATTGATTGGCATAAATAGTAGAGTTACGAAAAAAGCATGGGGCGCATCGGAAATGTGCAATCTTATTTCAATGAACATCCCTTTTCACGTGCTCGCTTTGAGGATGGTGATCATACTCATCCTTTCGAGCGTGTGTGGCTATAAAGATGTACGCGCCCAACAAACACAGTTAACGCTTGTCACATCACCTTATCCCCCCTTTGTGAACTCAGAGAACGATCCTGTCGGTGAAGGCATTGATATCGACATCGCTCGCGAGGCACTTAGCCGCGGTGGCTATCAGATTAAAGTCGTGATGGTACCTTGGAAGCGTGCCTTAAATATGCTGAGGAATGGTCAGGCTGACTTGACCACTACCATCAGTAAGAACGAAGATCGCGATTCCTATTTAGCTTGGACCCAAGGTTACCGAAATTCAGTTGAGTACAGATTCTATGGAAAAAAAGGCGATACCAGGAAGTTAACGACACTCAAAGATCTTGAAGGTCTTCGCATTGGGATTACGCTGGGTTACTTTTATCCCGATGCCCTAGTAAAGCGCCAAAATGTGAGCTACCTTAGCGGCAACACCATTAGCAATACTGTGCAAATGCTGACCAAAGGTCGTTCTGATTTTATATTGGTCAATAATATTGCAGGCCTTTGGGAAATTAACAAACTTGGCTTGACACAAGAGCTTGAACTACAGGCACTTAAATATCATAGCGACAGCCCAACATATATGGCATTTTCTCGACAAACTAATTTTGAGAAGCCTCTCAACGTGATGATGGAAAGCCTCAAACAGATGGCGAAAGATGGAAGCATTCAGCGCATCGAAAAAAAGTACATCACGGATAAAGCGAATTAGCGTGCACTCCAGCAGCCATCGTTACAGCCGAAAATTCTGTCGCTACTTAATAAAACAAGTCCACACTATTCTTTGATAACCTGACTGCGATCCGCAGTTTCTTGTGCTTGCTTAGATCTACATCACGATAAACAAAAAGAAATAGGTGAATCTGATATCAGCAGCGGCTAAAGATGTTTAGCGCTCTAAAAAACGCTGGGTTAGGTCTTGCTATCGGCTATGAGGTAGCTCTGAGCCTATGTTGCATGCCTAGCCTTGATCCCGCGTTCTGCGTAATAGCTTCAACGCATCAATGCATCATATCCAAAACCAAGTACCCATGTGCTGGCACTAAAACTGGCAAATCCTAGGAGATATGCGGCACCTGCTTTTAAAAAACTTGCCAGCTTTCTCGGTGCAAAAAATTGACCGATTGCCCAAGATAGATAGAAGAGCGTAACAAAGCTAAAAGCCTGCATGAGATTGAATCTCGTAACACCATTCAAGGCCGCTGCGATAGCCAGAAAAAGCATACCCATACCCATTACAAAAGAAAGCAGAATCGAAATTTCGAAGAAATTCACATCGTGCTTTCTAAAGAAAATTTTCAGCCAGCACGCGATAAAAAATCCCATAATGATGTTGGCGTAACCGTAGTGACTTTGTACCCAGTGTGAAATCGCATCGTAGGTGGGCGTCGTGCTGCCACTGACTTTGAAATAAGCTTTTTCAATATGAAATACATGCTCCGCTATCGTATAAATTAAGGACGTGACGATAATAAATATAATCGGTTTGACTAGCCGACTACGATTCTCAGAAATGTACTCCCTGACGCATTTTCCTGGACGTAGCAATAACTCTTTGATGGTGAAAAAAAGCCCCTTTTCAAAATGCAAAACGTGCTCGATCTCGTGCAAAATAAAGTGGCCATCGATTCTTTTTAGCTGCACGGCATTTCCGCATTGGGCACAATAGTTGCCATGAATTTTACTCGTACAGTTTTTACAGTTCATATTCAGTTGCTTGTGAAAAAAATGAGTGGACTTCGAGAATAAGACTTAAGGATCTTCGTCCGCGAAAATGGCAGGCAATGCGAGCCCTTGTTTGAAGTGTGAGGTATTTTCTATTGACCGTCAAAACTATTTTGATTTTCTAGGTATCCCATACTGTCAAAGATGGAGCTCAATCTCAAGTTTGAACAACAAAAAACAAGAGGGTGTGGCATTTCAAGAAACGAGCTTTTTCATTCTCCACCTTTAGTGTGTTCAAGATAAAAAAGTAGGGCGGGTACAACCCGCGCCGCCAGCATTGTCAAAATACCGAGACGGTGATTTGACGCTTGAAATAATATTTAGACGTTAAATCGTTGAGTAAGTTACAGCACGGGTTGTACCCCATAGGCGTTAACCAAATTCAAAATTAATCTAGACCGCATGGACACTAGGTCCCCGCCCCTTCGAGGGGCGGGTTAGGGTGGGGATGGGTTTGATTTGAGTAAGAAATGTGGCCAATTACTCGACTAAAACCCATCCCCATCCCGACCTTCCCCTTGAAGGGGAAGGAGAAAAACCAATCTGTCGATAGTTTCCAACTATATCTTGATTTTAGTTAGCGCCTATGGGGTTGTACCCGCCCTAAATGGCTGAATTTGGTTTGAGATTTGGTCTTGCCAAAACGCATCGCCGGGGTGATGTTGCATGTCCTCCTGGCTTTAGCAGACTTGCGCTTTCGAAATTGCGGGAGATGTAGCAAAGTCCGAACTACCCCCTCACTGCTGTAGTGCTGCCAAAAAAGTCGATCCTTTACTTTATTGGTTTTTCGTTACACTATCGCTTCTTCTTTTGTAGAGTGAGGTAATCCATGAGATTGAGTTTTTTGAGTCGTTTTTTGTGTGCGTCCTTTGCGGTAGTAATGCTGACATCAGCAAGTATCGCCAATGCGGCTAGTTTTTTGTTGTCCTCAAAGGATGATGGTGAAATCACTGCACTTAAGGCAGCGCGCTTATTGGATGTGAAAACAGGGAAGATCGTCAACAATCCGATCGTCTTGGTGTCGAAAGGCAAAATCACTGAGCTTGGACAGGATATTGCGATCCCGCCCGGTGCCAAACAGATTGATCTTGGCGATGTCACTTTGATGCCGGGGTTGATTGATGCGCATACTCACTTGCTACACAATCTCTCGTTTGAAACTTCGGCGCGCATACGTGAGTCTGGCAGTATGGTGCACACACTTTCCACGATGTCTGATGCCAAGCGAGCATTGTTGGGCGTGACCATGGCACGCGAAGAATTGATGTCAGGCATCACCACGGTGCGTGACCTTGGTAACTCTGGTACAAATGCTGACGTTGACTTGCGCGATGCCATTAATCAATCTTGGATACAAGGACCGCGTATGTTGGTATCGACGCGTGCCTTGGCGCCGATTGGCGGACAATTCAACAAGTTGACGAAAGAAACCCACGCCTTGATCGACAAGGAATATGCCGTCATAAGTGGTCCTGAAGAAGCACGCAGAGCCGTTCGTAGCGCCATATACGATGGCGCCGACGTGATCAAAGTGATTGTCGATGCAGAGTCACGCTTATTGACACTCGAAGAGTTGCAGATGATCGTTAATGAGGCTCATCGAGTAGGAATCAAAGTCGCTGCACATGCCGGCACCGAACCCGCGGGAATGCTTGCGGCGCAGGCTGGTGTGGATTCGATTGAACATGGCTACGGGATCTCCGATGAACTTCTAAAATTAATGGCAAAGAAAAATATCGCCATGGTACCGACAGATTTTCCTGCATGGTATTACCTCGGGAAGTCCAACGAAAAAGAAATAGGTGAATCTGAACAGCCGCGTTTAAAGATGTTTAAGTATGTCGAAAAACTGGCGGCTGAGAGAATTGCTAAAGTCAAAGCGGCGGGTGTCAAAATTGTTTTTGGCAGTGATTCCTACTACCAAGTTGGCAATTTAACACGCGGCCAAAGTTCACTCTTACCATTGCGTGTTTACGCAATGGCCGGTTTGAGTCCTGCGGAAGTGATTCGAACAAGCACCATCCACGCTGCGGAACTCTTAGGATGGGGCGAGAAAATCGGTAGCTTAGAGAAATCGAAAATCGCCGACATTATCGCCGTGCCGGGCAATCCATTAGACGATCTGCTGTTATTAGAACAAGTGAAATTTGTGATGAAGGGTGGGATTGTTGTCAAGCCTTGACTCCGTATTTCGACAGCAGCTCATGTCTTCAGTAGCGGTAAGGAGCAACTCGCGGGTGAGCCTTAACGAGAAGCCAGTGAAATGCCAGGCCGTCGAACATCGAGCTGCTGCCGTCCTAACATGAGCTCACCACTGGAAGAAGGGCAAGTGGCCTGCTATCGTTTGAGCGCCGCAGGCAAATAAGGGATCAATGTAAGTTGTCAGGCTAGCTCCATTCAGCCAAAGTGTGAATGAGTGCTTGGCTTGTCTGCCAAGTACTTTTGCACTAAGATACTTCTACCGACTTGGCGAACGGAAGATGCGATGCGCTGGTTTCTTATAAAGGCAGTTTTGGTATTTTTCGGACTGCTTCCGCTCTACAATCTGGCTTTGGTTCAAGCCTTAGAGCCCTTAAGGCTTATGTACTACGAACGCAAGCCTTTCAATTACACGGATAACGGTGGCAATGTTGTTGGTCTTACAGCTGATCCGGCGGCCAAGATCTTTGCAGCTGCCGGGATTCCCATCGTCTGGCAGGTACGCTCCGCGAATGCTATCCTGGATGCACTACAGAACAACACAGCGGCCATTTGCTCTCCGGGCTGGTACTACAGCGCGGAGCGTGCCAGCTACGCACAGTTCACACAGCCCATCTACCGCGACAAACCGCTGGTGGGCCTGGCAAATGTGAACTTCAAATACCAAATGGGAACCACCGCAAAAGACCTCTTGGGGCGATCAGATGTTCGACTCATGATCAAACAGAACTTTCTGCACGGCCCCTACCTCGACAACCTCATTGCCAAAATGCCAGTCACACAGTTGATTTGGGAGGCTGCGGAAGTGTCGGACATCGTGAGACTGATTCATCTGGGTCGGGCAGATTTGTCTATCGTGACGCAAGAAGAAGTCGAACTGTACGTGGCCAACGCACAACTCAAAATGACTGATTTCAAGATCCTCAAGTTCACGGACATTCCCGCAGCTGAAATGCGCTACATTGTGTGCAGTAAAAAAGTACCTGCCGCCACCATCGACGCATTGAATGCGGCGATTCTGAAAACAGTTCAGTTGAGCCGTTAGAAACCACCGTGCTCAGTAGACTTGTAAAAGCTTGACGATGCGGCCATCAAACTCCGAGTAATTTTGTGGCGCAAATCTTGGGATTAGGTCTTGAATTCGCAGTGATTGCACTGAGGTTGTATGTCAAGATTTGCTCCCGCGCTTTTAATTGATCATTAATAATTTCCTTAGGTCGAAAGGGGGGAAGGCAAGGGTGATTTATGCGTGACCTAAAAAATCGGCCAATATGCCAGAAGTGCGGCGCAAACGTCTTGAGAGCGAACGTGCCAAATGAAACATGAAGTGATAGGCGGTCGCGGGGCGATCCTTCGATAGTCGCTTCAGATTGGTTTGGGTAAATACCAGCAATTCACAATCGCTATCAGCAATGCAGGTGGCTGAGCGCCGTTCGTTGTCGAGCAAAGCCATCTCACCAATGACCCGCCCCCTTACCTCATTGGAGAGCAATTGTTTGCCTTGGTCGGCTTCCTTGTAGATCGCAATCCTGCCCTTGGTCAAGATCACCAGAAAGTTGCCCGGCTCACCTTCATTAAAGATCACTTTGCCGGCCTTGGCCTCTTCGAAATTTAAATAAGCTCCAATGACTTCCAGTTCGGCGTAGGAAAAATCACTAAACAAGTCCAGCCCATCAAGCATATTGGCAATTTGGCTACTCATAGCATCCTCGCATTTGGTCATTTTCCATAGGAGACCCGTCAGTGGTGGCTCTCATTTATGGACAGGTGTATTCGCTTATAGCAATCATGGTCTCTTATGCACGGATTTGACCGACGTTTAGCTGGTGACGAATAATTACAGCGCGCTCTTACTGTTATCAATAAATTCTTCTCGGGTTATCACTTGCAAGTCCGTTCGGTTTTCAATGACCGACTTGAGCGTTTGAACATGCTTTGCGCCCATTGCGATCATTTCGTGATCACCCCAGTCCTCAGTATTGAGAATGACAGTCAACATTGCAAGGTCTCTCATAGCCATTGCTGCCGCTAATTCGCCATTCAAGCCAGCCTCCAGCGCTGCTTGTGTTCTTTCTGCTAGACCGCCATCTCCATCGTCTGGTTTCGCGATTATTTCTGCCTTGTATTCATCGTTGAACAATATTTTTAAACGTCCTATGATTCTCGTTCTTTGTTCGCGAATTACAGTTTCTAGTTCGGCGATTCTACCCGCGGCCAGGATAGGTGTTTTATACAGCTCACTGATTTCGAGCATATTGGCCCACCATGCACCCAATGCGTCTTTGGTGGTTCTCACATAAGCGATCGCCTGTTCCTTATTTGAATGGGCAATATAATTTTCCGCTTCAACATCAAATTGATCTTTTACGTTTCTCATCGTATTGATCGAACTATATTCTCCCCCAAGATTTTCGCCTTGTATGACTTTGACGCCGGCTTCATTGGTGTAGTAGGGGCGCTGCATGTCATCTTGTCCCTTGCCATCTTCGTTTGCCGCAGCATAGTGTTCTATCCATATCGCCGGGCTTTCGACAATATAGTCAGGCGCGACTTTCGGTTTCATTCTTGATGCAGTGTGAAATACGACGCCAAACAAGGTTTTCGCAATAACCGATTCCATCGCCGTTTTATGAAAACCAGCTGGTGCATCGGGCTTCTGCGCTTTCTCTTTTGATTTGATCGGAATGACGCCGTTACTTTCGTGCAGAATCGTTCCGCGGCGATTACTTTCCTTCATGATGGGTGTGACTTTTGTACTATGATTTTCGGCTAGTACAAATGGTGTACCAGTCTTAAATGGAAGCTCATACCATAAGCCCATCGACTCAAAAACACCGACATTGACTGGCGCACCTGATGAGTGATCTTGAAATTCACTCACACTCCTATAATGTCGCTTCCAGGAATCATTTGACCACGCTCTGGCCTTCACTTTATTCGTGGGGGTGAAGGTGTGCTGCATATTAGAACCAGAGCCATGTAATCTTCCTGTCCCCTCCTGATACGAATATGGTTTGTCATCAATTGATACTTTCCGTTGTATGCTGTGCAAGCCACTCAACTGCGATGATGATGTCGGAGAATGAGCTGGTGCATCCAATTGAGAGGCATGAGTTGTTGAACTTGCCAACTGCATCGCGCGTTCACCCATGACGTCAGCCTCAGTCTCCAACCCAACTTCGTCATTCACAGGCACACCCATCTTCATTTGCATAGTGGGTCTGACACGTCCTTGTGCCTGCTGCACCACGTGCCACGCTTCGTGTGGCAAATGCTGTTCTTGCCCTGGAGCGACGTGGATGTCACTACCTTGCGCGTAAGCATGCGCATTCAATTGTGCTGGTTGCGAAGAGTTGTAGTGCACTTTGACATGATCCATGCTCATGCCAGAAAGCGATTCAATGCCAGATTTGAGATTGTCGGGCAAGCCCGTGTTGTTTGGCTTAGGCGATTGTGTTGCGTCTGTCTTCGTTTCAAGCTGAACTGATGATTCGATAGTCTTCGCTTGCAGCGCTTCTTCATCTTCCACTCGTTGCGCTGAGGGCGTATTCATCATGGCGCTGATGATTTTGAGCTGTGAGGCGCGTGCATTGCCACGTGCGATTTGCTGTAGGGTTTTGAACTGCAGGTTTTGAGTGCTGTGGTTGGCGGCCTTCTGTAGTTGACGCTGAGAGCTCGCTTGGGAGCGCAGGTCTGCATGTTCAGTCGCGCTAATTAATTCGCTCTGAGGCGCCAACTGCATGTTGCGTTCCGCAGTGTTTGCTAACGCCTCTGTCTTCGCTTGCTGCATCGGTGCCGATGAACTCATGTATCGCCTCGTATAAGGGAAATGCCATCAGAAGAAGCATCTATTCTACCGATAATCATTATGCAAAGGCAAAGAGTATTGCAGAAACAAATCCAGCAAGCTGGCGGTGTGGAATTTTTGTTGAGAATTGAAGTAGAAATTTGGGCGCTAAGGCGATTTGGGCGCTAGTCTCAACATACAACCTCAACGCATTGCGCATCACTAGGGAGATATTGCACGTCAAGACTTGAGCTCTTTCGTTCTTCACGTTGGGTGTTTTCAAGATGAGAAAAAGTAGAGCGGGTGCAACCCGCGCCGCCAACATGTTCAAAATACCGCGACGGTGATTTGACGCTTGAACGAATATTTGAACGATAAATCGTTGAAGTAATTTACAGCGCGGGTTGCACCCGCCCTACATGGTTGATCGCGTTATTGCATTTGGCATGTATATTGATTGGGGCGCCTATGTATCGGTGGTGGGCGCGGGTGATCATGTCGTTCGCATGGTAGTGCCGTAGGGTGTAATAGCGAAGAGTATTACACCGTTTCTGAACGATTCCATACGGCGCAATACGCTGCGCTATTGACGCCCTACGAAAAGATTGCGCCTTATCGAGTTCGACAGCAACGGCATCGCCACATTAAGCCTTTGAAGCGATATGAATGGCGCAGTCATCAACACCAAAACTTTCTCTAAACTTGAATGTGATAATCTGTTGATAGCCATAAGACGAGTAAAAAACTGAGCAGACGATCCCACACTACGAGCGCTTGACGCCGCTTCGTTAAAGCCATGTAAGGGGTGCGAATTGAGTCGCAGCTCGACTGACCGTATGTCAAAAATATACTCTTGTGATTAGGTGTTGAATTAGTGGATTAATGCATTGAAGTTGTATGTCAAGACTTGGCCCAGAGCTTCTTTCGAGATGAAAAAAAGTAGGGCGGGTGCAACCCGCGCCGCCAGCATATTCAAAATGCCGAAAGGGGAATTAGGTGCTTGAAAGAAGTTTTGAACGATAAATCGTTGAGGTGATTTGCAGCGCGGGTTGCACCCGTCTTACATGGCTCGGCCCTGAGCTTTGCTGCAGGGTAGCTAGTTGGGAGCGATTGTAATACTACGATACCAAACTTCGCCTTTTCCATTGCTAGGGTTGACGTCTTTTTTGGTTTCAAATTGTTCGGATTTTTTTAAAACTTCCCGCCATGTCTTACATCCATATTTAGATGGTGTCTGCTCATTATCGATCAACCGAATATGAGCAATAGCTGTGTCAAGCAAAGCCCAGCCATCTTGAGCGCAGGCCTTCTCGGCATTACGCAAGTATTCCACTATCGTGCTTCGTTCCCATAGCACCTCTCCATCAGGCGTTATGCCATGAACTATGAGATTCTCAAACTCTGTCGTGCCCATGTAGGCCAAGCTCGCAGCAGCCGCATCACTTGCTCCTATTCTCCATTTTTGCAGCTTTAATAGTTGTATGCTAATTTTTTCATCGCATTCATCGAGGTAGGCGTCTGCTTTATGACATTCGGAAATCAATGAGAGCTTAAACCGTTCAATAAAATGATGCACGAGCCCGTTTCTCATCTCGACCAAATCAACTAATCCTTGTATCGTTTTCTCGAACTCTTCATCAGGCATCGTTATCTGAAATTTGGAACTAAACCAAAAAGTTGAGCCGACGTTTTCGGGTGCATCTACTGTTATTTCCTCTGTATTTTCAGAAGTAAGAAATTCGCCCGTCAGCATACCAACGAGTCCGCCCATGGTTTTTTTTCTAGCATCCGCAATTTGCTTTTCTTGGATGCTAAGAAGTTTCTCAGGATTACCTTGCACAGATATGAGCGGCACCAAGGTTTTTATTAGTTGTTCGATTTGCTGCAAGCGAAGAATACAGCGACCAAGTTTACGCTGTACACCTTGTTGCACGCTGACTATGTTTTCATTCATTATTTCGTTGAGAGGAAAATGCTGAGAGGTAGACTTGTTGTGGAATGTTTGCGAAGTTTATGTTGCATGTCAAGACGTGACCCCGTTTGCGCACAGTCTTGAAATGTCAAATGTAAGGTCTGACCCCGCGCTTTTGTTCTACTGACCCCGCGCTTTTGTTCTATTTAGATTTCATTGTAGGAATCAACATTTGGGTGATTTCGATGACGATGACGTGTGGTTTTGTGTCAAACATAAGGCCTGACCCCGCGCTTGCTTCTCGCAAAAACAGCTAAGCTTTGATTTTTTACCGTATACCAAGTATTTTTCTTATTAGCCATATTTTCGTATGTATCATCGAACAGGAAAAGCAAAGAAATATCTTAACATTAATGCTATTTTCATTGAGCATTGGAATGTTAGTGCTGACCGGGGTTGTTTTTGTAATACATTACTTTCTAAAAAACTAATCTCGACTTAGTCAATGTTATACATCTCGGCAAATCGATAGACTCAATGCTTCCAATTAGTTTAATTGTGGTGCCTTTCTTTAAGAATTTTAGGTCTGGATACTCATCCAATGAAATTGAACCGGAGTTGATAGACATGACTACAGCATTAGGATGTTCGCAAATTATTTCGACATGGTTTTCATCGATATTTTTAATGCTATAAACTTTTAGTTCCCAGTTAACGGATATACCAATAAATCGACTTTGTACTTTTTCGCGATTAAATTCTAAAATTGGAGAGTGGTCTTCTTCAGATCTAATGTAATCTCTCAAAGCGATTGGTGTTTTTGTATGATCTTTTAGGACTGAGGAAAGCACGTGTGAGTTTTGCTGAATCAAACTGTTATTTTCATTTTTCTCTGATTCGTTTTTCGAAAGAAATGTTTCATGTGGAAGGCTTTTTGATTCTGCAGTGGAGTCTCTTAACGTTGGCATTTTGGTGATTTTTTCGGAAGTTGCAACATCTTGTTTTCCCTCAAAAAAATCGACGTTTTTGTACATCCCAATGACTGCTCCAACGAGTTCCATTAATAGCGTAGCAAAAAGTCCTTTCAAATAAAATTCTTCAATTTGAATGATCTTCGTTACTCCAGCAAGTGTAATAAGTGCAGTCATTACAAATAAAATTAGAAATGTATAAAAAAGGTGTTTTTTCATATTTAAATAAAACTTAATTTTTTTATGGTGACGGTTAGTTCGGTAGGCCTAGATAGATTTGCGAAATGCTATCTGACTCACTTCCCCCAACTATCCTTCAAAGTAGTAACCCGATTAAACACAGGCTTACCCTTCACAGAATCCACACGATCCGCCACAAAATACCCATGGCGTTCGAACTGCAATCGGGTATCAGGCTCAACGGAAACCATGCCCGGTTCAACATAAGCACGAATCGTTTCTAATGACGCTGGATTCAACAAAGCCATAAAGTCTTTACCGCCCGCATCGGGATTCGCGTCGGTGAATAAACGGTCGTACAAACGCACTTTCACTTCCAAAGAATCCGACACGCTGACCCAGTGAATGTTGCCTTTGACTTTGTAATTGGCGCTGCCTTCTGTGCCGGATTTGCTGTCGGCGAAGTAGTTGCAATGCACGGTGACGATGTTGCCGTTCTCGTCTTTGTCGCAACCTGTGCATTCGACCACATAGCCGTAACGCAAGCGCACTTTATTGCCCGGGAAGAGGCGGAAGTAGCCTTTGCTTGGTTCTTCCATGAAGTCTTCTTGTTCTATCCACAATTCTTTGCTGATGGTGAATTCTCGATTGCCGAGTTCTGGGTGGTGTGGGTGGATAGGCGCGGTGCAGGCTACTTTTTCACCTTCGGGGAAATTGGCTATGATCAGTTTGAGCGGGCGCAAGACGGCGGTGGCGCGTGGTGCTTTTGGGTCCAGGTCTTCACGCAGGCAGCCTTCTAGCGTGCTGTAGTCGATCCAGCCGTCGGAGCGGGTGACGCCTATGCGTTCGCAGAATAATTGGATGGCTTCTGGTGTGTAGCCGCGACGACGAATGCCGACGATGGTAGGCATGCGTGGGTCGTCCCAACCGCTGACGATGTTTTGTTCTACTAGTTGGCGCAGTTTGCGTTTGGAGGTGACGACGTAGGTCAAATTCAAGCGCGCGAATTCATATTGTTGCGGTACTGGTTGTTTGAAGAAACCACCTTCGGCAGCGCGGGCGATGATCCAGTCGTAGAACGGACGGTGATCTTGAAATTCCAAAGTACAGATCGAGTGCGTGATGTTTTCTATCGCGTCTTCGAGCGGATGCGCGTAATCGTACATCGGGTAGATGCACCATTTGTCGCCGGTGTTGTGATGATGCGCATGACGAATGCGGTAGATCGCTGGGTCGCGCATATTCATGTTGGGTGATGCCATATCAATCTTGGCGCGCAAGATGTGCGCACCGTCGGCAAATTCACCAGCCTTCATGCGGCGGAATAAGTCTAAAGATTCTGCTACGGCACGGTCGCGGAAAGGCGAGTTCACACCAGGCTTGGAGAAGTCACCACGGTTGGCTGCCATGTCTTCAGCGCTTTGGCTATCGACATAGGCGTGGCCTGCTTCGATTAAGTATTCGGCAATCGCGTAGAAAGTGTCGAAATAATTGCTGGCGTAGTAGAGATGATTACCTGTCGCGCCTTCCCAATCAAAGCCTAACCATTTGACGCTGTCCATAATCGTATCAACGTATTCTTGATCTTCTTTTTCAGGATTGGTGTCGTCAAAACGTAAGTGGCAACGACCTTGGTAGTCGCGCGCTAAACCGAAGTTGAGGCAAATGGATTTGGCGTGACCGATGTGCAAATAGCCGTTGGGTTCTGGTGGGAAACGGGTGATCAGGTTCGGTAAGCCGTCGCGGGTGTATTTGCCTTCGGCGAGGTCTTTGTCGATGATGGCGCGCAGGAAATTAGAGATGACTGGGGCTTCTGGATTTTTGTTGTCGTTGCTCATTGCTAAATTCTTTACAAAAAGGATACAAATTGGGAGTAGGTTTAGATTGAATATTGGCAAGCATTTTACCGTAGCGGACGTGGTTTATGGGGTTTGCGCGGTTTTGTAGAGTTTTATTCGAGGAAAACGTCGGTTTTTGGGTGCGGATTTGGGGGAAATGAGCTCTGGTAGCTTAGGGCGGGGGCAACCCGCGCTGCTCAGGTGCCTAATGGTCTGGCGGCGCGGGTTTCACCCGCACTACGAGGCTAATTGGACTCCCTTCTCCCGCGGGCTGGAGAAGGGGCGGGGATGAGGGGCGTTCAGGTGGCTAGCATGATGGTCAAGTCCCAAAATCGGGGTTGTGCTCTTAGCTTATTTCTTTAAAATCGTGGTTGTCTGAACTGCCCTCACCCTAGCCCGCTTGTGGGAGAGGGGACTGGTTTCGATACTTTTGCGGTTCAATTGTGAGTTTATCGTTCCAATATTAGGTTTTGTTGGCGGTATCGTAGGGCGGGGGCAACCCGCGCGGCTCAGGTGCTCAGTGGTCTGGCGGCGCGGGGTGCATCCGCCCTACGAGGCTAATTTGACTCCCTTCTCCCGCGGGCGGGAGAAGGGGTGGGGATGAGGGGCATTCAGTAGCTAGCATGATCGTCAATGCCAAAAATCGGGCTTGTGCTCTTAAGTTGGTTTTTTAAAATCGTGTTTGTCTGAGCCGCCCTCACCCTAGCCCTCTCCCGCTTGCGGGAGAGGGGACTGGTGTCGATGCTTTTGCGGTTCAATTTTGAGTTTATCGTTCCAATATTAGGTTTTGTAGGCGGTATCGTAGGGCGGGGGCAACCCGCGCTGCTCAGGTGCTCAGTGGTCTGGCGGCGCGGGTTTCACCCGCCCTACGAGGCTAATTTGACTCCCTTCTCCCGCGGGCGGGAGAAGGGGCGGGGATGAGGGGCGTTCAGGTGGCTAGCATGATCGTCAATGCCCAAAATCGGGGTTGAGCTCTTAGCTTATTTTTAAAATCGTGTTTGTCTGAACCTCCCTCACCCTAGCCCTCTCCCGCTTGCGGGAGAGGGGACTGGTGTCGATACTTTTGCGGTTCAATTTTGAGTTGGTCATTGCTAAATCGATATCGTAGGGCGGGTGCAACCCCATAGGCGCTAATCAAATTCAAAATTAATCTAGACCGCATGGACACTAGGTCCCCGCCCCTTCAAGGGGCGGGTTAGGGTGGGGATGGGTTTGATTTGAGTAAGAAATGTCGCCAATTATTCGACTAAAACCCATCCCCATCCCGACCTTCCCCTTGAAGGGGAAGGAGAAAAACCAATCTGTCGACAGTTTCCAACTATATCTTGATTTTGGTTCGCGCTTATGGGGCGCAACTCGCGCTGCTCAGGTGCTCAATGGTTTGGCTGCGCGGGTTTCACCCGCCCTACGAAATACTTGCTTGCCAACGTCGCCTATGGTTCCGTGCAGCTTTTGTGCATGCAGCTACCTGGTTTATTTGGTGCGATGACGAGTCCGGCCGCCCATAGTTTTTTCTTGCTGGCTTGATAGTGATGGGCACAGAAGTAGATCATTTTTTCGCTGTCGTTATCCCATACATATTCTTTGTAGCGTAAGCCTTCTTCTTCGCCATCGAATGGGCCGTAGGGTTTACCGTAGGTCTTGGTGAGTTGCTTGAGCAGTGGTTCACAGGGGGGATTGGTGTTGAACGGGTTGCGGTGAAAGGCATCGGATTTGCGTGTTTCGAATTGATACCCAAAAAGTAGCTGCAAGCGGGTCGCTTGTTTGTTTTGAATCGTGTAGTTGGCGCTGGTGACGCCGTCTTTGATGTCGCGTTTATCGACAGTGATATAGGTCCATCGGTCCTGCGCATCAACCACAGAATGCGGGAAATTCGCTTTTATTTCTGCTGTACTGCTATTCAGACGCAGACCGCCCAAGCTCAGGGCTTTGGTTTGGGCGAACGCTGCGTCATTTATCATAATCAGTGTGCAGAATAAACACATCAGGAACGAGATTTTTTTCATGACTTTCAAAGCCTTTGTTTACCAATGAGTGTCCCAAGTGGATCTTGAAAATTGTGGAATACGGCGCGTACCGCATCGATATGCCTTTCGCTGACGGGGACAGCAGCGCCGCAAACTAGCTTTAATTCATAGACACCGTCACCGGTGACACTGACTTGCTGCATCTGTTCTCTGCGTACAATGACGGTTCTATGTACACGCATAAATTGTTTCGGGTCTAGATGTTTTTCCAGATTACTGAGCGTCATGCGGTGCAGGACGACGCGATTTTCTAAATGCAGTTCTACATAATTACTGGCACTGGCTATCCATCGTATTTGGGCGGTACGTACGCACTCCATTTCACCGACCGAGCGCACGACTACTTGTTCCAAATAGGTTGGTTCTTGTTCTTGTGGACGCGCTTCTGATGCTACATAGTTTTGTAGAACTTGGGCATAGCCGCGTCGTTGCGTTAGGATATCTTGTGCGTGTTTGATGGCTTCTGCGAAACGGGCACTGTTGAATGGCTTGAGTAGGTAGTCGAGTGCATGTAGCTCGAAGGCGACTACGGCGTGGGCATTGTAAGCGGTCACAAAAATAATCAGGGGCGGTTGCGCCATTTGGCTGATACTGCGCGCCAGACTGATGCCATTTTCTTGTGGCATTTGTATGTCTAAAAAAACGACATCGACGCTGTTTTTCTCCAAAAACTCACGTGCCTGATTGACTTGATTAAACTCGGCTGCGATCTCCCAGCCGGGTGTCGTCGATAAAGCATAGCGTAGGGTAATGCGACCTGATTCTTCGTCATCGACGATGATGCAGCGGTTCTTGGTTTCGGATAAGGACGGCGTCGTATTCATGATTTATTCCGTACTGCTGATGGTGGCGCGTGTTGGTCGAAGTAAAGGTAATTGCAAAGTCACGATATAGCGATCGCTGTCTTGCTGTGTGATTAGCGTTGCCTGTTGTCCGTAGGCCATTTGTAGTCGGGCGCGGGTGTTGCGCAGGCCAAGACCAGCGCCGGGATTGGGGCTGCTATTGGCGTGAATCGCATTATTGATTTTTACGGTCAGGCTATGTTCGTCGTGTGAAAAATCAACCTGGATATGACTGGTGCCTTGGTGACAATCGAGGTCGTGACGCAAAGCGTTTTCTATCAGCGGTTGCAATAACAGGGGCGGACAATCCGCTTCGCGAATTTGCTCTGTAATGCCTTGCATTTGGATTTGCAATCGAGGGCCATAACGCAGACTTTGTAATTGCAGATATTCTTCGATGAAGGCCAGCTCTTGCGCCATGCTGACCCAATTGTTTTCACTGGCGGTGAGCGCGTAGCGCAGCAATTGACTGAGGCCGTGGATGCCGTTTAAGGCATTGGCTTTGTTATCGGAAATCACCAACGCACTGATGGCATTGAGGGCATTGAAAACAAAATGCGGCTCTAATTGAGCGCGTAGAGCGAGTAGTTTTTGTTCTTCTAGTTCGAGTTTTAGGGTGAGTAAGTTGGTGCGCTGCTGCTCCCAGAGACGACTGCGCTCTTGATTTTGTTGCCATATCTTGATGGCAGCCACAGCGACATAGACCGCCGTGACCGAGCTAAAGCGTAAAAAGTAAGCAAAGCGATCTATCACCTGAAACTGGCTTTGCATGGTGTCCCAATTGAGCTGAAGGCCCTGCCCCGCGTTTTCTTGTATCAATGTTTGGACGACAAACAGTAGTTGCAGTGGTAGCAAACATAGTAGTAACAATAAATAAGCGGTAATCAGTTTTTTACTTGAACTTAGTAGTTGCGGCCATCGTGAAAAGCCGGCAAATAGTAAGCAACTTAGAGCGGCCAGGGCGATGGCGCTTTGTGCCCAATAGACCCAGATATCCCAAAAGTTGGGAGCCAAACCTATTCGCAGATCTTCATTCCATGAGGTGAGTGCTGCGATGAGACTAAATAAACCCCAAACCAAGATATGCCCGACCAACAGACTCGTCATCGGTCTCCAAAGAGCGAAACGTGATCGCTCCGTATCAATTAGTTCAGGCGTTGGCAAGGGGAGGTTGGGCATGATGCTGAGTATAACAGCCTGTTTTTATCCCATGCTAGCCGCGTTCACATCTTAGTCACCGGGAGGCGGTGCTTCATCCCAATTTTGAACGAACGCGCAAGCGTGGTTTAGGTTTTGCTAATTTGTTTTTGGCGCATGATTTTGTCTGTTGGTGGAACTTTAATAGTTTTTAGTATTCTAAGCAGACACTGTAGAATGCCAGCTTTTTCGCTGGTTCTGCCTGCATCACCGTGAGTTTGGAGTTAAGAAGTTTATGTTGAAAAAAATAGTCATGGCACTGAGTTTATGTTTTGCTACTGTGCCCCTAGGCCTTACTGCACAGGCACAAGCACAGTCTCAGACGCAAAATAATGTGTCCATACCGCGAGCTAAAACGCCGCCGCTGTTGCGCGACTATGTGCGAGGTGTACCTGCTGATGCGGGTTTTGCGATCCGCGAATTTACTCAGCGTTCCCCCAGTGATGGTAGTCCTGCGACGCAAGCGACGACCGCTTATTTGTCGTATGACGATACGCATTTTTATGCCATGTTTGTGGCGAAAGATGATCCTGCGTTGATACGTGCGCGCATTGCCAAACGTGAGGATTTTGAAGGTGATGATTTTGTGGTGTTGGAGTTGGACACCTTTCATGACAAGCGTCGTTCGTTTATTTTTTTCGTCAATCCTTACGGCGTGCAATTAGATTCGAGACGCACTGAGGGACTCGATCCTGATAATAATTTTGACACGCAATGGGAGTCCGAAGGTGAATTGACCAGTGATGGTTATGTCACGCGTTTGGCTATCCCCTTGAAGAGTTTGCGTTTTAAGAACGCCGACGTGCAAATCTGGGGCGTCGCGGTGGGGCGTGTGATTTCGCGTTTGAACGAAGAAGCCTTTTGGCCGCCTATCAGCAAAAAAATTGCGGGCTTTGTGCCGCAAATGGCGAACATGACGATCCCGGAAAAATTGAGTGCAGGTCGCAATGCGCAACTCAATCCTTTTGTATTTTTGGGTAACTCACGTTTATTAAGTACCGATGACCATAGCCGCCCCGTTTGGCAACAAGACAACAAAGTGCAGGCCGGACTTGATGCAAAATGGGTACTCGGTGATGCGACTGCGATTGATTTGACTTTGAAGCCTGATTTCAGTGAAGTCGAATCGGATGAGCCGCAGATCGTGGTGGGCAAACGCTATGAGGTTTTGTTCCCGGAAAAACGTCCGTTTTTTTTAGAGAATGCGAGCTTTTTTCATACGCCGAATCCGCTCTTCTTTTCACGTCGTATCAGTCAGCCTAAGGCGGGTTTGCGGGTCACAGGTAGGGCCGAAAATTGGGCCTATGGTGGCTTATTGATAGACGATCAGGCGGCGGGTGAAGATCAGGAATTAAAGAAAGCCAATGCGCGCATTGCGATGGCGCGTGTACAAAATGATGTGACGCATGATGTGAGTGTGGGCGTGTTAGCGACAGATAGACGGGTCAGTGCTGAGCGTGCCGAGTACGCTGATTTGGCGCAACGCGATTCGGTGCTCAGTTTGGATGGCCGCTATCAATTCGATGAAAACTGGATTTTTCAAAGCCAAATCGCGCGTAGTCAGCATCAAACTCAGCTCGATAAACGGGAGCTGAAACAAAGCGGTCATTTGAATTATCTTGAAGCTAAACACCAGGGCAAGCACTTAGAATTTTTGGCGAAGTACTTAGATATCAGCGCCAACTTTGCCACCAGCCTCGCATTCTTGCCGCGCACCGACGTCAAGCAAGTGCAGCAAGAGGGCAAATATGTCTGGCATTTGGACGGCTATGAGCACTTGCAAAGACTAGGCGCGGTACTCAATAGCGAAGCGGCGCGCAATCAGGAGGGGCAGTTGCAAGATTGGTTGGTGCATGCTGGTATGTTTGCTGATTTCAGTCGTAATTCTTGGGCCGAGGGCTTTGTGAAACGCGGTTTTGAAAATTATGCGGGTCGCGATTATCGCAAACAAGGCTGGATGATAGATGCGGGTACAAGTTGGTGGGACTGGCTGAGTGTGATGACGCAAGTGGGTGTGATGGATAGTATCAATTACATGCCCGCTGACGGTGTTACGGCTCTCATGGGGAAGGGGCGGAGTGCTGATTTAACTGTGACGTTTAAACCGCACGCGCAATGGCGACTGGAAGAAAAAATCTTGTGGAATGATTTGCGCACGCCAGCCTATGCGACAGGAAATACTTCACTGGTGTATCGCAATTTGATGCTGCGCTCAAAATTGAGCTATCAACACAATCGCTTTCTGGGACTGCGTTTGATCGCCGATTATCATATGTTGGATAGCAATCCCCGTCTGAGCACTTTGACTTCGGGTAAGCAACTCAATACCGATTTTCAGATTAGCTATTTATTGAGTCCCGGTACCAGCATCATTGCTGGCTATGGCAATCGTCAGGAGAATCTGGCTTTGATTGGTAATCCTACGCATTTGCAACGTACTGAGGATTTGAATTTGCGAACGGGACGGCGGGCTTTTATTAAGTTGAATTATTTGTATCAGTTGTAAGTTGATGCAAAATGTGACTACTCAGTCTCATTGATAAAAGTAAAAAAGCCAACCCATCAATGTCAAGACGCGGAGGCGCAGAGATACGCGGAGAAAACCAGTAAAACATTCGCCATTCTCTGCGCCTCTGCGTCTTAGCGTTGAAGGGTTTTGGTCATTTTTTCGTAACGACTGAATAGCCACTGCAAAATTAAGTATGAGATATTTTTTTAACTCAAGCTGTCAACAACATCTCCACATGGGCAATATCATCTTCCAGATACATGTCGGATACGGTGACAAAACCAAACGATTGGTAGAATTTTTCCAGATACTGCTGCGCACCGATGCGAATTGCGTGCGATGGATGTTGCGCTAAACAGGCGGCAACGCCGCGTGTCAGCAATTCCTTGCCTATGCCCGTACCACGCGCAAATTGACTGGTGATGACGCGACCTAGCGAGGCTTCTGGGTACTTCAAACCGGGTGGCACGATGCGTAAGTAAGCGGCCGCTTGTTGATCTTCGCTCCAGGCGATTAAGTGTAGAGAGTCTTGATCGGCATCATCCATGTCCAGGTAGGGGCAATTTTGTTCGACTACAAAGACGGCTGAGCGGGCACGTAAGATGGCGTACAGTTGTCCGACGGTGAGCTCTTGAAAGCGGCAGATTTGCCAGGTGATGTTTTGCATAAATTCACTTGTTGTAATGGATCTTGCGGAATTTTACATCTGCTTGAATAAATGCGCATAGACCCGGCTGACCTGGAGTTTTTCGGTACTGCCTTTGAGGTGCAAGCTGAGCTTGCCGCTTTCGTCGCGGCTGGCATAGTGCAGATGCTGGGTGTTGACGATGTAGCTGCGGTGGATTTGCCAGAATAATTGCGGATCGAGTTGCGGCAATAATTCACGCAGACTCATACGTATCAAACTTGCCTGGTCGGCGGTAACGACGTTGATGTATTTGTCGGTCGCTTCAAAATATAGTACCTCGGCAATCGGTATCATACGGATCTGATTGCCTACGGCCGCACGTATCATGGTCAGGCGTTCTGCAGATGGATGGCTCAAACCCGCGAGTGCAGGATTGAGTTTGCCTAATTGCGCGATCATACGTTCTAACTCAGAAGGGCGCTCTTGTTTGTCCTCCAGCTTGGCTTGCAGTCTTTGTACGGTCTTGGCGATGCGCACATCACTGATAGGTTTTAAGACATAGTCGGTGGCTTGATGCTCAAAAGCCTGGATCGCAAATTCGTCATAGGCGGTGACGAAGACAATGAGCGGGAATGGTTGATCAGTCGGCCATTCTTCTGCTAATTCTTCGGCGACTTCGAGTCCGGTTTTACCCGGCATTTTGATGTCGAGAAAAATCACCTCTGGAAATATTTTCAGTGCTTCATTGACGGCGACTACACCATTGGCGGCGACACAGGCAATGTCTAGTTCCGGCCATAGTTTTTCTAAAGTTTTGACCAGAGTTAAAGAAAGTATCTCTTCGTCTTCAGCGATCAGGGCGCGTATTTTTTGCATGATGATCCAGGAATATAGTCTTAAGAAATGGATGGAATTTGTGCTTGATCTGATAGCGGTAATATCAATTGTGCGACCACACCGCTGGGTTGGTTGGCGCGTAGTTGTAAGCTGGCATCCGGGCCATACAAGGCGAGTATGCGTTCACGCACATTGGCATTGCCGACATGACTGCGGCTATCTGCGCTGACATAGTTTTCGTCATAATCGACGGGTAATCCGAGGCCGGTATCGATCACCAGAATTTGCAAGGTCTGCGCTTTTATTTTGGCGCTGACATGAATGCTACCGCCTTCCATTTTTGGTTCTACGCCGTGTTTAATCGCGTTCTCTACCAAGGGCTGTATCAACATGGGAGCGATTTCTTGTGTGGCTAATTCGGGTGGTAAATCCGAGCTGTAGCAAAGACGCTTTCCCATGCGGATCGCCAGTAGTTCGAGATAGGAATTCATTAATTCAAACTCGTGCTTGAGCGTGGTTTTTTGGGTGCGCGAAGAATCCAGACTAGCGCGTAAGTACCGTATTAATTGTTCCAACATATGTTGGGCACGAGCAGTGTCAATTGCGATCAGACCTTGCAAATTGGCTAGTGTGTTGAATAGCATATGCGGTTCTATCTGCGCTTGCAGCAATTGTAGCTGTGCTTGCATCGCTTGTTTTTCGATGGCGGCAGTGCGGGCTTTTTCTTTTTCTTGCTCGGCTTGTAGTTCTGCCAGTTTGGATTGATTCCAAAAAAAGATGCCGGCAAACAGGCTGATGAAGACGCACATGATGACAATCGGGAGATTGCCTCTATTTAGTATTGAAAAGAAGTTGGGAATTTTTTGACCATAAATCAACATGCCGGCGACACCACCGAGGTAATAGCCTATCGGTGCCGAGGCGGCGCACATGAGTAAAAAGCTAGGGCGGTGTGGTTTGTTATGCCGCCAGATAACCCAGCGCATGCTCGTAATGGTCAAGTTGATGGCGCTACCTATCAACATAGAAAATACCCAAGTCATACTAAAGCTTGGACCGACTTTCATCACGAATGTCAAAAAGATCGCAATGGCGGTATTGACAAAGAAGAGTTGTACGATTTCTCGCAACATCGAAACGGAATGTGATTTTTGTCGAGCAAAAATAGTTTGTGTGATCATGCTATGGATACCCGGATTTCATTGGCTTAAGTTTTTGCATAGGGCGTGTTGACATAATATTTTGGCATGCGAATGAGTCGAAATGAGCGCAGGGCTAGGCTAACGCTATGGGAAAGTTCCCTTGCAAGGGAACTTCGTTACGTCAGCGGACAGCATGCTGTCCGAAACCCTGACTACACCGCAAGCTGCGCGGTAGCGAGTTTTAAACACCATGCACTATGAGCAGATTGCAACAACGCCATGCGCTCATTTCGGCCATTCCCGAAGGGTTCTTGTCAAAACGCACGATGGACAGCGTTGCCTCTCTTGCTGGGGCGGCCAGCCGCAGCGGCGAGATGCGCCTTGCCATCCTGCGTTTTGTCAAGAACGCATTGCCTAAATATTATGTCAACACGCCCTAGTATAAAGCTTAGCGAAGAAATCGAGTCGGATATAGTCGCTTGCGACCAAATTGATCGTTTTTGACGTGGAGCCTGTTGAATCCAGCGCGAATGGTAGAGCGAGGGGCTGGCTTTGACAGGCCAGCGTCCGGAGGGGGAAAAGACGCTGACCCGCAAAAAACTGAGTTGCTTAAAGACTTATTTAAGCACTTACTTACCTACTTAGTTACTTAGTTAGTGACCGCGGTGTTATACCAGTAGCGGTCAGAGGCCGAGACGGTGCTGGCATACGTGCGGGTGTAAGCGCCATTGCCTGGCCATGGATCATTGATATACAGGTAGTTGCCACTATAGCCTTTGACTACGACAAAGTGACCACCACCGCTAGTCCATTGCCACAAGATGACATAAGGGCGATTGGCGTTGATGCGTGAAGTGGAATTCGATTGGGATAAGACGCCGACGACGGACGAGTTGACGCCCCAGCCGTTGAGAATATAGGCAATCGAATTAGTGGAGTTGGGCTGGTTGGCATAGCTATTCCAATTGAAAGTGCTATTGCCACAAGCGTAGTTGATACCTTTGGCGTAATTGACTTCGGCGCATTGGCTAGGCGTTTTGCCGAAGAAATTGAGTACCATTTGGCTAGTGCCAGCCCAGCACCATTGACTATGTTCCTGCACTTTTAAATGCACATTTAGATTCTTGCTTTGTGCAGATGCGAGTTGACTCAGGCCGAGTATGCTGGCGATTGCCAGGGTTTGAATAAGCAATTGTTTCCTTGTTTTTTTCATTGCGATGTCTCCTAGACAGTGTGATTTATGTTTTTCTTACTGTTGTTGTGGATGTTCAAATCATTTGCCAAAGCGTGCAAGGTGCCCGCGCACGGCTTCCTGTAACTCAGGCAAGATATCGCCGCTGGTACCAGGTAAAGTGTCGGCGTTGCTCGCACTCATACGTAGAGATTGGCGAGCCGCCAGCAGGGGCGCATAACGGGCTTTGCCTTCCATATCTTTGACTTCCATGAAATCGGCTGTTGCTTGATAAATCCGTACGAAGCGGAAGGCGTTCTTGCCCGCGTGATTGGCAGTCGTGCTGTGTACGTCTTGAGCTAATTTAGATGCGCCAGCACCGTTCACTTGCCATTTACCATTCACTTTTTCCATTTCCAATAAAGCGGCTGGATGTCCGTCAGTCAGCACGACAAAATTCCATACACCCGTGCCCAACAGCATTTGTTCAAAGGGACGACCACCTGCCAGCAAGGTTTGGGGATGTGCGCTGAATACCTCGAAACCCAATCCCAGCTTGGCGGTTTTGAGTTCGGACAAATCATTCACATCAAATGGAAAAGCATCGGGCAAGCTGCCAGCTTTTAAATCCTTAGTCAGCTCATTAATCAGACTACGCAAACCTGCTTCTGCCGCGGCGCGTAGACCTGGCGGTTCTTTAGCGGCAGATGCTTGCGCTACTGCCTTGGCATCGTAAGTGGGACGTAATGTCGATTGTGCTGAAGCAGAGTCGGGGGTGGCATAAGCCGCAGTAATCGCGAGTCCTATCAGCACCGTGTTGAATGTATGTTTCATAGTTTCCTTCCATGATGAATATCAAAAAATTCCGAACTTCTACCCGCTAAGAATGAGAATGAATGAAGAAGTCGGAACAGATTTGCAGCCCTGCCTGAGAAAGTGAGCTGCTGAAGTATTAGAGGTGATTTCGTAAAACGCAGAGTGCGCCTTACAGGAAAAAGAACTGTGACGATTTATATGAAGTGCGCTATGCAAGGTCATGCAAGCCAATCATTTGCGAGCTTGTTGGCGGGATAGATGGGCGGATTCGTCAGAAAGTATTGAGAATGCCGAATTAAAATCGCGATTCATTACTATTTCGAGCAGCTATTTTGACTAGAAGCGTGTGAGCGAAGTGAGGTGGATTTGCTACAGATTGAAGATTCATCGTGACTGGCGGCGTACGTTAGTAGACGCTGGATCTGAGGACGTTTTTGACCTTTAACTAAAGGGATTGGAATGGCCGATCATGTAGGTGGAATTGTGAAGATTTTGCGTAGAGTACGCCATACGCACTCTACCGTCACTCATGCAAGCAATTACTTATACTGCGGTCCCGTCAATAAGAATCCACCACCTTGATAAATCGTCGTGATGTCGTCTTTTTCAGGATAGTCAGCACTGTCAGGAAATTTGTGGGCAAATTGGCTGGAGCTGTCTTTTGCTTGGTAGCCGAGGTGACTGGCGAGGCGATTATCCCACCAACTCGCCGCATTGTTGGAGGCACCAAAAGCAATGGTGTGTCCTACCCGTGGCGTGAACAAACAGCAGCGCAGCATTTCGACTAAATCGTCATAGCTGAAATAAGTCACCATCATGCGTTTGTTAATTGGTTCGGGGAAGGAAGAGCCTATGCGCAGACAAACGGTTTCTATGCCAAAACGGTCGTAGTAATAGCGCGATAAATCTTCGCCAAAACACTTGCTGATGCCGTACATACCATCCGGGCGACGCGGATCATTGGCGTCGATATAGTCGGTGGTTTTGTAGAAGCCCACTGTATGATTGGAACTGGCAAATACCACGCGTTTTACGCCCGCCTTGTGTACGGCTTCATAAACATTGTAGGTGCCCTGAATATTGGCCAGCATGATCGCTTCGAAATTATTCTCAGTCGAGATACCACCAAAGTGCAGAACCGCATCAACACCTTCCATTAACGCATGGACAGCGGCTTTATCGGACAGATCGCATTGCACGATTTCTTCAGCTTCTTGCGCGGGGCCCATGTCGCAGATGTCGCTTAATCTAACGATATTCGCCCAAGGCTTAATACGCTCACGCAAAATCCGGCCTAAGCCGCCGGCAGCGCCGGTTAATAGTATGCGATTGAAGGCTTTGTTAGCTGGTGTCGTTGTTGTCATGATGTTTCTCTATACTCTGGAAATAAGCTGGAAATAAGCTGAAAATAGGCTAAAAAATGAGTTTATTGCGTCTGGCGTATCAGGTAATTGGCGCAGGATTGAACAGTACCAAGGCATTATGCAGTTTCCAGTATTCGGCCCAGGTTTTTTTTCCACTCGCCACTTCGAGTAAGAAGTGGAATAACTCCCAACCCAATTCCTCTATTGTCGCTTCGCCACTGGCGATACGACCTGCGTTGATGTCCATCAAGTCATGCCAGCGACGTGCCAGATCATTGCGAGTCGCCACCTTGATCACAGGTACCGCGGCTAAGCCATACGGTGTGCCACGACCAGTGGTGAAAACATGCAGATTCATACCTGCTGCCATTTGCAAAGTACCGCAGATAAAATCGCTGGCCGGTGTGGCGGCGTAGATCAGACCTTTTTGCGTCAATTTTTCACCTGGGGAGAGCACGCCAGTAATCGCACTGCTGCCGGATTTCACTATAGAACCCATGGCCTTTTCTACGATGTTTGACAAGCCGCCTTTTTTATTACCCGGCGTGGTGTTCGCGCTGCGATCTACGCCTCCGCGTTTTAAGTAATTATCGTACCAAGCCATCTCGCGTATCATTGCCTCGGCAATTTCAGGAGTCGCTGCGCGTGAGGTCAATTGATCTATGCCATCGCGTACCTCGGTGACTTCAGAGAACATCACGGTGGCGCCAGCGCGTACTAATAGATCGGTTGCAAAGCCGACTGCCGGATTGGCGGTTACGCCAGAAAATGCATCGCTGCCGCCACATTGCACACCCACGACCAATTCAGACGCAGGGCAGGTTTCGCGCTGTCTTTGATTCAAGCGCGTCAGATGTTTTTCTGCGGTTTGCAGAATCGACGTAATCATGCTTTGAAAGCCGACATGCCCGGCATCCTGCAGGCACACCACATCAGGCTCTGGCTGACTTTGAATTGGGATAGCCGCCTTGGGAAATAAACGTGTCGGTTGTAATTTCTCACAGCCCAGACTAACGACCATGGTTTGACCACCGAAGTTAGGATTCAGACTGATATTACGTACGGTGCGTATCGGAATCATGGCGTCCGGCGCATCAATCGCGACGCCGCAGCCGTAAGTATGTTCGAGTCCGACCACATCATCGACGTTTGGGAACTTCGGTAACAACTCTTCTTTTATACGTTTGACCGCATAGTCCACTACCCCTGCGACGCATTGCACGGTGGTGGTGATCGCCAGAATATTACGGGTGCCAACACTGCCATCGGGATTGCGGAATCCTTGAAATGTATAGCCCTCCAATGCGGGCAAGGCCGCTGCTTTGCGAGTGGCAATCGGGAGGTTTTCGAGCTCGCGGGCAGGTGGCAATTGCACCAAGGCTTCCTGTATCCAAGTGCCGGCTGGTATGTCTTGTTGGGCATAGCCTATGGTGACGTTATAGCGGGTAATTGCAGCGCCTTGGCCGATATCCATCAGTGCGACCTTGTGACCTTGCGGTATTGCTTCTAACAGCGTCAATCCGTCTGCAAATTGGCTGCCTGCAGGCAAACCGCCGTCATTCACGACGATGGCGACATTGTCATGCTCATGCATGCGTATATAGAAGGCGCTCAGGGCGCTTGCTGTCGTTGTCGTATCGCTTGCCATTTGGTTCCTCTCGTTCTGTTTCTTTATTTTTATTTGCCCTTACTTCACCAGTCACTGAACTAGCATCAAGTCACAACCCAATAGTAACTGGACTGACCAGTTTAGCTAAATTGTTTTCGACGCCGATAGATTGACTGCGGGGTCAAAACCTAGCTGGTGTTTTTTCTTTTTACCGCTGCTCTTCAAGCTATCTCAGAGCTATTTCTTGGTGAATTTTCTGGCATTTCAGAAAGAGATGAGTGCTAAGTCACATCAATTTCATCCCTATTTTGGGCTTTTATATGTGGTGAGTATGCCACCAAAAAAATTATTTGGCTAGTCCACATTGCAAAATTGGTCTAACCACATTAGAATGGTCTTACCAAATGCGGCAAATTAGCGACACGCAGCATAAAAAACAATAGAAGGTTTGATGTAGCAATGATTAAAAAAGTCCATTCGACCAGTGAGCATGAGCCGCGACTGTACCGCCTTGTCGCGGATCGCATACTGGCTCTCATACAAGAGGACGGTATCGCTGCGGGTGAGCGCTTGCCATCAGAGCGTGACTTGGCAAGTAAGTTAAAGGTGAGTCGCGCCTCTTTGCGTGAAGCCGTGTTGGCTTTGGAATTAGGTGGTGTGGTGGAGGTGCGTGGTGGTTCCGGCGTGTATATCTGTGAGAAGGACGTGGAGAAAGAACTGCCGGAAGTTGGGCCTGGACCGTTTGAAGTTTTATCTGCACGCAGATTAATTGAGGCAGAGGTAGCCGCGATCGCCGCGCGGGTGGCGACCGATGCCTCCATTGATGCGATTTTGAAAGCCGTATTGGAGATGGAAAAACATCACGAAAACTATGCGAGTAATGAAAACGCAGATCGTGATTTTCATCTGGCGATAGCGCGTGCCACGGGCAATAGTGCTTTGGTCGGCACGATGGAATATTTGTGGAATCAGCGCGGTCGCTTGTGGCATCGCTTAAAAGAGCATTTTCAAACCGAGGAATTGCGTCAGCTCACTTTGACCGATCATCGCAATATCTTGGAAGCGATTGTTGCACATGATCCGGCGGCCGCACGCAGAGCAATGCGTGCGCATCTGGAGCGCGTTACCAGGACTTTTTCTCGTGGTTGAGCTCAATCCTATTTTTTCAGTGAAACTGAGAGGCATGCTCAGGGCAGGGATAACAGAAATTTGCAGTATGAAGTTGAGTAAATTGACCGGTTCAGACCTCGGTTCAGGCATTGCCTGACCCTCGTTGTGACGGCATCGGGTACGCGAGGTATTCCGACCAAGATCTTAGCTCCTGTCGTATGGGGCTTTAATTCAAAAATGAGCAGGAGACAGTAATGCAAACTAGTAAAAAATCTCAGATGAAACAATTGACTTTGTCTGCCATCACAGTGGCCGTCTTAGGTCTGATGCAACAAGCCGCCGCGCAAGAACCCTTACGTGTCGAAGTTACAGGCTCTTCAATCAAGCGCCTGGCCAGTGAAGCCTCATTGCCCATCACGGCAGTATCTGGCGACGAAATGGAAAAACGGGGTATGACTACCTTGGCCGATTTGATGATGGCCTTACCACAGTCAAACTCTTTAGCACCGTCAAATGCGGGTTCGGGTACCAATATCAATTTGCGCGGCTTGGGCGTGAACCGTACTCTGGTGTTATTGAATGGTCGTCGCCTCGCGAATGAAGCGATTGCTGATGGTTACGCCAATCTGGATGTGATACCTATGAGTGCGATTGCACGCGTAGAAATTTTGAATGACGGCGCCTCGTCCATATATGGCTCGGATGCGATTGGCGGCGTGGTTAACTTTATTACTAAGCGCGACTACCAAGGTGCTGCAATTACGGCACAAGCGTTGCAGCCGCAGCGTGATGGTGGCGGTGATGAAAAGCGTTTTAGTTTTATTGCAGGTGCGGGTAATTTGCAAAAAGACGGTTGGAATGTGTATGCCACTTTAGATGGTCTGCGTCGTAGCCGTTTGGCGGCATCGGATCGCGCTGAATTAAATTCGGCGGAATTGTTGACCAGCATCGGTCGTGCGCCTTCTTTGGCTAGTGGTGGTTTTGCTAGTCCTGCGAACTTTACGATTCCTAGTAATAAGAGTTTCGCTGCGGCCAATCCTTATTATGCCTCTGGATGTACTGCGCCTTACTCGATACAAGGTGGTAAAAACACCTGCGTGATTGATAACTCCAATTACAACACCGCGATCTATGGTCGTGAGCAATTAACTTTCTTTGCCAAAGCGACTAAGAAAATCAGTGAAGATCACTTATTCTCGATAGATTATGCGCGTGGTCAGGCTGAAATTTTCGGCACCAAAATTCCTACCACCAGTTTGGCAGCAAACGGTGTAACGGCTTTATTGCCTTCTACCAGCAAGTGGTATCCGGGCGGTAGTGGCGGCGTGCCTGCCGTGACGGGTGTGACGGGTGCACCCTTATTGGTAACTTGGAGTGTCGCCGATGCCGGTATGTATATCACGCGCGACGTGCAAACTAATCAGCGTTTGAATTTCAGCGACGAGGGCGTAATCGGCGGTTGGGACTATAAAGCCGGCTTAGTGATTGGTATAAGTGATCGCGTTGGCTACTTGCATTCAGGTGCATTGGATGGCCCGAAATTATTGGCAGGAATTACCGCCGGCACCTTAAATCCTTTCGGTTTACAAGATGCGACAGGTAAAGCTTACCTGGAGAGCATTTCTTTGAATGGTCAGAAATTACGTATCTCCCAAAGTACATTTACTGGCATTGAATTCACAATGAATAAGCCTATCATGAAGTTGTCGGCTGGCGATGTTGGCCTGGCGATCGGGGGTGATTTTCATCGTGATACAACAGAGGACGTGAAGACGGATGTCGGCCTGGTAGCTACCTATGCAGCATCGTCTCCCTCACGTGGTCAGGGCGCACGCAATGTGGCTGCCTTGTTTGCTGAATTGGATATTCCTGTCAGTAAAGAATTGAATGTCAATTTGGCGGTACGTGACGATCATTTTAGTGATTTCGGCAATACGATTAATCCTAAGGCGAGTTTCCGTTATCAACCAAATTCTAAGATCATGTTCCGTGGTTCTGCCAACACCGGTTTCCGTGCGCCGACTTTGTTTGATCGCTATGGCTACCGTCTGCCGGGTGCGACGACGACTACTGCATCTGCCTGGGACGATCCTGTGCAATGTCCAAGTGCCACACCAGCGATTGCCAATACAGGTAAGCCTTTACCAGGTTTGGTGGCAGCCACAGTCTGTAACGTCAAGTTGCCACGACAAACCGGTAGTAATGCCGAGTTGACGCCAGAAACTTCAGTCGGTGGCACACTCGGTGTTGTGCTCGAACCTATGAAGAATTTGACGATGTCGTTTGACTACTGGCGCGTTAATATGGATAACATGCTGGCGAACTTGCCCGAGCAAGCTTACTTCATGAATCCAACTCGTTATGCTGATTTGTTCGTGCGGGATGCAACAGGCAAACTGCTCTACATCAAAAATACGACGATGAATTTGGGTGGGCAAAAAGCGGCAGGTATCGACGTCGCGACTAACTATACTTTCCCGACTTCAGATTTGGGTACATTCAAAGTGCAATTGAACGGCACTTACCTGACTCAGTTTGATAATCAGTTGGAAAAAGGTGGTGAGTTTGTTTCCAATATCGGCCGCTTTGGTCTCGCTAGCAATGGTACGACCAGCAGCTTGCCAATTATCACTTTCCGTTGGAAGCATAACCTCGCATTGTCATGGTCTAAAGGCGATTGGAATACCCAATTGACGCAGAACTACAATACTGGTTACCACGATCAAAATTTGGTTGCGGCACAATACTATCGTGATATCAAACCTTACACCGTGTATAACTTCACGATGACTTATAAGGGCTTTAAACATATCGCGATTGTGGTCGGTGTCAACAATCTGTTTGACGTCAATCCACCAGTCACCAATCACAGTGGTTACAACGGCTATTTGAGTAGTGCGGCTAGTCCTTTGGGGCGTGCGTTTAATACACGTATTACTTATACGTTCTAAGCGCGATATTGTTCAGAGCTGATGAACCTGTATCAAAATTCACACCGCTAATATTCCCTCTCCCGCAAGCGGGAGAGGGCTAGGGTGAGGGTGGTTCAGTTTCTGCGAAGTTTTGTAGGGCGGGTGTAACCCGCGCTGCTCAGGTGCTCGATGACTTGGCGGCGCGGGTTGCACCCGCCCTACAATGTGACACCCCTATTTAGTTTCAGAAAATAAGTGAAATGCCATGAATAAGTTGTCTCTTACCCGTATTTTGACTTACGTCTTTCTTTTCCTTAGTGCTTCGATCTTATGTCCACAAAACGCCCATGCCGAAAGCCACAAAGTACGGGTGATCTTGGTCGGTGACTCGACCATGGCGACTAAGAGCGGTTATGGCGATGCATTGTGCCAGCGCTTTCAGCCTAAGGTAGAGTGTATCAATCTGGCGCGGGGCGGTCGCAGCTCCGGCAGCTTTCGAGCCGAAGGTTTGTGGAACCAGGTGCAAGAACTGTTAGGCCAAGCGGATAGCGCGACGACGACAAGCTATGTGTTGATTCAATTTGGACACAATGATCAGCCTGGTAAACCGGGACGTTCCACCGATCTGGTAACAGAATTCCCCGTCAATTTGGCGCGTTACGTCGCTGAAGTGAAAGCTTTGAACGGTGTTCCCGTTCTGGTGACGCCACTGACACGTCGTAGTTTTAAAGAAGGCGTGCTAGAAAATAATTTGAAACCTTGGGCCGACGCAACAGAAAAAGTCGCGCGTGAAACCAAGACGATTTTGCTGCCCTTGAATGCGGAAAGTCATGCCGCCGTGCAGGCGATGGGTGAGGCCGAAGCGGATACTTTGGCCGTTGCGCCACCGCCACCTAAGGTCGATGCAAGCACAACAGACCTCGCCAAATTAGAACCACAAGGTGCGGCCAAATCCGCATTTGACCGTACTCATGTCGGCCTCAAAGGGGCGGCTTTTTTTGCCAATATGGTGGAGCAAGAATTGAAGCAGCAAGTGCCAGCAATTCGTTCTGCATTTAAAACGGAAGGCGCGCAATGAAAATTTTAGCTAATCATTCCCTACATTCACTATTTGCCAGCGCGGTATTCATAGCTTTAGGCGTACTCGCTACACCTGCTTTGGCACAAGACAGTCGCCAGGTCAGTGAGCCACGCATTCCTGCTGTCTGCACTATTTTGACCGCCAGCCATACCCAAGCAGAACATAGCAAAGCACTCGATGCGCAACGTATTCAGGCTGCATTGGATAGCTGCCCACCAGGCCAAGCGGTGCAACTTGCTGCGAATAATGAGAAAGATAGTTTTCAATCGGGTCCTCTGCGTATTCCTAGTGGCGTCAGTTTATTGGTCGATCGCGATGCAATTTTGTATGCAAGCAACGATGCAGCGCTTTACGATAAAGGGTCTCAGACTTGCGGCGTGAATGCGGAAAAAGGGCGCACCTGCAAACCATTTATCACAATAGAAAATGCACGCGGCAGTGGCATATACGGGAGCGGTGTGATTGATGGTCAGGGTGGTCAAACGGTGGTCGGCAAAACCGAAAGTTGGTGGCAGATGGCACGGCGCGCGCAGAAGGAAAAGAACGAACATAATGTGCCGCGTTTCATCGAAGTGATTCGGTCTGAAGACATCACGTTTTATCAAATTACTTTACGCAATTCGCCGAACTTTCATCTGACTTTAAATCGTGTCGATGGTTTTACTGCTTGGGCTGTGAAGATTGATACACCTTCGGATGCCAGAAACACGGATGGTATTGATCCTATCTCCTCACGCAATATCACGATCGCGCATAGCTACATCCGGACAGGCGACGATAACATCGCAATCAAAGGCGGTAATAATGGGCCGACTGAAAATGTATCGGTCTTGCATAATCATTTCTACAGTGGTCATGGTATGTCGATAGGCAGTGAAACCAATAGCGGCGTGCGTCGCATTTTGGTCAAAGATTTGAGCCTGGATGGCACGACTTCGGGCTTACGAATTAAGAGCGATGTGTCACGCGGTGGTGTGGTGGAACAAGTACGTTATGAAGATGTCTGCATACGCAATAGCAAACGCCCAATTGATCTTGATACGCGCTACGACAAGAACGCGGTTGGCGATAAAATTCCTCAGTATCGCGATATTGTGTTCGAACGTGTCAGTAGTTTGACGCCGGGACAAATCATCGTTCGTGGCTACGATGCCGCCCATCCATTGGCAATTCAGTTCAAACAAGTAGCGCTAGCGGCGCAGTCGCCACAGACACTGCAATTTGCCAATATCGAGATTGATCAGCAAATTAGCAAAGTCGCAGAAGCCGCGAGCGAATTGCGCTGGACAGCGCCAGCGTCTGCTGATTGTCAGGCTAAATTTGTCGCCTTCCCAGCGATTGCCCCTGTGAATTTCAGACCGCAGCTAAGTGCGGAGCAAGCAAACTACTACTCTATCGAACAAGCGCTGCGCACTACTGGTGCCGCGGGCAAAGAAGTCATTGATCCTTGGAATCCTTTAAGCGACGACCTAGTCAATAAGACAAATCTGCCTGTCGATTATGTGGTTGATGCCAACGCACCCGCTGATGGACAAACCCGCTTTGCCACAGTGCAGGCAGCGATCAATCGAGCTTTACTCGACGGACGAAAATTAGTCGCAGAAAAATCAACGAAGCCGCGCTTATACATCTTAGTGAAACCGGGTACTTATCAGGAACTGATGTACGTGCCAGAGACGGCTTTGCCTATCACGCTGTATTCGAATGAAACTGACGCGCGTAAAACCAAGATATCTGCCAGCGTTCACGCCGCTTTGTTAGGCAGCGTCTATACCGAGCGATTTGCTGCGCAGTTTGAAAAAGTTGATAGTGCGATTCAAGCCATGTATCTATCATTAAAAGACCGGTCTGTGGTCGGCACTAGTGGTACGGGAATTGCCTGGATTAAAGGCGATGGTTTTCAGGCCAAAAACATCACATTTGAAAATGCCTATAACAAAGACAAAGTGGATTTGAAGGCGGAATGCCCTAATACCAGTTGTGGTACGACCGCTGGCACAGCGCCTGTCGTGGTAGTGCAGCATCAGGCAGTCGCTTTGATGCTGGACGGGGCTGATAAAGTACAGTTTGAAAATATCCGTGTGCACGGTTTTCAAGACAGCTTATTTTTAAAATCAAGAGCGATTGCGCATACCTCGCGTAGTTTTTTTCATCGTTCCTATGTAGAAGGGAATGTAGACTTTATCTTTGGCGACACCACCGCCTATTTTTATCGTTCAGAAATTAAATCCTTGGGTGATCGCAGCACTTCCTATGTCACTGCGCCAAATACCAATGTGAAGACACCGTATGGTTTTGTGTTCAATGAATGTAACTTCACGCACGATGGTAGCGTCAATGCATTAGCTGGAAAATTTTATCTGGGACGGCAATGGTTTCATACCCAAAAATGTACGCCTTATGCGGGCATTAATGTACCCCGTTATCGCTGTAGCTTGGCCGAGATGGATGGCTATCAAGCACCGCATGGCACCATCTCCAAAAATGTTTTAGAGACTGTGGGTAAGTCGGTTATTTTGAATTCGAAAATTGGCGCGCATATCCAGAAGCAGCATCCTTGGGCCGATTGGAATCGAAAAAGCGTGCTGGCATTTCGACCCGTGCAGTTTACGATCGCCGACTACTGGCGCAATTTGATTGAGGTCGGCATCGATCCAGTCAAGCAACTTGGCTATAGCTCGCCAGAGCAACTGGCGACGGCTAGTGCGGCTATCTTTCTGGCTGAATTTAATAACACGCAAGAGTGATTTACATAGAGATCACTAGGGCCTAGTACGTATTCATTTCGGAAAAATTTGAGACGAAAGAAATTCCATGTCAGGTACAAAAAATTGGCACGATACGATGATGAATCCTAATCCACAGCGTCGTCGCTTTTTACGCTTGTCTTCACTGGCGACTTTGGGTGCTGTCACTAGCACGAGCACGAGCTTGGGAATGCAAACCGCTGGTGCTGAGACTTTGGCAGCAACCGATCCCTGGACAGCTGCGCAAACCATCATTGATCGATTTGCACAGCCTTTAAAGTTTCGCGAAGAAGATTTTATGATTACGCAATTCGGAGCCAAGACTTGTGAATTAAGTTCGGTACCGGGCTGGGTCTCATTTGAAGAGCAGACATCCTTGCCTAGTCCTAAACTAGCTTCCTTCGATAACTATCCGGCGATAGCTGCGGCGATCGTGGCTTGTCATCAAGCGGGTGGTGGCCGTGTAGTGATTCCAAAGGGCGATTGGTATTGTGCCGGTCCTATCGTATTGCTATCGAATGTGCATGTACATTTACAGGCGGGCGCCCACATTTTCTTTAGCAATCAACCCGATGATTACGCTAAATATGGTGCTGTTGACTGTGCTGCCAACGGTCGTTTGGTCATCTCGCGCTGGCAGAGTAATGACTGTTTGAATTATTCACCTTTGGTGTATGCCTTCGGCCAAACTAATATCGCCTTAACGGGCGAGGACAGTACCAGTATCTTAAACGGCCAGGGTGGCATACCTTTTAATGAGGCCGGTGACTGCTGGTGGACCTGGAAAGGGAAACAACGCACGATCAACTCTATCGGTCAGGGCACAACGCCTAATTTCAAAGCTGGAAAAATGTCAGAAAATACGGTCAATCCGCTCAACGCGCAAACCTTACAAGACATTACGGCGATCGCGAACGACGATGTCGCGTTGATACAAGGCGAAGCAGATCGTTGGCGTGCTGATGCCGCTTACTTACCCGCCTTATCAGAAGCGAACGTGCCCTTACCGAAGCGAGTCTTTGGTAAAGGCCATTACTTACGCCCGCCTATGATACAACTCATAGGCTGCGACAAGGTTTTACTGCAAGGCTATCAAGTGAAGGACTCACCATTTTGGGTCCATCATCCGGTGAATTGCCGCGATTTGATGATTAATAAAGTGCTGGTGAAGAGCCATGGCCCGAATAGCGATGGCTTTGATCCGGAAGCTTGTAATTACGTGTTGGTCGAGTCCTGTACCTTTGATTCCGGTGACGATTGTATCGCCATTAAAGCGGGCAAAAACCGTGATACCCAATACGGTCCTTCACAAAACATCGTGATTCAAAATTGCACCATGCAGAGTGGTCATGGCGCAGTGACTCTGGGCAGTGAGATGGCGGGTGGTATACAAAACGTCTATGCGCAAAATCTCTTGTTTGAGAATATCAATTGGGCGACGAATCCGCTTAATACCGCGATACGGTTGAAAACCAATATGAACCGTGGCGGCTTTTTACGCCATTTTTATGTGCGGAATATCTCGATACCGAATGGCGTGCAGACTAGCCCCTCATTCTATGCCACTTTGCCTGGCTCGCCGATCGCTTCGCGCACCGTGGCGACGGCGGCAGGCGCCGTAGTGACTTTCGATTGTGATTACGCCCCGGTAGCGGACAATGTACGGACTCGCCCTCCGGAGGTGAGTAATGTACATATATCCAATGTGAAAGTCGGCAATGTCAAATCGAAGACGGGACAGCATTCCTGTTATCAGGCGATTGTGATTTTGGGGCCGGTGGCGTCTGACTACAACGGTAGTTTGCCTGCACCTAAAATTTTGCCAGTAAGCAGTGTGACGATAGAAAACTGTGATTTCGGCACCACTGTCAATCGCGAGCAGCCTGTGTATTTACACAACGTGCAGGGTTTGCGCTTGAAGAATGTGAAGATTAATGGCGAAGTGTTGAATCAAGTATTGGACGCGCGGTCTTAGTGGTAAAAAAGGCGAGCTAAGGCTAGTTCGACTGTATGCTAAGATCAGAGATTGTCATTTAAGCTACGTTGGCAAAAAAAAATTTGGACAAAAATTGCCATTGGGGTATTGTTGAAATCTAGAAATTAAAAATTCCAAGATTCAGCGCAATGTCAGCCTATTCTCCTAAAGAAAGTTGCATACTCATTATCGATGACGATATCAATTTGATTCGCATGTTGAGTCAGATATTGAAGGATTTTGGGCGTATTTTATTTGCGAGCAGCGGTGAGCGTGGCTTGGAAATAGCGCGCGAGCAAAAACCTGATTTGATCTTGCTCGATGTTGCCATGACACCGATGGATGGCTATGAAGTGTGTCGTCGCTTAAAGAGCGATGAAGCCACTAGTGGCGGCGCAATTATCTTTGTGACTGCCAATGTCGGCATGGAAGTTGAAATAGCCTGTCTCGATGCAGGCGCGGTCGATTTCCTGGCGAAGCCGCTCAATCCGCCTGTGGTGCAAGCCCGGGTTCGTACGCATCTGCGCTTGAAACAAAATTCTGCAGCCCTGGAATCCCTGGCACGGCATGATGCAATGACGGGGCTCTATAACCGTGGCTATTTCAACAGCGCTATAGAATCAGAATATCGACGCCTGCAAAGACACCAACTTCCCTTAGGCATCGCTCTGGTCGATATTGACTACTTCAAAAATTACAACGACACCTATGGTCATATTGGCGGTGATGCGGCGCTTAGTGCCGTCGCCCAAACCTTAGAATTAGCGACCAAGCGCCCCGGCGAGCTGGTGGCTCGATATGGGGGAGAAGAGTTTGTGGTGCTTTTGCCGCAAGTTGATGAGCCTATCTTGCGGCAATATGGTCAGATGCTATGCGACAAAGTATTCGCGCTGCAGATTCCTCATGCGGCTTCAGCCTGCTCGCACTATCTGACGATCAGCGTGGGCCTTTCCCTGGTCGTACCAAGGAATGATTTTTCTCCGGAAGCTTTGTTGGAGCAAGCGGATCGCGCACTGTATCAGGCAAAGCGGAATGGCAGAAATCAGTATCAATTCCTTGTGTAAAATGAATTGCCCGCAGTAGCTCTAATTCGTGGTTCAGCAGTGATGTAACAATCTTGTATCGTAGATCATGTTGTGATTATTCAGAAGGCGAAGATGGCGCATAGCATTCCCAAGAATAACTTCTTTTATACGCAAATTTTGTTGATAGGACTGGCGTATTTTGTTCTGGCACTGATCTCGATTTATTTTTCTAGAGGTGCTGGAACGGTCGCCCATTTTTGGTATCCGAATGCGATCGGTATCATGTTTCTCGTGCAGTTCGACAAGAAGAGCAGGTGGTCATTGGCCGCCGCGCTTGCTATAGCCAATTTTGGTGCGAATTGGATGTCTGGCAGTTCATGGTGGCTGTCCATCGCCTTCGTATTGCCGAATGCGATAGAAATGTTGGTGGCAACTTGGTTTGCTACACAGCAAAACATTGCTAAAGTATTTGATCAATCACCCAAAAAAATGCTGCGTTTTGTGCTCAGCGTTTGCCTGCTTCCGAGTAGCTTGGGCGCGTTGATGGGAGCGAGTATCCTGGGCTTTTTTGGCTTCGCCCAATTCTTGCAGGTATTGCCCATGTGGTTCGTCAGTTCTTCGGTGGGCACACTTTCTTTACTGCCTTTTTTATTGGTGCTTAAGCGCAGCAAAGAAACGAGTAATTTTCAGTTCATTGCGAAACGTTCGCCTTTTTTCTATGCGTTTGTAGTGTGTGCGGTCAGTTATATTTCCTTGCACTATTTACCGTTTCCTTTTATTTATCTGGTGATTCCCTTGATATTCGCTGCGGTTGATAGCGATTTCAAAACGGTGACTATGGTCGTTTTTTTGCAGTCACTGGTGATCGGTATGATGATGCATATCGGTGCGTTCGAACCGCCTCTCAAGGCGGAAAGTGGATTGGGTTTTCTGAACTATCTTCCTATCTTGGTGACTTTCGTACCGGTACTTATTCTGGCGGCGAGTATGAATTTATTTCGTATTCAGGACCAACAAAAGCGCGAAATTGAACAGGAGTTGCAACGTAAACACAAGGAAATTCAGACTATCGTTGACAATGTACCAGCCCTGATAGGGTGCTGGGATACGAATTTGAGGAATCGTTTTGCCAATCGTGTGTATCTCGACTATTTCGGATGGCAGCCAGAAGAAATTCTTGGTAAGCATATCAAAGACATAGTCGGAGATACTTTATATGAGCAAAATTTGCCCTACATGAGCGCGGCCCTGCGCGGTGAGTCTCAAATGTTTGAACGCAGCATTATCGATTCCCACGGTGTGGTTAGAGAGAGCCTGGCATCGTATGTGCCTAGTTATCGTGATGGTGTGATTGATGGCGTATATGCCATCGTTAGTGACATCACCGATATAAAGTCGGCGCAACGGGCTGAACTTGTAGCGCAGGCCAAATTGCAATCGGTGATAGATTCGGCGACGGAGTTTTCGATTATTGCCACAGACTTGAACGGCATCATCAGCCTGTTTAGCAAAGGCGCAGAAAAAATGCTCGGATATTCAGGCACGGAATTTCTGGGTAAAGAATCGCCTGCGCGACTGCATGTGCGAGAAGAGGTGGAGTTACGTGGCAAAGAGTTGAGCGCAGAGTTGAAACGGGAGATCGCAGGTTTTGAAGTTTTCGTGGCGAAAGCGAAGCAAGGTATTTACGAGACACGTGAATGGACTTATGTACACAAGTCAGGGAAAAAAATCCCAGTACGTCTGGTCGTGACCGCCATCCTTGATACGCAAAAAAATATCACCGGTTATCTCGGCATTGCGCACGATATTTCGGACGAAAAAGAATTGCAGCGTCTCTTGATCACAGCGAAAGAAAGTGCCGAGCAAATGAGTAAGGCCAAGAGTGATTTTGTCGCGAACATGAGCCATGAAATCAGAACGCCTATGAATGCCGTGCTCGGTATGTCGCAATTGCTGGCCGCAACCAGCTTAAGTTCTGAACAACGCAAGTATCTGGAAATGATCAAAATCTCTGGTCAGTCTTTGATGGGGATTTTGAACGATGTCTTAGATTTTTCTAAGATAGAGGCGAACCGCCTTGAGTTGTCTAACAACGAGTTTCTGTTGGATGATATCTTGGGCGCACTGGCCAGTATGATGGCGGTGTCGGTCGCTGATAAGGATATAGAAGTAGCGATAGGTGTGGATGTGGGCGTCCCTAAGCGCTTGCTTGGTGATCAATTACGCCTGCAACAAATTCTGACAAATCTGACCGGGAATGCCTTGAAATTTACCAAACAAGGTGAGGTTTCACTATTTGTCGATATCGCGCCCGACGAGATGGCTGACGGGGCGCCTGATGGATCGCCTGATGGATCTATTCATATGCTGGAAGGCGCGCCTGAAGGGGTGTCTGGCGAGGTGGCGAATGCCAAGGCGGTTAAGCTCAGGTTTAGCGTACGCGATACCGGTATAGGCATGGATGAGGCACAGTTGCAAAGGCTATTTCAGCCTTTTTCGCAGGCCGATGCAACCACGACCAGACAATATGGTGGAACTGGATTGGGTTTGTCGATTTCAAAAAGTATATTGAATCTGATGGGCGGCCAGATAGCTGTGCATAGTCATTTGGGACAGGGTAGCGAATTTCAAATTGTGGTTCCTTTGACGGCTTTAACCGGCGAAGTGTTAGAACCGATACCAGAGAATAGAAAACCTCTGCATCTCTTGGTGGTTGACGATAATTCCACAAGTAATAACTATATTTGTCGAACCGTCAGCTCTTGGAATTGGGAAGCGGAATCGGCCAGCAATGGTCAACAGGCGCTCGATATCGTCAGTGCAAAGCTGGCTAAGGGGCAGCATTTTGATGCCATTATTGTTGACTGGCAGATGCCTATGATGGATGGCTTGGTCACGATAAAAATGTTACGCGACATGCTTCCCAAAGGCAAAACGCCTCTGGTCATTATGGTGAGCGCGTTTAGCCGCGACCGTATGCTGCAAGAGCAGGCATCAGAATATGCTGATGCGATTTTGATGAAGCCGATCACGGGCTCTAGTGTGTTTGATACGGTACACGAAGCGATTATGTTGTGCTCTGGGGTGGAAATGATGCCCCGTTATAGCAAAGCAGTTTTGACGCGCGCGAATCAAATTCAAGGCGCGCATTTACTCTTGGTGGAAGATAATCCTTTCAATCAAATCGTCGCCAAAGGCTTTTTGGAACAAGGTGGTGCGACGGTTGAAGTGATGGAAAATGGCTATTTAGCGGTGGAACATTTACGTGTCCATGCAGACAAATATCATGCAGTCTTAATGGATGTGCAGATGCCTATCATGGACGGGATTAGTGCCACGCGCATGATACGTAATGAGCTGCATTTGCAGATACCGATTATCGCGATGACGGCGGGGGTGATGTATTCGGAACGTGATCGCTGCCTGCAGTCAGGTATGAATGATTTCATCGCCAAACCCATCGATGTGGAGCAAATGTTTGCAGCGATTATCAAATATCTGCCACCAGGATTATGTGCAGCCAAAGAGACAGCCAGTTCGATTAAACAAGGCGCCTCGGCAGCAGCCCCCGCCAGCTCTGAATCTGAGATTTTTAACCCCCGCTCTTTAGAAATGTTGGCCGCAGCGGATCCCAAGAGTTTGCAGAAAATCTTATCGTCTATCAGCGCAGTAATCGAAAGGGCGAGTTCACAGATGTTGCAGGTCAGGACCGCGGTAGAAGAGCACAGATTAGAGGATGCAGCCAGACTATTGCATACCATGCGCGGATCTATAGGTACGCTGGGCGCTAAAGCGTTTGCGGTTTTAAGTTTGAAAGCAGAAAATGAAATTCGCGATGGCGATGGAAAAAATGTCGCGAGCTTGCTGGCAAGCGTAGAACAAGAATTACAAAAAACCATCAATGCGGCTCACATTTGGCTGGAGCAAAAACAGATCGGCGATACCTTGCAATTTGCCGCTGCAGTGTCTGATCAAGAAGCACAAACATTGCTGCAACAACTAAGGCAAGATCTGCGCCAAAACAACATTGCCGCTGGGGATGTGTTTGTCGCCTTAAAGGAATACCTGAGCCAGCACATGTCAGCCGAAAACATCAAGCGCTTAGAGCAGCATATTAATAATTTGGACTTCAAGCACGCTGAATTGATTTTGGAGAGCTTGGACTCTTAGATCTGGGCTATTCACATCAATCGCGATCCTCAAGCCGAGATCTAAAATGGTGATGCATCTGACTATTCGATCATGAAATTTGAAAAATCGGCATAGTTATTTTGATGATTTGTAGTAGCGGGTGTGGTGCTGAAAAGACCAATTTTGGCGCCCACCCAGCGCCCTTGTGTTGCCACGAAAGGCGCGCCTATTTCTGAGAAGTCTTTAGCATTTTCTCTGTAATAAAACTGCGTGATACCACCAGCTCGCATACTGAATTTGAGATGTAATTCTGAGGTGCTTATAGGTATTTGATTGAAGATTTTTTCATGACATTTGCCTGCGCCTGTGCAGGTCAGGTAAAGCAATTCATATTTGCCTTGATGCTGCTGCAAACCTACCCAAGCATAGTTCAGGCCATACAAAATCAAACCAGCTCGATCTCCGTCTGTGTTCGTGTTTAAACTCAATTTGACACTGACGCTCAACTCTGGTGCGGGTATTTTTTGCAAAATGATCGCTGGATAATCGATCAGGGTATGCTTCTCAATCAGTGTTTGCGGATATAAACGTAAATGATTTTTGTGTGCTGATAGTGAATACCATTCCGCTTTCCAATTAGCATTCCATTGCCATTGCAATCCAAGTTCAGATCGCGAAAAGTTATCTGACTCTGCAGGAGTCGCTAGGGATACTTTGCTGCTAATCGCTTTGCCCAAAGGTTTTTGCCATTCAGCGACCGGTTCACCTATGCCTGTTTTGCTATTCTTTACACCCATGACAGGCCAGTCATTTTCCCAAACCATAGCTTGCAAATGCACGATGCGGCCATAAGCGCGTTTATCTTGAAAATGGTAGAACCAGTCGCTACCATCTTGTGCCGTCACCCAGGCGCCTTGATGCGGTCCGTTGGTGTTGCTACTACCTTGTGCCAAAACAATTTTTTCTTCATAGGGGCCAAGAATATTTTTGGCGCGGAATACAGTTTGCCAACCATGCTCCACCCCGCCAGCTGGCGCGAAAACGTAATACCAGCCATTGCGTTTATAGAATTTGGGCCCCTCTAAAGTGGTGTAGCCCGCTAATTTGTTGCCATCAATGACCACGCCCTTGTCATCTATGATTTGGCGCGCGTCCTTAGTCATGCTTTTCAAATTTAATTGATTATTAAAGCCGGCCCGACTTTTTGCCCAGGCATGCAGCAACCAGGCTTTGCCATCGTCGTCCCACAAAGGGGTAGGATCGATCAAGCCTTTTCCTGCGATCAGCAAGTGCGGCGTGCTCCACGGGCCGGTAAAATCTTTGGCGGTCATGACATAGATGCCAACATCCGGATCAGGATAAAAAATCCAAAATTGGCCATCATGGAAACGCAGACTCGGCGCCCATACACCTTTGCCGTGTTGTGGTGTGCTGAACATTTCTGCTGGAACCAGATTCGGGAGCGCATGGCCGACAAGCGACCAGTGAATCATATCGGATGACTGCAATAGGGGCAGGCCAGGTGCGCTGTTAAAACTGGAGGCCGTCATGTAGTACTGATCTCCAACCCGGATGACATCGGGATCAGAATAATCGGCATGGATGACGGGATTACGATAGCGACCATTTCCAAGATCAGGTTCCCAGACGGTTCCCTGATTGCTTGGCTTAGCAGCGCTTGTGGTTTTGCTAGCGGTTTGTGCGGATACGCTGAGGGCGGGCAGCAATAAAGAAACTAACAGGCAAGCGAGTGCTTTATCCATCATCATTTTGGGATATCCTTTTTATAAAATTTGGAATCAAATTAGTGCTGACTGCAACTGCGAGAGCTCAGCCACTAAGCGCCAAAAGGAGTCTCTGCAAATCCTTGCACTCCCGGACGTAGTAGTACCGTCGCACCCGCCCAAACGTCATCGTCAGCCTGGCCAGCCGCGATTGACGCCACCATTAAGGTATCCATATTGGTACCGCCGAAGCAGCACATAGTCGGTTTTGTCATCGGTACTGCAATGTGCCGATCAAGCTTGCCTTCAGGTGTGAAACGTAAAATTCGTCCCGCATCGTTGCCGCAAATCCAGTAGCAACCATCCACATCAATTGCCGCACCATCAGGGCGACCGGGATAGTTTTTCATATCGACAAACAGGCGTTGATTGTGTGGCGTGCCAGTCTCGGTGTCGTAGTCAAACGCCCATATCAATTGGCTGTTGGGGTGAGAGTCTGATAAATACATGGTGCGTCCATCGGGTGACCATGCGAGCCCATTTTGTACCAATAAGTTTGATACCACCGGCGCCGAAATGCCTTGCTCCTTGGAATAGCGGAACAGGTGGCCAGCAGCACGTGCTTCGCTCATATCGATCAGCATGGTGCCGCTCCAAAAACGGCCCTGACGATCGCAGCGCCCATCGTTAAAACGCATACCTGGTTTCAACTCCGCTGGCGCTGCCAGACGTGTGGCGCTTACTTTAGCTGGTGCTTCCAGCACAATATCAAAGATGCCGCTCTCCATGCCCGCGATAAATTCAAGTCGCTGTCCAGCATTTTGCTTAGGCGTGATGCAGCCTATCATCTCCGCCGTCTGCCAACTTTGCACATGGTTTCCAGCTTCATCGGCACGCCAAATGGTTTTGGCGATGATATCAACCCAAAACCAGGCCTGGTGGCTGGCGAGCCAGACTGGGCTCTCGCCAACGCCACAACGGATATTGATGGATGAATTACCGACACGCGCTACATCGACAGTATCTACAGTGTTTAACATGAATTTTCTGGGCTGGGCTGCACTTCGTTGATAAACATACTGGTCGTGATTTTATAAGTCACTAATGACTTTGTATTTCGGTACCAAGGTTTTCATGACAGCCCAAGCGACCAAATAAGCGAGGGCGCAAATGGCGAACATAATGGTGTAACCCGTTTGCAATTGAGCTTGCGCACCATAGTAGTCAAACAACCAGCCACCCAGTTTCGTAATCAAAACACCACCGAGACCGCCTGCCATACCGCCGATACCTACGACAGAAGCCACCGCTTTTTTCGGAAACATATCCGATACCGTCGTAAAAATATTGGCAGACCATGCTTGATGTGCTGAGGCGCCGATACCGATCAAAATAACAGGTACCCAAAAACTCAGGTAGCCTAAAGGCTGTGCTAACAATACCACCAGCGGCACCACCGCAATCATCAACATGGCTTTCATACGACCATCATACGGTGCGTCACCACGATTGATAAAATAAGTCGGTAACCAGCCGCCACCGATACTACCGACCATGGTCATGCTATACAAAACCGCCAATGGAAAAACAAAATCGGTGGTTTTCATTCCGTATTGTGCCGCCAGATATTTGGGCAACCAAAACAAGAAGAACCACCACACACCATCCGTCATAAACTTACCAAAGGCAAAAGCCCAAGTTTGACGATAAGCGAGCAATTGAAACCAAGAGAATTTTTTGCCTTCGTCATTGGTGTTTTCGATCACGCCATCGCGTACCTGATCGTGATTGATGTAGGCTAACTCTTCCGCAGTCAAACGTTTTTGTTGTTCAGGTTTGTCATAAAAAACCAGCCACGCACCCAGCCACAAAAAGCCTATGGCGCCGATAATAATAAAGGTGGCTTGCCAACCCCAGGCCGATGCAATCATAGGCACGGTGATAGGTGCTAGTACGGCACCGATGTTGGCACCCGAGTTAAAAATGCCAGTAGCGAAAGAGCGTTCTTTCTTAGGGAAATATTCTGCAGTCGCTTTGATCGCAGCTGGAAAATTACCAGCTTCGCCTAAGGCTAGCACGGCGCGAGAGATCATAAAGCCAGCGATAGAAACGGGCACTGCAGCCAATCCCAGCGTCGTAAATATAGTATTTATAGCGCTGCCAAATGCAACGGCAAACGCATGCATCATGGCACCGATAGACCAAATAGTAATCGCCAGTACGAAAGCTTTTTTCGTACCAATTTTGTCGATAAAGCGCCCGGCAAACAGCATGGAAATCGCATAGACAAATTGGAATGCCGCCGTAATATTGGCGTAATCGCTATTGGTCCAACCGAATTCTTTACTCAGATCGGGGGCGAGTAAGCTCAGTACTTGCCTATCTAAGTAATTGATGGTGGTAGCAAAGAACAATAGGGCACAAATCGTCCATCGGTATTTTCCTATCCCTTGCGCATTGGCGTGTAAGGGCACTTCTACATTGGTAACTTGTGCTTTCGCTGATGATGACATTTCTTGTCTCCGGTTTTATTTTTTGTGAGCTTGCTATGAGTCGTGCGAAGCAAAAAAATAGCGCTGACAAGATCGTGTCAGCGCTAGTCTTTATTTATCCAGGCAGTTTCAGTTCCCCATCGATCACACGTGGGATGCCTAAAGGATTGCTGGTTTGCAGACTGATAGGTAATAGCTCAGCGGGCACTTCCTGATAGCAAACCGGACGCAAGAAACGATCAATGGCTGAAGCACCCACCGAGGTAGAACGACTATCCGAAGTGGATGGGAAAGGACCACCATGTACCATTGCATGCGCAACTTCCACACCTGTAGGGAAGCCGTTAAATAGAATACGTCCGGCTTTGCGTTCCAATATCGTCAATAACTTGCCAGCTGCCGCATAGTCTGCGGCATTGGCATGGACTGTCGCTGTCAGTTGACCTTCTAAGTGTTCAGCAATGGCCAGTACTTCCGTCTGATCAGCGCAGACGATGAGCAAAGAAGAAGGGCCAAATACTTCATCGTGCAAAGCGCTGGTTGATAAAAATTGTTGCGCACTACATTGCACAAGATTGGCGCGTGCAGCACAAGCACTGCCTGTGCTTTCCTGCCCCCGCGCTAAAGTTTTAATGCCATCAATCTCATGCAAACGACTGACGCCGTTGCTGTAGGCTTGATGTATGCCTGGCGTTAGCATGGTCGCAGCAGGTTTGCCTTCAACTGCCGTCGATGCCGCTTGTATAAAGCTTTGCAGGGCAGGGCTGTCTACTGCGATGACCATACCAGGATTGGTACAGAACTGACCTGCACCTAGTGTCAAAGAATCCACAAAAGCCTGAGCAATGCCAGCGGCTTTCTCGGACAAAATACCAGGCAACAAGAACACAGGATTAATACTACTCATCTCTGCATAAACAGGAATAGGCTCAGGGCGTTGTGCCGCAGTGCGAACCAGCGCCATGCCGCCTTGGCGTGAACCTGTAAAACCAACGGCTTTAATCGCCGGATGCGATACCAAGCTCTGACCAATTTGGCGACCATCGCCTATCACCATAGAAAAAACGCCTTCTGGCAAACCTGCGTCACGTACCGCTTTTTGAATCGCCGTCGCCACTAATTCTGACGTGCCGAGATGAGCACTATGCGCTTTGACCACTACCGGGCAACCCGCTGCCAAGGCTGATGCGGTATCACCACCCGCCACAGAAAACGCTAAAGGAAAATTGCTGGCGCCAAAGACGGCAACCGGGCCCAAACCAATTTTGCGCAAGCGCAAATCAGGGCGTGGCGGCGCGCGTTCTGGCAAAGCAGAATCTAGCGTCGCAGACAAATAACGACCATCACGTACCACTTTTGCAAACAAGCGCAATTGGTTCATAGTACGACCGCGTTCACCTTCCAGACGTGCTACTGGCAGGCCAGTTTCTAAGGTGGCGCGTTCGATCAGGCTACTACCTAATTCCAAAATATTGTCCGCAATTTTTTCCAAAAACGAAGCACGTTGTTCTGGGCTGGTTTCCCTAAAAATGTCAAAGGCTGCGCTAGCTAACTGACAGGCTCGTTCAATGTCCGCATTGGTAGCGAGACCAAATGCGGGTTCGAATTCGTTATTGGTGGCGGGATTAATCGCTTTGACCGAACCAGCACTACCAAAAACTGTTTGCTGACCGATGATCATGCTTCCTGTGATTTGCATTGATTACTCCTGATAAAACCTATGAGCTTGTTTAAAATGTGGCGAAAACGGGCGAGCCCGTTTTCTGTGTTTTTTACTTTGTGCCTAAGCGTGACGACACAGTCCTCAGTTGCTTATTGCGCGCCTTGTGCACGAATTAATTTCAACAGCATCTCATCTTCTTCCGCCGTCAAGTCAGTTAAAGGAGCGCGTACCGGACCACCGCTATGACCGACCAAGCGTGCACCGGCTTTCACGATACTCACAGAGTAACCTGCTTTGCGATTGCGAATCTCTAAGTACGGCAGGAAGAATTCATCGATCAGACGATTGGTCGTCGCGAAGTCATCAGCCGCTGTTGCGTGATAAAAATCCATCGCTAATTTTGGCACGAAATTAAATACCGCAGAAGAATACACTGGTGTGCCTATCGCTTTATACGCACCAGCAAAAATCTCTGCTGTTGGCAGACCGCCGAGATAGCTAAAACGGTCGCCCATGCGACGCCAGATTGACACCATCAATTCGATGTCACCGATACCATCTTTAAAACCGATCAAATTCGGGCAACGCGCTGCCAACTTTTCCAAAGAATCTGGTGTCAAACGGCAGTTAGCTCGGTTGTACACTACCACGCCAATATTGACGGATTTGCAGACTTCAGCAACATGCTCGATCAAGCCATCTTGGCTGGCCTCAGTCAGATAATGCGGCAACAACAACAAACCCTGAGCGCCCAAACGCTGCGCATCTTGAGCTAATGCAACTGCGGTACGGGTAGGACCACCCACGCCCGCCAAAATTGGTACTTTGCCACGACAAGTATCGACCGCAGTACGAATCACGTCGCTGTATTCACCAGGCGTCAAAGAAAAGAATTCACCGGTACCACCCGCCGCAAACAAAGCACTAGCACCATATGGCGCCAACCATTCCAAACGCTCAGCATAAGTATCAGCACGGAAATCACCATTCTCATCGAAGTCGGTGATAGGGAAGGATAAGAGTCCAGACGAGAGGATTTGTTTAAGTTCTTGCGGGTGCATAGTGTCTCCAGGAATAAAGGCAGGAAATTGGGTGGAATTGGAAAAAATCATGGGCTTAGATTTAAGTGATACGTCATCGTACAACTTAAAATTGGTTTTTGCAAAGGGTTTTTGGTTTTTTATTTGATGAGGCGGATTTCGTTGATCTTAATGAAACTTTTTGTCAGAACAAGTTAGCAAGCAAAGATTTGTTTGAATCCTGTGTGGTGTTGCTCCTTCCCCTTCGCCTTCGAGGGGAAGGTTGGGATGGGGATGGGGTATTGCCGCGTGATGTCCCTGGACGTAGGGTGGGCACGGGTTTTGTGCCCACGCGTTATTTGTATTTTTTTGGGTTGGCTTTTTCTTGTCGTATGGCGGAGTGTTTTGTTGATTTTTGAGTCTGTAGGTCGGGGTGGCCCGACAGCCAGTTACCTTTTTTGCTTCGCCAAAAAAGGTAACCCAAAAAAGGCGACCACGCTGCCACTG